>NZ_JBIMKV010000046.1:0-642 GCF_051860985.1 Nevskia sp. | reverse complement strand
TCCCAAGGGTTCGGCTGTTCGCCGATTAAAGTGGCACGCGAGCTGGGTTCAGAACGTCGTGAGACAGTTCGGTCCCTATCTGTGGTGGGCGTAGGAAGATTGACGGGGGCTGCCTTTAGTACGAGAGGACCGAGGTGGACCCACCGCTGGTGAACCGGTTGTCACGCCAGTGGCATGGCCGGGTAGCTATGTGGGGAATAGATAAGCGCTGAAAGCATCTAAGTGCGAAACTAGCCCGAAGATGAATCTTCCACATAAGGGTCGTTGTAGACTACGACGTTGATAGGCTGCAGGTATACGTGTAGAAATACATTCAGCCGAGCAGTACTAATTACCCAACAGCTTGCACATTAACATATCTTTATCTCTCTCTCTTTTACTTCCAATATGACATGAAAATCAATGCTGAATGTGCCAATGACCGAATGACCGAATAAAATATTCAGTCGTTCAATCATTCGAAATTCAAAATTGATAACTCAAAGAGCTTGTTGGTGGCTATTGGAATGGACGGTGCGACGATCCGCTTCACCCCCTTCCCCATACCACACAAACCAACAAAGACCTTGTTGGTGGCTATTGGCCTGGTGTTCACCTCTTCCCCTCCCGAACAGAGAAGTTAAGCCCGGGACCGCCGATGAT
>NZ_JBIMKV010000045.1:0-699 GCF_051860985.1 Nevskia sp. | reverse complement strand
GCCGCGTAGGCAGCTCAGAAATCATTCCTGTCTGTGCCTGCATGCCGGACCCCGTTCACTGCCGCGTAGGCAGCTCAGAAAGAATGCGCACGACGTAACACCGTTGGCCGCTTGTTCACTGCCGCGTAGGCAGCTCAGAAAATGATCCCCTTCGACGCTCCATTCATCCCCGAGTTCACTGCCGCGTAGGCAGCTCAGAAAACTCGACCACCGATTCGCCGTCGCGGATCTTCAGTTCACTGCCGCGTAGGCAGCTCAGAAAACGATGCCGGATCGTGACCGGGAAACTGATCTGTTCACTGCCGCGTAGGCAGCTCAGAAAAAAGTCCACCACGCCGAAATTGAGCGGCATCAGTTCACTGCCGCGTAGGCAGCTCAGAAATGCCCGTTCAACGACTCGCCGTGATGTTCGTTGTTCACTGCCGCGTAGGTAGCTCAGAAAATGACCATGCTGAGCCAGTCAATGAACATGGTGTTCACTGCCGCGTAGGCAGCTCAGAAAACGCGCACCGGCCCAACAGGGCAGGTGGCGACGTTCACTGCCGCGTAGGCAGCTCAGAAATGAGTCAATCCGCAAAGACTCCGAAGTGGCATGTTCACTGCCGCGTAGGCAGCTCAGAAATGATGAACATGGAAGGCGAAGGGCTGACGGATGTTCACTGCCGCGTAGGCAGCTCAGAAAGCCGCGCCGGAGGTGCC
>NZ_JBIMKV010000044.1:0-764 GCF_051860985.1 Nevskia sp. | reverse complement strand
CCGCCTGGTGCATTCCAGCCTCAAGATCGCGCTCAAGGGCGAGTCGATGCGCAAGCTCAAGTCCGAGGTTGCGCAATAGCCGTGGCAACACCGCGCAGGATGCTGGCGACGCTGCGCAACGGTTTGGCGAAGGTGCGCAAGGTGCTGCCAGCGCTGCGCAGCAAGTTGGCGACGCTGCGCAGTCTCTTGCCGCCGGTGGGCAGTTTATTGCCGTCGATGCTCAGGTTCTATGGCGCCGATGCGCATTCGCGCTGGCAATGGCCGCTCATGTTGTAGGGCGATGCTGCGCAAGTGGATGGCGGTTTGTACGTACAGCTCCGGTGCAGGGTTCACTGCCGCGTAGGCAGCTCAGAAAACCGTCGCCGCAGACGAAGACATAGCGGGCCAGTTCACTGCCGCGTAGGCAGCTCAGAAAAATTCGCGATCGGTGGCACTGGCCGCGCCTTGGTTCACTGCCGCGTAGGCAGCTCAGAAAAAGGGAATGAGGAAGGCCAGCAAGTTCTTCTCTGTTCACTGCCGCGTAGGCAGCTCAGAAAGGCTGAAATCGTGACCGGCGCGTCGTGGATCAGTTCACTGCCGCGTAGGCAGCTCAGAAAAGGCCACGCTGCAGACGCTGGCTGCCGCCCGCGTTCACTGCCGCGTAGGCAGCTCAGAAATGCTGCGCCCACGTTCTCGGCCTCTCTGGAGCGTTCACTGCCGCGTAGGCAGCTCAGAAATTGACTGGGGATCGCGACGAACCCTAGGCCACGTTCACTGCCGCGTAG
>NZ_JBIMKV010000043.1:0-766 GCF_051860985.1 Nevskia sp. | reverse complement strand
GCCAAGTTCCAGGGCAGTCGTGCTGGTGAGATAAGGCACCTCCTCAATGCCGGGAATGTCCGGCAGGGCCGGCGAGGTGCCGGTCGCGATGATGATCTTGCCCGCTGAAATCGCGGCGCCATTCACCATCACGCCCTGCCCGTTCAGACGCGCCGCGCCTTCCAGATAGGCAACGCCGTTGTACTCGGGCAGCAGGTCAATATATTTCTTCTGCCGCAAGCTGGTGACCAGCTCGTCCTTGGCCGCGACGAGCGCGGGCCAGTTGGCCACGCTTGCTTCCCCGACCAGGCCGGGAAAGCGTTGCGCGGCCCGCACACCATGCAGCGCCTCGGCCGCGCGGATCATCGTCTTCGACGGCACGCAGCCGACATTGACGCAGGTGCCGCCGATGGTGCCGTGGCCGATCAGCGCGACATTGGCGCCCTGATCGGCGGCGGTGATCGCGGCCGAGAATCCGGCCGATCCGGCGCCGATGACGGCAAGGTCGTAGCCGCCCTTACGGCTTCCTTCGGTGGTGCAGCAGTCTGACATGTTCAGCTATTTTCCTTGTTCGTTTGTGTTTCAGTCGCACAGCAATCTGCGGCGCGTTGTCGGCGCCAGAGGCCATAGCCGGTGAGCGCGACAAAGAAGGCGAGCGCCGGCATGAGGACATAATCGATCCAGCCCAGCCAGGCCGACAACCCGATCGCGCCGAGCAGGACAACCAGCAAAGGCGTGGCGCAGCAGATCACAGCAATGAGCGAGCCGGCGATGCCGGTCTTCAGAA
>NZ_JBIMKV010000041.1:0-877 GCF_051860985.1 Nevskia sp. | reverse complement strand
GGCCACGAAACCGGCTGGGGCCGCAGCGAGATCCGCCACGCCGATGGATCGCCCTCGTTCAACCTGTTCGGCATCAAGGCCACCGGCAACTGGAAGGGCAAGGTCGCCGAGATCACGACCACCGAATACATCGACGGCGAGCCGCGCAAGGTCACTGCGAAGTTCCGCGCTTACGACTCTTACGCCGACTCTTTCCGCGATTACGCCCAGCTCATCAGCCAGAGCCCGCGCTACGGCCAGGTGATGGAGCAGCTTGGTTCGGTGCAGGGCTTTGCCAGTGGTCTGCAGAAGGCCGGTTACGCGACCGACCCGCAATACGCCGCCAAACTGAGCCGTGCCATCAACACCACCCTGAGCCTCCAACGCGCTCAGGGATAACGAGGCCAGTACCGCATGTCTTCCCTGAACATCGCCACGCGCGCACTCACCAACAACCTGGCGGCCCTGCAGGTGGTGGGGCACAACATCGCCAACGTCAACACCGCTGGTTATTCGCGGCAGAACGTCGAGCTCGTGTCGTCCGGCTACCAGAAGATGGGCAGTGGCTACTTCGGCAAGGGCATGGACATTTCCACCGTCGAGCGCGCCCACAACGAATTCCTCACACGCGAAGCGCGCACGACCGGCTCGGTGGCGGCGTCCGACGCGTTGCGGCTGGCACGCCTGCAGCAGCTTGAAGCGGCTTTCCCGGTTGGCACCAGCGGCCTGGGTGCGGCCATGAACGACATGCTCAACGCATGGAGCGACGTGTCGTCCTCGCCCGGCAACCTGACCGCTCGCGTCGTCACCATCGCGCGCGCCGAAGAGTTCGCCTCGCGCCTGCGCAACACAGCCGGCACCCTGGATGCCCTGGCCTCCAATGCGCAGCAGCAGGTGA
>NZ_JBIMKV010000040.1:0-1005 GCF_051860985.1 Nevskia sp. | reverse complement strand
AGTCCGGGCGGGTGAGTGCCGAGCACGTGCTCAACGTGCTCTCTCGCCTGAACGAGCAGCGCGTGCCCGAGCCGCCGGTGGTCACGATGCTCACGCTCAACACGCCGCCACTGGCCAATCTGCAGCGCTATGACGGACTGCGCCATGCACAGCCTCATGAGGCATCGTCGGAGTCCGACCATGCATGAAATCATTGATGCCTTCAAAGCGCTGGGCCTGCACGGCATGGCCAGTGCCTGGCCAGAGGTGCTGGGCACCGCCCGCATGAAGTCGCTCGATCATGAGGCCGTATTGCACCAGCTCATCAAGGCCGAGACCGCGCAGCGCGAGGTGCGATCCATGGCCTACCAGATGCGCGTGGCGCGGTTCCCATCGCACCGCGATCTGGCCGGCTTTGACTTCGCCCACGCGCAACTCGATGAAGCGCTGGTGCGCCAACTACACACCCTGCGCTTCCTGGAGTCGGCTCACAACGTGGTGCTGGTCGGCGGCCCCGGCACAGGAAAGACACACCTGGCCACGAGCCTGGGGATCGAGGCGATCCGCATGCATGGCAAGCGGGTGCGCTTCTTCTCCACGGTGGAACTGGTCAACGCCCTGGAACTGGAGAAGGCGCAGAACAAGGCCGGTCAACTGGCACACCGGCTGATGTACGTCGATCTGATGATCCTGGATGAGTTGGGCTACTTGCCGTTCACGCAGTCGGGCGGTGCCATGCTGTTCCATCTGCTCTCCAAGCTCTATGAGAGAACGAGCGTGGTGATCACCACCAACCTCACCTTCTCGGAATGGAGCAGCGTCTTTGGCGACGCCAAGATGACCACCGCCTTGCTCGACCGCCTCACGCACCACTGCCACATCGTGGAGACCGGCAACGAGAGCTGGCGCTTCAAGCATTCCAGTGCCGCCGCCGCGGCACCACCAAGGCAACGAAACAAGGCTCAGAAAGGAGATCGAAAAACAGCCGACCCGATAGACTTATCCACACCCGAGTAGCCAGAAAAC
>NZ_JBIMKV010000039.1:0-1482 GCF_051860985.1 Nevskia sp. | reverse complement strand
AGGTGCTGACACCGACGCCGAGCCAGCCATTTTCGCTGGGCGGCAGCCTTGCCGGGCCGACGCTGGCGGGCGGCGGCTTCGGCGAGATTGATCCGGCGCTGTCGGCGCTGCTCGGCACCGCCACATCGGTAGTCGCGGTGCCCGGCGTGGCCGCCGAGCGGGCGCCGGTGCTCGGCGATTTCGCCGGCGTGGGGGTCAACCAGACCACAGCCACCGACCTTTCGCCGTTCCGGTCGCTACAGCCGCAAACCGAGAATCTCAGCCTGGGGGCGACCTGGAACCAGCCGATCGGCAGCGTTTCGGCGACGATCAGCGGGCGCTTCGAGGCCAGCAACAGTGAATCCCGCCTCGGTCTGGCCGCGGTGTCGCTCGGCATTCCGGCGAGCAACCCGTTTTCGCCGTTCGATGCACCGGTGACGCTGTTCCGCTATGCCACGGCGCCGGGGCCGCTGCTGCGGCGGCAGGACAGCCGGACAGGGTCGCTCGGCGTGGCGCTGAACGGCGATGTCGGCGCCTGGCGCTGGTCGTTCAACGGCAATTACAACCGCAGCGAGACCGACACGCTGACCGATCGCAACCTAGATCCCACTGCGCTGCAGGGCCGGCTCGATGCGAACGATCCGGCGTTCAACCCGTTTGGCGCGGGCGCACTGTCAGGTACCTTGCGGCAGGACCGGGCACGGGCGGTGACCGATCTCGGCTCGGCGGAGGCGGTGGCCTCGGGCAGCCCGATCAGCCTGCCAGCGGGCCCGGTGACAACAACGCTCAAGGCCGGGTTCGAGACGCTGCGCCAACGGTCGTTTTCGGACCGCGGCGGACTGATCCAGGATGTGGCGCTGGGGCGCGACAAGGGGCAGTTCCAGGCCAGCTTCGACCTGCCGCTGACCTCGGTTCGCAATGATGTGCTGGCCGGCATCGGCGACCTGTCGCTCAACTTCAATGCCGGGCTCGACAGCCTGTCGGATTTCGGCTCGCTGACGACGATCGGCTATGGCCTCAACTGGTCGCCGTCCAGCCGGTTGCGGCTGCTCGTATCGGTGACCGAGGAGGAAGCCGCGCCGACCGTCCAGCAGCTGGGCGGACCGCTGGTCGTTACCCCCAATGTCCGGGTGTTTGACCTGGTGCGCGGCGAGACGGTGGACATCACCCGTCTCGATGGCGGCAACGCCGGGTTGACCGCGGACAGCCGCCGGGTGATCAAGATCGGCGGCAACTGGAAGCCCTTTGCCTCGTCCGACCTCAACCTCAGCGTCAACTTCGTCGACAGCCGCTTGAAGGGCCAGATCGAAAGCTTCCCCACTGCGACGCCCGAGATCGAGGCGGCGTTTCCGGACCGGTTCGTCCGCGATGCCGAGGGCCGGCTGCTGCAGATCGACAACCGCGCGGTCAATTTTGCGAGTGCCGACCGGCAGGAACTGCGGACCGGACTGACTCTGTTCCAAACGATCAAGCCCAGCGCCAGCGAGCAGGCCGAAGCGGCCG
>NZ_JBIMKV010000038.1:0-5245 GCF_051860985.1 Nevskia sp. | reverse complement strand
TCCGGGAAAACCGGGGCGGTTCACAGCGTTCCCTTACCGGGCTAACGACTTGGCGTCGGTTCAGTCGGGAATTAGCTTGGTTGTTCAGAAGGGCAACCTGGATGCCATTCTTGTGTTGGCTGTGTCGTGTCGCCTAGCAATGGACCAATTGAAGTTTGATCAGGCTCGTCTATATGCGAATGCGCTTCATCCAACCACCGAGGCCCTCCACGCAACTATTTTCGATTCATTCCTTGCAACGGGAATTCAGTCCATGGTGACCCGGCGGATTCTGTTCCGTGATTGGTCACCTATAGACCCGCTCGTTTGGTCACGAGCGAACCTTCTTCGCGGCCCTGAAAGAAGCCAGTTTCCGTTTAGAGGCGCGGACATGACCCGTCGATGGGAAGTCATGCATGAAATCAACCCCTACCTCGTGCCCTGGCCATCTGACGAAATCGGTTGGCCACTTGTCGCAGCAAGCGAGCATTTGAGATGGCTTGCGGATAACCAGAAAGCTCTTGAAAGGCCCTTCAGGGTAGCTGCTAGAAAGGAACTCAAGTTGGAAGCCGAGGAATCGCCGGAAAATTTCAACGCCGAAGAACGCGAGGCGCTCCGAAAGCTCGAAAGCCTTTGGCCTGATCGACCAGCACCAGCGGAACCGGACCCGGACCCGGACCAGCTTTAACCTTGCCCCCACGAATAGTTGCGATTGCCTGATGGTGAGCCTGCCACGCGTGAAGCTTGTAACGGCGGCGCACCGCGAACCCACACCGTCTCGGCTCGCTGAGCCTGTGCTTCCGACATGCGCCGTTCTCGTTGGACGTCCCAGCTTGCATCGGCGGCTAGGCCCCCCCGCGGCTATTCAGCGTCCCTCAGCGCCACCGCGGGCACGTGTTCCGGAGACCACACCCGGTGTAGCTCGCAGCCGCAGTACGTCCGCTGGCCGTGTGCTGTAATACCGCGCCGCAGCGGGAAACCGCTTTCCGGATTGACTCCTGAGGTCGAAGAAACATGATGACGAACCCCGCGTTTGTACTGCTCCTGCCAGCTATATCTTCGACAAGTCGTTGATTCAGCTAGGTACGCAGTCCCAACTTAAATTCGGATAGTCCAGCTTGTTTTCGTGACTTCCAACTCGTTTTCAAACCACACAGCAGCACGGAGGCAACATGGCACGCGGCGTCAACAAGGTCATTCTGATCGGCAACATCGGGAAAGACCCCGAGGTGAAGTACTTCCCGAACGGCGACGCGTTCTGCAACCTCACGCTCGCGACGTCGGAATCGTGGAACGACAAGGGCTCGGGCGAGAAGAAGGAACGCACCGAGTGGCACAACCTGGTGATTACCCGGAAGCTCGCCGAGATCGCCGGCCAGTACCTGAAGAAGGGCTCGAAGATCTACGTCGAGGGTTCGCTGCGCTACCGCAAGTACACCGACAAGGAAGGCCAGGAGCGCTACATCACCGAGATCAACGTCAACGACATGCAGATGCTCGACGGCCGTGGCGGCGGCGCCGGCGGCGGCATGGACGACGGCTACAGCCAGATGCCGCCGGCCCGCAGCAGCGGCCCGGCCTCGCGCCCGGCACCGAGCCGTCCGGCGCCGCAGCCGCAGGCCGCACCGGCGGCCGATTTCGAGGATGACGACATCCCGTTCTGACGGGCTCCGTCGGACCTGAAAAACCCCCGCGCTGCGGGGGTTTTTCGTTGCACGCCGGGGCAGCGCGGCGGCGCGCCGTTCGCGGATCAGTAACCGCCGCCCAGCGCCTTGAACAGGCCGATGGCGGCGGTCTGCCGGGCCAGCCCGGCCTGCACCAGGCTGTCTTCGGCGTTGAGCCGGGTGCGCTGGGCATCGAGCAGAGTCAGCAGGTCGTCGGCGCCGGCGTCGTAGCGGGTGCGGGCCAACTGGTAGGCGAGCCGGGCCTGTTCGGTCGATTGCGTCAGCAGCGTCGCACGCCGTTCGTTGCTGCCGACGGCAACCAGGTTGTCCTCGACATCCTTGAGCGCCAGCAGCACGGTCTGCGCGTAGTTCTCGACCAGTTCCTGGCGCTGCGCCTCGGCGAGCTTCACCTGGCTCTGCAAGCGCCCGCTGTTGAAGATCGGCTGGGTCAGCGAGGCCGCCAGTGACAGCAGGCTGCTGCTACCGCTGGTGATCAGGCCATCAAGGCCGGCCGAGGCCGACAGCGACAGGCTGGGCAGCAGCGCGGCACGGGCAACGCCGATGTCGGCATTGGCGGCGATCAGCTGGCTTTCCGACGCGCGGATATCCGGCCGCTGCAGCAGCAGGCTGGCCGGTGCGTCGACCGCGATCGCCGGCGCGACGATGCCGGCCAGCGATGCGGTGGCCACCGTGAAACCGCCGGGCGCCCGCGCCAGCAGCACGGCCAGCGCATGGTGGCTCTGCTCCAGACTCAGGCGCAGCGCCGGCAGCGTCGCTTCGATGTTGAGCAGCGCGGTCTTCTGCTGCGCCAGTTCCAGCGCGTTGGCGGCGCCGTTGTCGAAGCGCAGCTGCACAAGGCGCAGCAGTTCGGCGGCGGCGGCGCGGTTTTCCTCGGTCAGCGCCAGCCGGTCCTTGAGCGCCAGGATCTGAAAGAAGTTGCTCGCCACATCGCCCTGCAGCACCAGCGCCACGGCATCGCGGCTGTAGCGGCTGGCATCGAGACGGGCCTGCGCCGACGCGGCGGTGGCCGCGTTGCGGCCCCAGAGGTCCAGCTCGTAGGCGGCGCTCAGGCTCGCGCCGCTGGCTTCGTCGCCGCTGTCGCCGTCACGCAGGCTGGCCGACGCCGAACCCGAGGCACTGACCGTCGGCAGCAGCGCCGCACGCGCCGCCCGGGCATTGGCCCGCGACTGCTCGATGCGGGCGACGGCCGCCGCCAGGTCGTGGTTGGTAGCCAGCGCATCCGCCATCAACTGATCCAGCTCGGCGCTGCCGAAGCGTCGCCACCACGTGGCATCGACGGTCTTCGCGCCGGTGGGGTCGAGCGCCTCGGCCTGCGCGTAGTGCGCCGGAATCGGCAGCGCGGGCGGCGTCATCGCCGGCGTCAGGCTGCAGGCGGAGACCAGCAGCGCAAGGCCGGCGGCGAGCGGAAGTCGGGTGGCATTCATGGCAGATGGGCGGAGTGCTGCGCGCTATTCGGAGGCCAGCGCGACGACCGGATCGAGATGGGCGGCCTTGCGCGCCGGCAGGTAGCCGAACAGCAGGCCGGTGATGAACGCGGAGGCAAACGCGAACAGCGCCGGGGCAACGGTGAACACCACCTTGCTGCCGAGCGCCTCGGCGACCAGCGCGGCGGCGATGCCGAGCAGCACGCCGATGACGCCGCCGATGCCGCAGATCACCAGCGCCTCGGTGTTGAACTGCAGCAGGATGTTGCTGGTGCGCGCGCCGGTGGCCATGCGCACGCCGATCTCGCGAGTCCGCTCGGTGACGTTGACCAGCATGATGTTCATCACGCCGATGCCGCCGACCAGCAGCGAGATGAAGGCGACAGAGCCCAGCAGCAGCGTCAGCGTGTTCTGCGTGGTGGTCGCCATCTCCATCAGCGAACTGGTGCTGCGCACCTGGAAGTCGATGGTGCCGTGGCGGGCGGTCAGCAGTTCGGTGATCGCGGCTTCGGTGCTGTCGGCGACCTCGGCGCCGGCCAGTTTGACGTTGATGCCGCCGAGGAAGCGCTTGCCGAACACCCGGGCGAAGCCGGTCGACAGGGGAATCAGCGCGACATCGTCCATGTCCGAGCCGAAGGCATTGGCGCCCTTGGCGGCCAGCACGCCGACCACCTGGAACGGCACCTTGCCGACCAGCACGTAGCGGCCGACCGGCGATGCGAGGTCCGGAAACAGGTTCTGCGCCACCGTGGCGCCCAGCACGATCACCGGTGCGTAGGTCTTGACGTCGTCATCGCTGACGAACACGCCTTCGGACAGCTTCCAGTCCTGCATCTGGGTCCAGGTCGGCCAGACGCCGGCGACATTGCTCTTGTAGTCGACGTTGCCGTAGCGCAGCGTCTGCCGGGATTGCCGCTGCGGCGACACCGCCGCGACGCCATCGAGTTCCCGCACCGCTTCGGCATCGCTTTCTTTCAGCATCGCCAGCTCGCCGCTCGGCCGGGTGCCGGGCGCGCCGGGCTGGATCAGCAGCAGGTTGCTGCCCATCGACTCGATGCTCTTCATCACCTGCGCCTTGCTGCCGTTGCCGATCGCCAGCATGGTCACCACGGCCGCCACGCCAATGACCACGCCGAGCAGGGTCAGGGCCGAGCGGAACAGGTTGCCGCGCAGCGAATGCAAGGCCATCTTCACCGCCTCGCCGAGATCCGGCAGCCAGTGCGGATGACGGCGGGCCGGCAGCGCTTCGCGCCGTGCCGAGACCGCCGTGCGGGCGCCACTGTCGTCGACGATGCGGCCGTCGCTGATCCGGATGATCCGCTCGGCATGAGCCGCCACCTGCGCATCGTGGGTGATCAGGATGATCGTGCGGCCCTCGGCGTGCAGGCCCTTCAGCAGCGCCAGCACTTCCTCGCCGCTCTTGCTGTCGAGCGCGCCGGTCGGCTCGTCGGCCAGGATCACCTCGGCGTTGTTCATCAGCGCCCGGGCGATCGACACCCGCTGCTGCTGGCCGCCGGACAGCTGGTTCGGCCGGTGGCCGAGGCGCTCGCCAAGACCGAGCTGGCCGAGCAGCGCTGCCGCCCGCTGCACCCGCTGCGCCTTGGCGGTGCCGGCGTAGATCGCCGGCAGTTCGACGTTCTCGGCGGCGGTGATCGTGCTCATCAGGTTGTAGCGCTGGAACACGAAACCGAAGCAGTCGCGGCGCAGCGCCGCCAGCGCGTCCTTTTCCAAGGTCGATACATCGATGCCGCGCACGCGGTAGCGGCCCCGGCTCGGCGTGTCGAGACAGCCCAGCAGGTTCATCAGCGTCGACTTGCCGGAACCGGACTGGCCCATGATCGCGACGAACTCGCCGCTGGCGATCGACAGGGTGACGCCGTCGAGCGCCCGCACCTCGGCGCCGTCGCCGCCGGCGTAGATCCGGGCAACGTCATCGAGCTGCAGCAGCGGCACGGCATCGGTCGCGGCTGGCCGACCGGCGCTCACAGCCGCGGCCCCATGCCGCCCGGCATGCGCGGCGCGGCGCGGGCGCCGTTGCCGCCGCCGGCCTGCGCGGCACTGCCTTTTTCGCCGACCACGATCTCCTCGCCGACTGCCAGCCCGGACAGCACCTCGGCTTCGGTACGGGTGGCCAGGCCAACGCGCACCTGCCGCCAG
>NZ_JBIMKV010000037.1:0-8052 GCF_051860985.1 Nevskia sp. | reverse complement strand
AGGCTGCACTGAAACTTTCAACCCAACAGGGCGCCAGCCTCTAGGCTCCGCTGGTCCGAAGAATGCCGGCAGGTCAGGTGGCGCGGTCATGAAGCTGCGACCTGCCGGTGGCGATGCGGCCGAGGATTCGGACGTGTACGAACCGACAAAGCGGTCGAAGTGGCGCGCAGTCTCCTCGAGCGCGACGCTGCTCCAGCTGCTCATTTCCGCAAAGCCGATCGTCGAGATCGCTCGCGAGTACGGCGTTTCTGACGTCGCCGTTCACAAGCCCTGCGATCGACTCGGGATCGAGAAGCCGGGCCGTGGTCACTGGCTTGCGCAGGACCGCCGGAGGGCCGCCTGACTGATCGGCCGAGCGCATTCGATTCGCTCAGCCTCGCGTCGAGCTCGGGGCTGAAAATGCGAGGACAAGTGATGGTTCCGGCCCCCATTCCTACTGCGGCGCTTTGTATGTCCACCTAGGGGCACTGGGAGAAGCCTTGGCGGTCATCCGTCCGCGTAAAATTAACCAACATGATTCCGCTATCCGCCCCGCACGATTTCTACGACACGCTGCCGGAGCGGGTGCGATCGGCCATCGATGCGGCAAGCCGCTACCAGGACCTGTCCAAGGGCAGCATGGTCACGCGGCAGGGTGAGCCCAGCGATCAGATCCATCAGATCGTCAGCGGCGAGGTCAAGGTGTCGTCGACCGGCCGGGACGGCCGCGAAACGGTCATCGCGCTGATCCGCAGCGGCGGCTGGGTGTCGCTCTCCGAGATCTTCTCGGGGCTCCCCGGCAACGCCGATGTCACTGCGCTGACGCCGGTCCGGATTCGATCCGTCAGCCGCAGCGCGCTGCTCGGGCTGATGCGGCTACATCCGGAAATCGCAGAAGAGCTGCTGCGGGTGCTCAGCCAGCGGTTCAGCATCCTCTATCACTTCAGCGTCGACCGTAGCGTGCTGTCGCTGAAGGAGCGGATCGTGAAGACGCTCTACATGCAGGCGTTCTCGCATGGCGCGCAGCGGGGCGACGTGATGATCGGCCTGTCCCAGGAGGAACTGGGCAAGCACCTTGCGACCAGCCGTCAGGCGCTCAACCGCGTGCTCAAGGAACTGGAACGCGAGGGTCTGATCGAAGCGGCCTATGGCGGCATCCGCCTGCTGAGCCTGGAGGCCATTCGAGCGCAGTACGCCGATCTGGTCGACGTCGATCAGCCGGTGGCGGTGTACCGCGACTGATCGCGCGTGTCGGCGCGAGATTGTCGCGCCGTTGACAGTGTTCGAGTGCAGCGGTGGCTAAGGTGCGGATTCCGCCCGCCGAGCCCCGTCATGATCAAGCCCGAAGACATCGAGTACCACGTCCCCGCCGACATCGACTACCGCTACGGCGAGACCAACTACTTTGTTGCCTACATCCCGGAAGAGCGCCTCTGCGCGACCTTCTACACGCTGACCCGCAAGAGCGTGGGCGTGTGCCTGGTCGATGTCGCGATCCACGGCTGCCTGTCCGACAACCGCGCCGAGATGCTGTATCTGGACACCCAGCAGCAGCTACCGGCACCGGCACGGCTGTCGCACTTCGAAACGCCGAACGGCCTGCGCGTGCGCGCCCATGACCTGCGTCATTACCAGCTGGACTACGTCGGCTTCGACGACACTGAGGCGCACCTGAGCTTCGAGGGCCTGACCGAGCCGTTCGACATCCACGACCCGAACCACAGCCCGAAGGCCACCCCGCACGACGCGGCGCAGCGCCATGAAGGCTCGGGCCTCGGCGCGGCCTACGGCCATCACTTCGACCTGACCTGTCGCGTCAGCGGCACGCTCAAGCTGCGCGGCAAGACCTATGCGGTGAACTGCATCTCGACGATGGATCACAGCTGGGGACCGCGCTGCGAGGTGGGCCTGAAATCCATGGGCTGGATGAACGCCCATTTCGGCGAGGACTACGCGCTGCACTGGATCAACGGCCTGGACCTGTCCCGCCCGGCGGGCCAGCAGGAAGCGCTGGCGCATGGCTACGTGGTCGAGAACGGCCGGTTCTTCGGCCTCACCGATCTGCGCATGTCCAGCAACCGGCTTGGCGCGGTGAATGTCGCGATCGACATCGTCGCCACTGACGTGCGCGGCAAGCAGCACACGTTGTACGGCACGCCGATGGTCGGTGCGCCGTGGTCCTGCTACACCGGCGTGATGCTGCAGGTGGCGATGAGCCGCTGGATCACCTCGGAAGGCCGAATCGGCTACGGCCTGAACATGGAGAACTATCCGCTCGATATGGTCTCCCGGCTGCGCGGCCGGCGCTGGAACGAAGCACCCGGCCGCATCGGCACCTGAGCGAGGCGACGAAGACATGAAGGTCCTGATTGTCTACGCCCATTCGCAGCCGGCTTCGTTCAACGGCGCGCTGCTGCGCACTGCCGTGCAGACCCTGGAGCAGGAAGGTCACGCGGTACGCGTGTCCGACCTGTACGCGATGGGCTTCAACCCGGTGGCCTCGGATGCCGACTTCAAGGAGCGCCGCTTCGAAGGTCACCTGCAGTACGACCGCGAACAGAAGCACGCGCTCGCGCAGCGCAGCTTCAGCGACGACATCGCCGCCGAGATCGAGAAGGTTCAGTGGTGCAACCTGCTGATCCTGCAGTTCCCGCTGTGGTGGTACTCGGTGCCGGCGATCATGAAAGGCTGGTTCGACCGCGTGTTCGTCAACGGCCTGATGTATGGCCAGTTCGGCCGCTTCGACAAGGGCGGCATGCGCGGCAAGCGCGCGATGGTATCGACCACCACCGGCTGCTTCCCCGGCATGGCCGCGGAAGGCGGCGTCATGGGGCATCTCGACGCGATGCTCTGGCACCTGCAGTACGGAACCCTCGCCTATGTCGGCTTCGACGTGCTGGAGCCTTTCGTCACCTGGTCGGTCCGTTATGAGGACGATGCGCAGCGCGGGCGGTATCTGGAAGCGCTGGCCGAGCGCTTGCGCAGCCTCGATGCCATCCCGCTCAAACCCATGCACGCGACCGAGGAATTCGGCGCGGACTGGAAGCTCAAGCCCGGCATCGCACCGCGCACATTCGGACATGGTCCCGGGCCGAAAGCGCCAGGACTGCAACCCGAATGATCAGGAGGCGCGACCGATCGTTGATCAGCTCGCGCCGCGCGGCTGAATCTCGATAAAGAACCAATAACGACCAAGGGGAGCGACGACGACATGGGCACCGAATACCTCGGCATCGAGCCGCGACCACTAGACGCAGTGATGCCGGCGCTGGCCCAGGACATCGTCACCGGCGTGACCGCCACGCTGGTCGCCATCCTGTACGCGGTGGCCTTGTGGCGCGCGCTGTCGTCGACGCGCGACGACCGCAGCCTGATCCTGCTCGTCGCGGCGTCGGTCACCATCCTGATGGAGCCGTTCGCCTGCTTCATGGTCAAGGCGCATCACCCGGCGGTGGGCGCCTACGTGCTGCTCAGCGGCCTGGATGTCACGGTGCCCTGGCAATTGCTGTTCTTCTACATCCTCTACTTCGCGCCGACCGGTGCGTACCTGATGTGGCGCGCATCCAGGGGCGTGTCAGCGGCCGGTTACTGGGCCGATTTCATTGGCATCTTTCTGGTGCTGTGGGGTGCCGAAGCGCTGTCGATCCACTTCGGCGTCTGGTTCTTCTTCGACTACAACCCCTTCGTCGTCGCCGGGCTGCCGCTGTGGGTGGCGCTCACCAACATCTCGGCGGTCTACGCCTATGCCTGCGCCAGCTCGTACTGCCTGTTCCACCTGAAGGGCAGTGCGCGCTGGTTCGCCGTGATCGCAGCACCGTTCTGTGCCATCGCAGCGTACGGACCGGTCAGCCTCCCGGCCGCAGTCGCGCTCTATCGCGACGGTGCTGGCTACGACCAGACCGCACCGGCCGCCGCCCTCAGCGTGCTGGTGGGGCTTGCTTTCATCTTCGGCGCCCGTCACCTGCTGCTGCTCAGCGCCGGCAAGCTTCCAACGTCCACCGCGCGGTAACGCGCTCGCTCCTCAAGGGTGCCCATCATGTCCAGCACTGCCACCTCGCTCAGTATCGAAAACGGCATCGCCCGCCTGCGCTTCACCGATCCGGAGAAGGGCAATCCGATTAACCGGCGTTTGTGCGACGAACTGTGCGATCAGGCCATCGCGCTGTCCTGCGATGCCAGCGTACGGGTCGTGCTGGTGACCGCGGAGGGGAAGAACTTCGGATTCGGCGGCGACATCGCGCACTTCGTCGCGCAGGGCGATGCGCTGCCGTCCGAAATCAAGCGCATGACCGCGACTATCCACAGCGCCATCGCCCGGCTGCAACGCATGGACGCGCCGATGGTGGTGGCGGTGCAGGGCGTCTGCGCGGGTGGCTCGGCTGCCTTCGCAGCGGGCTGCGACATCGTGATCAGCGCCGACACCGCGCGCTGGGTCGCCGCCTATACCGGCATCGGGTACAGCACCGATGCCAGTGCCACGGTGATGTTCTCGCGGCGCATGGGCCTGGCGCGGGCGCGCAACTTCCTGCTGCGCAACCAGACCCTCGATGCGCAAGCGGCGCTGGCCGCCGGCCTCGTCGATGAAGTCGTGCCAGCGGATCGCCTGACCGAGCACGCCGAACAGATTGCGCAGCAACTGGCGATCGGCCCGACCAAGGCTTATGGCGAAGTCCGTCGCCTGCTGCTGACCGTGCAGAACCAGCCGCTGGAGACGCAGCTCGAACTCGAAGCGCAGGCGCTGGCACGGGTGGCTGCCACCGAGGATGCGCGCGAAGGCCTGCAGGCCTTCAGCCAGAAGCGCAAGCCGCGCTTCAGCGGGCGCTGAGTCGCCGGTGTCGACCCTGCCGCCAGGCCAGGTCGAACGCGCCAGCTTTCCGCGCTTCGGCCTCGGCAAGTTCGCGCGCCGGTTTCCGGCCACCCCCGAAACCATCGCCGTTCGCATCGCCGGTGATGTCGAGACGGATGTCCGCCTCGACGCGGCGCGACTGGGTACCGTGCCGCGCGCCACGCAGCGTAGCGACTTTCACTGCGTCACGACCTGGTCGGTGCGCGATCAGGCCTGGAGCGGCTGGCGCTTCGCCGATGTGTACGAACGGCTCATCGCGCCCGTTGCACGACCACACGCCGACGCCCGCTTCGTGGTGTTCCGCGGCGAGGACGGCTATTGCACGATCCTGTTGCTGGAGGACCTGCTGCGCCCTGATGTCCTGTTGGCCGATCGGCTCAACGATCAGCCGCTGGGCATCGAGCACGGCGCCCCGCTGCGGCTGGTCGCGCCGGCGCACTACGGTTACAAGAACGTCAAGCATCTGGTCGCCATCGAGTTCTGGCGTGACCGGCGCGCGTACCGCTTTCCCTTCCCGTATCCAGCACTGATGGACCATCCGCGAGCGCGCGTGGCGTTCGAGGAGCGCGGGCGGTGGATTCCCGGCGCGATCCTGCGCCGCCTTTATCGCCTGATCATTCCGTTCACGGTCTGGAATTTCTCGCGCGCACTGGCGGCGCACCGAACCCGAACGATTCGCGACGCGAAGATCTGAGCGTCGTCGCGCTGCAGCTTGATCGTCAGGCCGATTGGACTGCATGACGATTTGCATGTTGCTGCCGACCGAAAGTTGACCAGCCGTGCCGATTGAAAATTGATCAGGGCTGGAAGCCGAGGGCGGTAGCCCTCGGGGCTTTTGGATTGTAGGTTCTGATCGTCTGATGGGTCTGCTCAGATCAGCGCGGCGGCTTCCTCCCGGGTCTTGTCCTGTTTGCGGGCCTTGATCCGTGAGCGGGCTTTTCGCTGCTGTGCCGGAATCGGTAGGACTCGTTGCCGGTCTCGACGATATGGCAGTGGTGGGTCAGCCGGTCGAGGAGTGCCGTGGTCATCTTGGCGTCGATGAAGACGCTGGCCCATTCGGCAAAGACGAGGTTCGTGGTGATGACGACGCTGGTGTGCTCGTACAGCTTCGACAGCAGATGGAAGAGCAGCGCGCCGCCGCTTTGGGCAAACGGCAGGTAGCCCAGCTCGTCGAGGATCACCAGATCGAGGTGCATCAGCTGGTGCGCCAGGCGGCCAGCTTTGCCGGCGGCCTTCTCCTGTTCCAGCGCGTTGACCAGATCCACCGCCGAGAAGAAGCGCACCCGCTTGCCATGCCGGGTGATCGCCTCGACACCGAGTGCGGTGGCCAGATGGGTCTTGCCGGTGCCGGTCCCGCCGATCAGCACGATGTTCTCGGCGCGCTCGGTGAATTCGGTGGTGGCAAAGGTCGTGACCTGCCGCCGATCGACTTTCGACTGGTCGAAATCGAAACCGGCCAGATCGCGATGGATCGGGAAGCGCGCCGAGTGCATCTGGTAGCGGATCGAGCGCAGCCCGCGATCGACGGTCTCGGCCTGGATCAGATGCTGGATCAAGCCCTCGTAGGTCGTCAGCCCGGCGGTCGTGCCTTGTTCCAGCCATTCGGCATAACAGCCCGCCATGCCGTACAGCCGCAGCGCCTTCAGTGCGGCAATCGGATCAGCCATGGCTCACCTCCGTCAGGTCCCGGAGCGTGTCGTAGCGCTGGGTATCGGCGGCAGGCGGCATCTTCACGATGAGGCTGGTTTCGACGGTCTCCGGCGGTGGTCCATCCTTCAGGCGTGCCAGCACGTTAAGGACATGCTCGGCACTCGGTCGCCCCGTCTCCAGCACCAGATCCACGGCGACCAGGACGGCTTCCAGACCATGGTCCGGCACCGCTGCCAGCACTTGCGCCATCACCCGGTCGCCGCCCTCTCGTCGCAGCAGGGCGCGTCGCAGTCGCTGCAAGGACTCCGGCAGTTCGGCGAAGGGCGCACCGTTGCGCAAAGCGCCGGGCTTGCGCTCGATCAACGGCAGGTAGTGCTGCCAGTCGTAGATGACGTGATCCCGATCCAGCGCCCGCGGATGCTCGGCAACCACGCTCTGGTCGGCGACGATGACGATGCGCTCCGGATACAGCCGGACGCTGACGCGGTGGCCGGCGAGTGCGCAGGGCACCGAGTAGCGATTGCGGGAGATTCGGATCAGGCTGGTGCTCGACACCCGGACCGGCATCAAGTGCGGCTGCTCGTGCTCCCAGGCCTCCCGGATGCTCATCCCGGGATACTCGGGGTGCGGGGCATTGCGCGCATCCACGCACTGGGTGGCCAGCCAGACATTCAGCTCGGCGAAGCTGCCGAAGCGCTGCTCGGAGGCTGACTGCCAGATCCGGCGCCGGGCGTCCTGCACGCCTTTCTCAACCCGGCCTTTCTCCCAGCCGGAGGCGACATTGCAGAAATCGGCATCGAACAGGTAATGCGCCGTCATCGCCGCAAAGCGTGCATTGACGACCCGCGCCTTGCCGCGACCCGGCACCCGGTCGACGGCCGTCTTCATGTTGTCGTAGATCCCGCGCCGGGTGACACCGCCCAATCCCGTCAGGCAGCGCGTATGGGCATCGAACAGCATCTCGTGACTCTGGCTGGGATACGCCACCAGCCAGAAGGCCCGCGAGGCGCAGAGCTTCATGTGGGCCAGCTGGATCTTTCGCCAGATGCCGCCGACCAGCAGGTGCTCCTCGCTCCAGTCGAACTGGAAGGCCTCGCCCCAGCCGAAGCTCAGCGGTACGTAAGCGGCACGGGCAGTCACCGCACCGGCTTCCCGTTTCCAGTCCCGGATGAAATCGGTGACCCGGCTATAGCCGCCGTCGTAGCCCTGATCGCGAATCTGCTGGAACAGCTTGAGACCCGTCCGACGCTCGCTGCGCGGTCGGTGGGAATCGGCTTCCAAGACTTGCCGAAGCCAGTCGGCCACGCCGTCAATCTTTCGAGCCACCGCCTCGCGCTGGTAGCTCATCTCGCTGCGGACCGGCTCGCGTAGCCAGGTCTTCACCGTGTTTCTCGACAGGCTCGTCCGCCGCGCAATCTCGCTGATCGACAGGCCGTCCCGGTGCCGCATCCTTCTCACTTTCGCGTACATCGCCATGGTGTGCACCTCGTCTCCTGCAGGCTGAACCGCCCCGTCTTTCTCGGAGGCTTCAAACCTTGAGAGGATGAAGCCATGAACAAGTTGACGCGTTACGCACC
>NZ_JBIMKV010000036.1:0-9070 GCF_051860985.1 Nevskia sp. | reverse complement strand
TGGTCGGCGGACAGGAAGACATGATCGAAGACACCGCCATCAACATGGCCCGTGAACGCGGCCTGCTGGCTGCCTGAGGAACCCTGCAGATGCCGATTGCCCAGATCTTTCTCGTCGAAGGGCGTGACGAGGACCAGAAGCGTGCGGTCATCGAAAAGGTGACCAATGCGCTGTGCGAAGCGGTTGCCGCACCGCGTGAAGCGGTGCGCGTGATCATCACCGAAATGCCGAAGACCCAGTTCGGCATCGGCGGCAAGAGCGTCAAGGATCTCGGCCGCTGAAACGCTGAGCAGTCGCGCCGACCCGGCTCCGCAACGGACTGCCGGGTCGGCCTGCGACTTCTCGCTGCCTCGTGCGGCAGAATGCGCCGCGACTGTCGCAGTCCGGCGGCAGACCGATAACGAACGGACGCAGGGCGCTTGCCCCTGACGAGCCGCAGGCAGAGGAGGACGCGACCATGGCGTCATTCGGCACGACGCTGGCGACCAAGCTGATTCCACCGGCCAAGCGCGGAGCGCTGATCGAGCGCCCGCAACTGTCGTCGCGGATCGGCCAGCTGGCCGATCACAAGCTGGTGCTGGCCTGTGCACCGGCCGGCTACGGCAAGACCAGCGTCCTGGTGCAGGCCTGGGCCCAGTACCAGGCCGCCGGCCGCAGCGTCGGCTGGATCAGCCTGGACGAGGGCGACAAGGATCTCAGCACCTTCGTCACCTATTGGGTCGACGCCGCGCGGCGCGCCGGCCTGCGCTTCGGCCAGACGCTGTCAGCGGTGATCAGCACCGGCGCGACCTTGCCGACCGACACGCTGCACGCGCTCGTGCTCAACGAACTGTCGACGCTGGAACGCGATTTCTACCTGTTCCTCGACGATTACCACCTGGTCAGCGACGCCGGCATCCGCGCGCTGATCAATGCCGTGCTGCTGTCACCGCTGCATCGTGTGCACCTGCTGATCGCCACCCGCACCCACAACGAGCTGCCGGTCGGCCGGCTGCGGGCGCTGGGTGCGATCCACGAGTTCGAGATGGGCGATCTCGCGTTCTCCGAGCGGGAAGTCGGCGAGTTCGTCGGCCGCATCAGCGGCGTGCCGCTGAGTCAGGCGCAGATCACCCGGCTGCGCAGCGGCACCGAAGGCTGGGCGGTATCGCTGCAGATGGCCGGCATCGCGTTGCACGGCAGCAGCAATGTCGACCGCTTTCTCGACCAGTTTTCCGGCGAGCACCGCAGCATCGGCGACTTCGTCGGTGAAGAAGTGTTCCGTCGCCAGCCGCCGGACCTGCAGGCTTTCCTGATGGCCACCGCGCTGCTGCGCCGCTTCAATGCCGCGCTGGCCAATGCGCTGCTCGGGCGCGACGACGGCGCAGCGATGATCGAGGAGATCGAACGCCGCAACCTGCTGGCGTTCTCGCTGGACGCCGAGCGGCGCTGGTTCCGGTATCACCACCTGTTCTCGGATTTCCTGCGCCGGCGCCTGCACGACCAGCATCCGGCCGATGTCGCCGGTTATCACCAGCGGGCCTCGGACTGGCTGGCCGAGCATCACTTCATGACCGATGCCATCGAGCACGCCTTCAGCGCCGGCAACGTCGAGCGCAGCGGCTACCTGCTGGACATTGCCTGCGACGAGCTGTTCGCCGCCGGGCAGACGATGACGCTGATGGCGATGTCGGCGCGGCTGCCGCGTCCGCTGCTTGATCGCCTGCCGCGCCTTCAGCTTGAGCGCGCCTGGCAGAACGTGCTGCTGTGGCGGTTCGACGATGCCAAGGCCGAGCTTGATCGCGTGCGGCTGGTGCTGCAGGAACGCCGGCTGGCCGCCCGCCAGGCGGACGATGCCGATCTGGTGTTCCTGGAAGCCAAGCTGGCCCACCGCGAGCTGATGCTGGCGCTGCTGTCGGACGACATGCCGGTCGCCGCGCAGCTATCGCAGCGCTGGCTGCAGGACGGCCGGACCCGCGACCCGTTCATGTGCGCGTCGACCGGCTCGGCGGTGATGGCGGCCCATCGCGAGCTGTTCCGCTGCGAGGGTGTGGCCACCTCGGCGCGGATGCTGCATGACCGCTTCGTCGAAGGCGGCGCGCGCTACGGCATCGTCTTTCACCAGACCATCGCCGGCGCCACGTTCGCCGCGCGCGGCGATCTGGATCGCGCCCAGGACGCCTACGAACTGGCGCTGCAGGCCGCAGTGGAACTGCATGGCGAGCATTCGGCGCTCTACAACATGCCGGCGCTGATGCTGGCCGAACTGCACTACGAGCGGAACGAGCTGCACCTGGCGGAAGAAGCGCTGGCGCAGCGCGAGGTCGATTCCGAGCTGGGCTTCGTCGACAACCTGATCGCCGGCTTCCTGACCTCGGCCCGGCTGATGAGCCTGCGCGGTCGCCGTGCCGAGGCCGACACGCTGCTCGAGGAAGGCAACTGGCTGGCCACCGAGCGCGGCTTCCTGCGGCTGCATGCCGCGCTGCTCAACGAACGCCTGCGCCTGCGTCTGCTCGATGGCGACCTGCGTGGCGCGCGGGCACTGTTCAACGGCAGCACCTTGAAGCCGCCCAACATCGCCGGTGACGCCGGACGACAACGCGCTGACCCGCGAGCTGCTGATGACCTTGGCACTGGCGCGCCTGCAACTGGCCGAAGGCGATGCCCGCGGCGCCGCACTGCTGCTGCGGCCCTGGTACGTCCATGCCCGCAGCCGCCATTGCCACCGGCTGGCCATCGCCACCGGCGTGCTGCTGGCCCGGGCGTGGGCGGCAATGGCCGATCGTCGAGCCGCGCAGCGCTGTCTGCTGGAATGCCTGCAGCTGGGCGAGCCGGGGCGATTTGTCCGCAGCTTCGTCGACGAGGGGCCGGAACTGCTGGCGCTGCTGGCCGAGCTGCGTGCGGCCGATGGCGCGCCGGCGGCGGCGATCGACGAGGGTTATCTGGCGGCGATCGTCCGCGGCGGCGAAGGATCGGAACGGCGCCTGCCGGCGGCCGATCGGGAAGCTGACGCCATCGGCAACGAACTGCTCAGCCCGCGCGAGATGCAGATCCTGGCGCTGGCGGCACAGGGCAACCAGAACCACGACATCGCCGAGCAACTGTTCCTCGCCGACAGCACGGTGAAGTGGTACTGGCAGCGGATCTTCGACAAGCTCGATGTCCGCCGCCGGCCGGATGCCATCAAGCGCGCCCGGCAGAACGGCTGGATCGCCTGAACGCGGCGATCAGCGCCAGGCAGCCGGGGTCTCGATGGCCGCGTGGGTCCGGCACTGGCGCGGGCCGACGCCGTAGCGCTGCTTGAAGCTGCGGCTGAAGCTGCTGGCGTTGCCGAAGCCGTAGTCGAGCGCGATCGTGGCGATCTTCCGCTGGCTGTGGTGGGCGTCGCGCAACAGCTGCCGGCAGTGCTCCAGCCGCAGGTTGCGGATCACCGCGGCCGGGGTCAGCCCGTGGGCGTCGAACAGGTAGAACAGCGCGCGGCGCGACATGCCGACATCGGCCGCCAGCCGGTCGCCGTTCAGGCCGGGCGCACCGATGCGGGTCAGGATCAGTTCCAGTACACGCAGCAGACGACCATCGGGCGGGCCATCGCCGTCGGGCACGCCGGCCGCCCGCAGCAGCTGCCGGTGACGCTGTTCGGTCTGCAGGTCCTGTTGGCGCGGCGCCGGCCGGAGCTGCTGCCAGCGGTCGCGGATGGCTTCGTCAAAGCGGAACTGTTCCGGCCAGGTGCGGGCGATCGGCCGCAGGCTGCGCAGCAGGTCATCGAGCAGCTGGCGGCCTTCGACTGCCGCGAGCAGGCGTTCGCGGAAGGCCGCGTGCGCGGTGCTGGACCAGACCGGCGCACCCAGCGACAAGCCGGTGAACCAGCGGAAGCGCAGGTCGTAGCGCAGCTGTTCGAGCAGCCGCCGGTCGCAGTCGATGGCGTACAGCGGCTGCAGCAGCAGGCCGCGCAGAAAGGGTTCGGCAGTCGGCGCGCAGTCGTCGGCCGCTTCGAACGCGGCCAGCCATTGCTGCGCCGCCGGTTCGCCGAGGCAGTCGCGGACCACCCGGTCGACCAGATGCAGCGGATGCTCGCGGCCGAGCAGCGGGCGGTCGTCCGGGAAGAGGGTGTCGCCCGCCATCAGCGGGAACGGGTGGCGGACGGGGGATGAATCGCGCAACGGCGGTCGCGTCGCCGCGCGATCGGTGTCGCGGGTCGTGACCGGGCTTGCCTCGGGCATGGGTGGTTTCCTCCTGTGTTCGCAGCCTGGCGGTCGCGTCAACCGCTCTTGTCGCGGCTGTCGACCGGCCCTCGGGACCGGTGCTTCCGCTTGTGCGGCAGACACTGAGGATCGCGGCGCCGGCTGTCACCCACCGCAAAGGTGGGTGTGATCCGCGCCGCTCGCGCGGCCGGCCGGATCGGGGCTGTTCGTCGTTTCCCTCCTTATCGGCGGGTGTGCCTGCGGCCGGCCGCCCTTAACGTGCCGACATCGGGAAACGCCGATATCGGGTAGTGCGGTTTGCCCGGCCAAGACCAACGACAGAGCGAGGAGTGCGAGACATGGCTGAAATCTTTCTGAAAAACGCCTGGTACTGCGCCGGGTGGGAGCACGAGTTCCATCAGGGCCGCAAGGCGATCATTCCGCGCAAGATGGCGGGTGAAATGGTGGTGCTGTACCGCAAGCCCGACGGCAAGATGGTGGCGCTGGAAGACCGCTGCGCCCATCGCCAGGCGGCGCTGTCGCTGGGCCGCAAGGAAGGTGGTTCGCTGCGCTGCATGTACCACGGCATGAAGTTCAACAGTGACGGCGTCTGCGAGGAAATCCCCGGCCAGACGACGATTCCGGAACGCGCCTGCGTGCGCAGCTATCCGGTGGTCGAGAAGGACAGCTGGGTCTGGGTGTGGATGGGCGATCCGGCCAAGGCCGACCCGAAGCTGATCTGCCACTCGGTCGGCCTCAAGGACCCGAACTGGAACCTGGTCAGCTCGCAGATGCATGTGAAGACCAACTACCGCTGGGAAATCGAGAACCTGGCGGACCTGAGCCACCTGACCTGGGTGCACCAGGATACGGTGGGCGGCGATCCGGCCTACGGCCAGATCAAGCCGATCCACACCATCATCCCGCGCGGTCTGCACACGCTGTTCTGGGTGCGTGGCGTCGACCCGACCGGTGCCGTGCGGCACATCTTCCCGGCGGGCACCAAGCTCGACATCTGCTTCGACATCACCCACACCGTGCCGTGCAACTGGATCATGCGCTTCCGTGCCTTCAGCGCCGGTACCAACACCGAGGGTGAGTCGAACGGCCAGCTGCTGGTCGACACCTGGACCTGTCAGGCCGTGACGCCCTGCGACGAGGATTCGGTCGATTACTACTACTCCTGGGGTGCAAGCAAGGAAACCGAGTTCCCGGGGCTCAGCGACCTGCTCGGCGGCACCCTCGACGAGGCCTTCACCGAAGACAAGATCATGCTTGAGGCGCAGCACATCCGGCGCAAGCAGAAGCCGGACATGAAGATGGTCAAC
This sequence comes from Nevskia sp., assembly GCF_051860985.1. Classification (NCBI taxonomy): domain Bacteria; kingdom Pseudomonadati; phylum Pseudomonadota; class Gammaproteobacteria; order Nevskiales; family Nevskiaceae; genus Nevskia; species Nevskia sp. The sequence continues at coordinate 3,585 of NZ_JBIMKV010000036.1, read as the reverse complement.
ATCGCGCACGATGCCGGCCCCGGCAAGATGCTCTGGGTGCTCGACAAGATGATCCGCGAAGAGAACCCGTCTCGGCAGACCGTCGAATCCGCCTGATGACCGCAGGCGGGACGGCGTTCATCGCGAACGCCGTCCCGCCATTTTGTTGACCGTCCTTCGAGCGATGAACCCACAAACCCTGTTGACCCTGCGCATCGACGCGATCCGCTGCGAGGCGCGCGACGCGCTGCTGATCGAGCTGCGTGACCCCGCCGGCGGCCCGCTGCCGCCGTTCACCGCAGGCGCTCATGTCGAGCTGGAAATCGAGTCTCGGCTGCGTCGCAGCTATTCGCTGTGCAACGACCCGTCGGAGCGCGATCGCTACTGCCTGGGCATCGGCCTGGCTCGAGACAGTCGTGGCGGTTCCCGGCGGATCCACGACAGCTATCGCGTGGGCCAGCGGGTTCGGGTCAGCGAACCGCGCAACCACTTTCCGCTGTCGGCTGCAGATGGCGAGCGGCTGTTCATCGCCGGCGGCATCGGCATCACGCCGATCATGGCGATGATCCACCAGAGCGAGCGGGAAGGCCGGCCGTGGACGCTGCATTACTGCGTGCGCAACCGCGTACGGGCCGCGTTCTACGAAACCCTGCAGGCACTGGCCCCGGGACGCGTGCACTTTCATTTCGACGACGAGCAGCAGGGCCGGCTGTTCGATGCCGATGCGGCCTTGCGTCGGGCGCCGGCCAGTGCCGGCATCTATACCTGTGGCCCGGAGCCGCTGATGAAGGCCGTCGAAGCGGCCGGCTCCCGCAGCGGCCGCGAGGCCGACGACCTGCACTTCGAGTGGTTCTCGGCCGCCGCCGTCGACTCGGCAGCCGACAAAGCCTTCCGCGTGCTCCTGGCGCGCACCGGCATCGAGCTGCAGGTGCCGGCCGATCGCAGCCTTCTCGACGTGCTCGAGGAAAACGGCTGCGGCGTGCCCTATGCCTGCCGCGAAGGCACCTGCGGCACCTGCCGGACCGAGGTGCTGTCCGGTGACTGCGAGCACCGCGACACCGTGCTGTCGGCAGCCGAGAAGGCCGGCAATCGCGCGATCATGGTGTGCGTGTCGCGTGCCCGTTCCGAACGGATCGAGATCGATCTCTAAGCGCCGTTCGAGGGCGCTGTCCATGCCGCTTTTGTTGCACCGCCGGCAGCATCATCACCAGGAATGATGCTTGGCAAATATCGAATATCACCAAGGTCGAATGACGCTGCTGATGGGATCGGGGAGACTGGCTGCGAGACAGAAGACCATGACGCGCCAATGGAGACGCGGCAGGCATCTTCGCCGGCACAGGAGGACAGTTCGATATGTACGATTCCCGCGACCTCGGGTTCATCAAGCATGGCTCGGCAACCAGGGCAGACGTCATTCCCGGTGCCGAGGATGTTCACCCGCTGGTTCACATCCGCACGCTGGTCGATGACATCTGCAAGGGGGCTGCGGTCGGCGCGGCGCGTTGCGCTCCGCTGATTCGCGCGGCGCTGCTGCAAGCCTTGTACTCGTTCCCCAGCCACGAGCAGCTGCTCGAACAGCTGCAGTACAACGCGCTGTACCGCTGGTTCGTCGGCCTTCGCAGTGATGAACTGCCGTGGCGCGAGAACGAGTATGCCGCAGCGATCGACACCGTGACGGGCGACGAACGTGGGCGCGTGCTGTTCAATCGCGCCGTCGTCGAAGCGCATGCCTATGCGGCCCTGATGCCGAGCCGTTTCCGGGTCGATATCAGCCTGATCGAACGCTTCACGCGTCGCCCCGAACCGGCACAGGCCGACGTCGAGCGTCCGCGTGGCGATTCGACGCGCACCGGCCGTCTGGATCGCGCCCGAAACGTGATCCTGCGCCGCATCGCCGATCCGGCGCTGGATGCCGATGCCATCGCCGCCGAACTGTTCATGTCGCGCCGTGCGCTGTACCTGCTGTTCGAGCGTTACGGCCTGACGCCGACCCGCGCGATCCGCGAGATCCGGCTGGACTGCTGCATGCGCCTGCTGCGTGACGAGCGCCACGGTCACCGCAAGATCACCGACATCGCGATGGATCATGGTTTCCAGCATTTCGCGTCGTTCTCGCGGCAGTTCAAGCAGCGCTACGGCATTTCGCCGAGCGCGGTACGCGGTGCGCGGCAGCTGGTGATCGGCCCTCGGCGTGGCCCGATGCCGGATCTCGAGCGCGCCGTAGCCTGCTGAGCGACTGCACGTCGCGCGTTGCCAATATCGCCCGGCTTCGGCCGGGCGATGTCGTTTGGATCGGAAGGTTTCAGGTGGCTGCGGCGGGCGCGCTGGGTCGATGCCGCACAGACGGCCGACCAGCGACCGCCTGCAAGTTCAGCTTCCGAACGGATGGAAGGGATCGGCGTGCAGATGGTCTTCGCTGATGCCGCGCCGACGCAGCAGATGCACGGCGGCATCGATGGCGAACGGGGAGCCGTACAGGTTGGCGTGCCAGTTGCCCAGGTGCGGAATGTCGGCTTCCAGCGCTTCGGTCAGCAGGCCGCGCCGAAGGCCGCGTTTCAGCGCACCGTAGGCGACGATCACATGCGAGGCGCGCAGGTTCGGAATCCGCTCCAGCGCGGCCGACAGCTCGTCGAGGCAGTAGACCTCTTCGCGCAGCAGGAAGCTCACGTAGACATGGACCGGGTTCTGCAGCTTCGCCGCACCGATGCCGCGCAGGATCGACAGCACCGGCGCCAGGCCGGTGCCGGACGAGGCGACCAGGATCGGCCCTTCATGCCGGTGCCGCAGCCAAGCGGCCCCGTAGGGTGCCCGCAGACGCATCGCGGTGCCCGGCTGCAGCCGTTCGGAAATGATCTGCCCCGCACTGCCTTGCGGATGGATGCGGATGTGGAAGCGCAGCTCGTCGTCGGTCGGCAGTCCGGCCAGCGAATAGACCCGCGAGAAGCCACGCCCCAGCTCCAGTTCCACGAACTGGCCAGGCGAGAACTGCAGCCGGTCGGTATTGGCCAGCCGCAGCAGCCTGACGTTGTGGCCGAGTGGTTCGACGCCGAGCACCTGCGTGCGCAGGCGTCGTTGCGGATGGATCACCGGCTCCTGCGCGTCCGGAATCTCGATGGCGCAGTCTTCGGCGGGCGAGCTCTGGCAGGCCAGCAGGTAGCGCGTGCGGAAGCCGAACAACGGCCTCGGCGGCCGGGAAGATTCGACGACGTTGCCGCGCAGCAGCTTGCAGCGGCAGAGGCCGCAGCGGCCGTCTTCGCAGCTGTAGGAGATCGCCAGACCTTCGGCCCGCAGCGCCGGCAGGAACTTGTCGCCGGGCTTGATGCTGAGTACCCGGCCGGCGGGTTGGACGAGTACTTCCATCGATCAGGCGCCTCCAGCGTTCTGGTCTGAAAACAGGCGGAAGATGAGCCGCCGCAGCCATTGATTGGCCGGATCGCGATGCAGGCGCGCATTCCAGAAGATGTCGATCGAGACCTCGGGCAACTCCACCGGATGATGTGACCTGGTGGTCGAAATTCGGACCACGTGACGCTTAAGATTCTGGCTCCCGCTACGAGCGAGGAGCACATGAAGCAGGCACGATTTTCTGACGAGCAGATGGTC
>NZ_JBIMKV010000035.1:0-12032 GCF_051860985.1 Nevskia sp. | reverse complement strand
CCTCGCTCGTAGCGGGAGCCAGAATCTTAAGCGTCACGTGGTCCGAATTTCGACCACCAGGTCAGATGTCGCCGCCGGCCAGCGGGTGGCTGATCCAGAACTCGCGGACCGCCTTCAGTTCGATGCCGATCGCGAAGTCATTCTCGAAGCGGGCGCTCCACTGGCCCCACTTGCTGTTGAAGGTGACGTAGCCACGCCGGAAGTAGCTGCCGTCCTGCGATTCGAAGCTGGTCCGGTTGTTCAGCCGGCCATCGTCGAAGCGCACCGCGTCGTACTGCAGGCGGGCATTGATCTGGTAGGAGAATTGGCCGTCGTCGGACTTGTAGGCAGTGCCGTAGCGCGAGAAATCGGCAGCCGCGTCCATCGAAAAGCCAGCGGAAAAGCAGAATGACAGCGCGATGACAGCCTGTCGGGTCGAGATGTTCAGCGTCGTGTCCTGTCGGAAGTGGGCCAGCTTCCGTGGAACTGTGGCGTGGTCGGCTTTTCACCAAACCATCACATTCACCGGAAGCGGCGGCACGATATGACAGGAATATGTCGGATTGATGACAACACCAACTTCCAGATGACAGTCGATCGGCGCGCGCTGCAAGATACCGCCGGCCGCGATCGCCGGCGTTGAATACCTTGAGGTTTTCGCCGCCCTGACGGCGGTCAGCCCATCGGCGCGCGCAGGTCGTTGCGCTGGTTGCCGTGGTGGACCCGGTGGACCGGGAAGCTGCAGGTGAAGGTCGTTCCGACACCGACCTCACTTTCTATCGACAATTTGCCGTCGAGATGTTCCAGCGCGTGCTTGACGATCGACAGGCCCAGGCCGGTGCCGCCGGTGGCGCGCGAACGGCCGGTATCGACCCGGTAGAAGCGCTCGGTCAGCCGGGGCAGATCCTTCTCGGCAATGCCGATGCCGGTATCCGCGACACTGAAGTGGGCGCCGCTGTCATCGCCCCACCAGCGCACGCCGATGATGCCGCCCGGTGGCGTGTACTGCACCGCATTGCTGACCAGGTTAGTGAACACGCTCTGGGTTTCGCTTTCGCGACCGTACAGGCGCAGGTCGGCCTCGATGTCGAACTCGATGCGGTGCTGGCCGCGCGACATCGCCCTGGCCTGCTCCTGGGTACGGGCCAGCATCTTCGGCACGTCAAGCAGGTCCTGGCGGGTGTTGATGATGTTGGCTTCCAGCCGCGCCAGCTTCAGCAGGTCGTTGATCAGCGCTTCCATGCGCGCGGCCTGGGCGCGCATTTCCGACATCGGCGACGCCCAGTCGTGCAGCGTGCCGCCCTTGCGGGTCTCCGGCTCCATGACGTCGAGATAGCCGCGCAGCACGGTCAGCGGCGTGCGCAGTTCGTGCGAGGCATTGGCCACGAAGTCGCGGCGCGCGGTTTCCAGCCGGCGCAGATCGGAGACATCACGGACGATCATCAGCCGCTGGCCGTTGCCGTACGGAATGATCCGGAACGACAGCATGGTTTCGCTGTTGATCGGCGAATCGCATTCGACTTCGCCGCTGTAATCGTCGCGGGAGAAATACTCGGTGAACGCCGGCTTGCGGACCAGGTTGGCGATCCGCAGGCCGATGTCCTGCTGCACCCGCAGCCCAAGCAACGCCTGCGCCGCCGTGTTGAACCAGACGATCTCGCCGTTCGGGCCGAGCACCACGGCGCCGTCGGGCAGCGCTTCGGTGGAAGCCTGGAATTCGGCGAGGATGGCCGCCAGCTTGCGCTTGCGCTTGCGGTTGCGCTTCTGCAGGTTCAGCAGGCCGTCGTAGACCTCGCCCCAGATGCCTTCGGCGATCGGCAGCTCGATCTGCTTCGGCGCGTTCAGCCAGCTGCGCAGCCGGGTCAGGTAGCGCAGGTGGACGATCAGGCTCAACAGCAGGGTCAGCGTGACCAGCGGCCACGGATGACCGATCCAGACACCGAACAGCGCCGCCAGGCCGACCCGCAGCAGCAGATGGGCGATCTGCCGCAGCAGATCCGGGCTCGGAAGCCAAGCCCTCGACATCGCTCAGACGCGCTCGGAGAAGCGGTAGCCGGTGCCGCGCACGGTCTGGATCATGCCGTCGTAGCCGAACGGTTCCAGCGCCTTGCGCAGCCGGCGGATATGCACGTCGACCGTGCGCTCCTCGACATAGACGTTCTGGCCCCAGACGCGGTCCAGCACCTGCTCGCGGGTGTAGACCCGTTCCGGGTGGCTGATGAAGAAATGCAGCAGCCGGTACTCGGTCGGGCCCAGCCGCACCGGCTCACCCTTGGCGGTGACCCGCTGGCTCGCGGCATCGACCTGCAGGCCGGCCACCGCCAGCCGCTCTTCCTCGCCGCCCGGCATCGAGCGGCGCAGCACCGCCTGGATGCGGGCGATCAGTTCGGGAAACGAGAACGGCTTGGACACGTAATCGTCGCAGCCGATGTTCAGACCGCGGATCTTGTCCTCTTCCTCGGCCCGGGCGGTGACCATGATCAGCGGAATATCGCGGGTCTGCGGCGCGGCCTTCAGCTCGCGGGCGTAATCGACGCCGGAGGTGCCGGGCATCATCCAGTCCAGCAGGATCAGGTCGGGCCGGGATTCGGCGATCCGCAAGCGCGCCGACGGGGCATCGGCAGCCACGCTGACCAGGAAATCGACGCGCTCCAGCGCGAAGCGCAGCATGTCGCGAATCGAGGCTTCGTCCTCGATCACCAGAATCTTCTTGTTCTGCATCCCCATTCTTCGATTAGATGTCACACAACATGCTGAAAGCAATTTGTGACAGGCGTTTGACAGGCCTCGAATCCAGGGAAAACAAGCGCATCCGCAAACGGGTTCAGAGCTTGCGCAGCACCACGCTGCCGGCCGAATAGCCGGCTCCGAACGCGCATAGCACGCCGACGTCGCCGGGCTTGAGATCGGCGTGGTACTTGTGGAAAGCGATCACCGAACCGGCCGACGAGGTGTTGGCGTATTCGTCGAGAATGATCGGCGCTTCCTCCAGGCTCGGCTCGCGGCCCAGCACCTTCTTGGCGATCAGCTGGTTCATCGACAGGTTGGCCTGGTGCAGCCAGAACCGCTTCACTGCATTCGGCTCGATGCCGAGATCCTTCAGGTGGCTGATCAGCAGCTCGGACACCATCGGCACCACTTCCTTGAACACCTTGCGGCCTTCCTGCACGAACAGCACGTCGTTCCACGGCCGCTGCGGCGACTCCGAGCGGTTCAGGAAGCCGAAATTGTTACGGATGTTGTTCGAGAACTGGGTCTGCAGCCGGGTGCCGAGCACCTCGAAACGGTGTTCGCCGGTCGCGGTTTCCAGCGGCTCGACGACCAGCGCGGTGGCGGCGTCGCCGAAGATGAAGTGGCAATCGCGATTGCGGAAGTTCAGGTGGCCGGTGCAGATCTCCGGGCTGACCACCAGGGCCGCCGCCGCCGAGCCGCGGCTGACCGCATCGACCGCCGTCTGCACGCCGAATGCGGCGGACGCGCAGGCCACGTTCATGTCGTAGCCGTAACCGCCGGCGCCGAGGAAATGCTGCAGTTCCACCGCCATCGCCGGATACGGCCGCTGCATGTTCGAGCAGGCCACCAGCGTCGCTTCGATGTCGGACGCGCTGCGGCCGGCGCGCTCCAGCGCCTGGCGGGCGGCGGCAAGGCCCATCTCGACCATCAGCGACGGCTCGTCGTTGCTGCGCGGGCGGATCTGCGGATGCATCAGCTCCGGGTCGATGACGCCGGCCTTGTCGACCGTGTAGCGCGCCTTGATGCCGGACGCCTTGTAGATGAAATCGGTCGACGACGGCGCTAGCGCCGTGACGCTGCCGTCGGCGATCGCCTCGGCGTGGTCGGCGTTGAAGCGCTCGACATAGGCATTGAAGGACTGCACCAGTTCGTCGTTCGACACCGATTCGGCCGGAGTGAACAGGCCGCTACCGCTGATGCAGACTTTCTTCATCGACACACCGCTTCTCCGACCGTGCAGGGCTGAGCTGATCCGGCGCGCAGTTTAACGCTTGTTTGATTCCCGCCCGACCGCCTGGGGCGATCCATCAACGCGGTGGCTTCCAGCCGGCACCGACCATCGCATCGTCGATGCAGCGCACCACGGCGCGTTCGCCACGGAAGGTCAGGTGGGCACCGGGAAACCAGTGCACGTTGCGCTGCCAGTGGCGCGCCAGCTTCAGCGGCTGTCCCGGCGGCACCACGCGGTCGGCGGAGCCGGCGAACAGATGCAGGCGATCAGCCGGCAGCCTGGGCGGCAGCGCCAGCGGCGACACCACCTGCAGCAGCCGCTGGTAGCGCTCGCGGCTCAGGCCTTCGGCCTCGAAATACTGGCGCAGCGGCGTCGGCACGTGCTGCCAGAGCACGGCCGCGAAGTCGGCGACCGGAATGCCGGCGATGACGAAATCCAGCCCTTCCTCGTGGGTCGCCAGCAGCGCCGCGTTGTAGCCGCCAAGGCTGTAGCCCAGCACGCCGATGCGGGCATCCGGCTCCTGCGCGCGGATCCACGCCACGGTTCGCCGCAGGTCCCACAGTGCCTGGGTTTCGGCGAACAGCAGGTCAAGCGGATCGCCATCGAGGAACAGGTCGCCGCTGCGCCGACCGACCCGGCGCGGGCCGTGCAGCGGCAGCGCCGGCATCACCAGGTTCAGGCCCAGCCGCTGGTGCAGGATGTGCGGCGCGAACAGCCGCAGGTCGAGCCAGGGCGTGCCCATCCGGTAGCCGTGGATGCACAGCAGCCAGGGCCGGCCGCGCTGCGGCTGGCGAAACACGCGGGCGTAACAGTCACGGTTCGGCACGTAGCTGTGCCACAGCGCTGCCCCCGGCACTTCCGGCTGCGGTTCGAAACCGCTGGAGAAGCGCAGCTGCTGGTAATCGAAACCGGCATGGCGCACCGAAGTCAGCCGCGCATCGGTCGGCGCTGGTGGCGTCTGGTGGTAGGACGCCGGATGGTCGAGCCAGCCCCGCTGCAGCAGCGCCGCTTCCATCGCAGCGGCATCGCGGACCAGCGATTCGGCCTCGGCACCGGCGGGAATCTCGGCAACCGCCACGAAGTAGCCGACCAGCGCCTCGTCGAGCGCCGCCTTAGCCCAGGTCTTCAGATCGGCCGGCGGCTCCGGTGCACCGGGTGCCGGCTCGGCCAGCCGCAGCGCCGTGCGGCCCGCCTGCAGGAACGCCGCCGCCGACAGCGCCGCCGCCGGCAGCACGCCCAGCCACGGCAGGAACAGCAGGCCGGGCACGGCGAACAGCACGCCGATGACGCTGGCCAGCGCGCCGTACTGGGTGATGCGCGGATCGCCGCTCCACAGCAGGCCGGAGACGCCGGCGGCCACCAGCAGCACGCCGGGCAGCACCGCCAGCAGCAACCACGCCAGGCCACTGCCGTGCGCCAGCCAGACCAGCCCGGCGATGACCGGCAGCAGGCTGGCCCAGTCGCGGGACGGCGGCACGGCGGCCGGCAGCGGCGCGCTCACGGCACGCGGTCCGGCCAGTGCTTGAGCACCGTGGCGGTGCGGGCGCCGATGCTTTCGGCGATCGCCCTGAGCTTCGGGTCGCGCATGGCGCCGGTCTCGTCGAACAGCTTGCCGGCCTCGCCGACCGGGTACTGCTCCGGAATCACGAAGCTGCCGAGCCGGCTCAGGATCGCCCGCAGGTGGACCAGGCCGGTGACGCCGCCGAACACGCCCGGCGAGGTCGACAGCAGGCCGATGACCTTGTGCTTGTAGCAGGCCATCGACGCTTCACCGGCCGCCGGCCGCGAGGCCCAGTCGATGGCGTTCTTCAGCAGCGGGGTCAGCGAGCCGTTGTACTCCGGCGCGGCGATCAGGAAACCGTGATGCGCCTTCATCAGCGCCTTCAGCCGCAGCACGGCATCGGGAAAACCTTCAGCCTTTTCGCGATCCGGGTCGTACAGCGGCAGCGCGTAGTCGGCCCAGTCCAGCACGGTGATGTCCGCACCTTCGGCAGCGGCACCGGCGGCGGCAGCGCGCACCAGCAGGGAGTTCCAGGAGCCGGTCCGCTGGCTGCCCGACAAGGCAAGAATCTTGATGGTCATGTGACGAGACGATGGAGGTGGCAGTTGCCGCAGGGGCCGTCAATTTGCGGCGCTGCGGCATTCTCGCCGATACCGACGGCCAGCGCGGACACGGTGGCGTTCGATCGCCCGCCCCGTCCCCGCCACGTGGCGGCCGCCAGCGGGTGACGCAGCACCGGCAGCGCGATTCAGCCGCGCAGCGTCGAGAACACGATCTGCCAGAGCACCGGGATGGCAATCGCCAGCGCCACCTGGGCAGCCCAGTGCGCCGGCTTCTTCGCCTTCAGCAGCCAGCCGGCGGTGCCGGCGACCAGCATCAGAGTCACGAAGCAGGCGGTCAGCGTCAGGATCGCCGGCAGGCCGGCGGCGATCTTCACCGAGGCGTCCTGATAGATGGTGAACACCAGCGCCACGAAGCCGACCGCCAGGGTCAGTGCGGCACCGAAGGCCGCCAGGGAAAGGTCAACGATCAGCAGATAGCGCATGTGGGTAAAGGGTCAGAGAAAACGGCGGACTTCGTCGATGAACATCTGCGGCGCGCTGTCCATCGCGCCGTGGGCCTGGCCGGGCAGCTCGACGAGGCTGCTGGCCGGTGCGGCCGCGTGGGCGGCCAGCGCAGCCGCGCGCAGCCACGGCGGGCTGACTTCGCCGACCAGGATGCGCAGCGGCATGGCCAGCCCGGCCAGCCGGTCCGGCCGCCAGGCATTGGCTGACGTGCCTTCGCGCAGCAGGGTCGGCACCGCGTCCAGCCGCTGCTGCCAGCTGGGCACGGTCTTCATCATCGCCACCATTGCCTCGGGCACGCCGATGACGCGGACGAAGAAGTATTCGAGCGCCCGCTCGTGCTCGCCGGCCGCAATCAGCGCCGCCAGCTCGGCCAGCGACTCCGGACCGATCACGTCGAGCCCCGGGGTGGCGAAGGCCGGCTCGTAGACCAGCAGCCGGGCGATGTCGGGGTTGTCGACGGCGGCGTCGAGCACGCAGAGGCCGCCATAGGAGTGGCCGAACAGCAGCACTGGCGCCCCCTGCGCCCGCCGGGCTTCGGCGACGACCGCACGGACGTCGTCGGCCTCGGCCGCGATCCGGTAGGCGCCGGACGCTTCGCTGCGGCTCAGGCCACGACCACGACGGTCCATCATCAGCAGCGTGTAGTGCTCGGCCAGCTGCCGCTCGACCGCGACCCAGCGGCTGCGGTCGGCGGTGGCGCCATGCACCATCACCAGCATCGGCCCCCGGCCCTTCTGTTCCCAGCCGATCCGGGTGCCGTCGGCGGACGTGCATTCGTGCAGGCTCATGCGGCGGCGCGCCCCTTCCGGGTCCGCTCGGCGTCCCCGACCTGGCGACCGGCCTCGCGGGCGGCGCGGGTCAGCGCGACATCGAGTGCCGCCGTCACGGCCCGGTGATAGGCCTTGCCGCTGGGCGATTCGGCGAATGCCAGGTAGCGGTCCAGGTCGGCCTCGGCCACGTCCTGGTAGACGCTGGCGAACATCACCAGGTAGGCGTTGCCCAGCGCTTCCACCATCTGTGGCCGGCTGCTTTCCAGCTCCTTGCGCAACGCGTCGAAGTCCGGCCGCGTCGCACTCAGCGTGGCGGCCGCCGCGTAGGCGATGCCGAGCGAGGAATTGAGCATGATCTGGGCGCCGGACTCGTCGGCACCGGTCGCCTTCATCAGCGCGATGTAGCGTTCGGCCCGGCGCGGCGGCAGGCGCTCCATGAGGGTCTGGGCAGCCGCCATCTTGTCGGGATCGTTGGCCAGTTCGGTGGCGCCGTTCTCAAGCGCCGTGATGCGGCTGCCAAGCTCCGATTCCAGCCAGCCCAGCGCATCTCGGGCCACGGCCGGCTTCAGCGACCGGATCAGCTCCGCATTGATGTCGGCCGCCAGCCGCGCCGGCGCGTAGGCCTCGTCAAAGGCCTGCAGCAATGTCGCGAGCTGTGCCTCGGTGAGCTTCGACGCCAGCTCCGGCTGGGTGGTGATGCCGGCGCGGATCGACGGCGCGAAGTCGGCCAGCTGGCCCGACACACCGGACTTCTCGATGATCACCGTTGCGGTATCGGCGCTGATGCGATCCGCCGCCAATGCCGGCGCGGCCGCCAGCAACGCAACCACCGTCGGCAGTAGCAGCTTCATGAGCTTGAACATGGCGGAGTTCCTCCTGCCGGGTTGGGAATGCGGAAACGCGGTCACGGCTTGCCCGCCGGCGCGGCAAGACCGCGATGCTCGAGCAGCGGTGCGATGTCCGGCGGGCCACCGTAGAACTGCTGGAACAGGCTCAGCACGTCGGCGCTGCGGCCGCGGCTCAAGACCTTGGCGCGCAGAAAGTCGCCATTGGCGCGATCCAGCCCGCCGTGGCGCTGCATCCAGCTTTCGGTATCGCGGGCCAGCACGTCGCTCCAGATGTAGGCGTAGTAGCCGGCCGAGTAGCCGCCGCTGAACACGTGCGAGAAGAACGGCGAGTGGTAGCGCGGATCGATCATCGGCAGCTGCAGCCCTGCCTGCTTCAGCGCCGCCTGCTCGAACGCCATCACGCCGTCCGCCGATGGCGTCTTGCCGGCCGGCAGCTGATGCCAGTGCTGGTCGAGCACGGCGGACGCCAGGTATTCGGTGGTCTTGAAGCCCTGGTTGAAGCGGGCAGCGGCCAGCACCTTGTCGAGCAGCGCCTTCGGCAGCGGCGCGCCGGTCTGGTGATGGCGAGCGAAATGCGCCAGCACCGCCGGATCACGCGCCCACATCTCGTTGTACTGGCTCGGGTACTCGACGAAATCACGCGGCACCGCCGTGCCCGACAGCGATGGATAGGTCGACGCCGCGAACAGGCCATGCAGCGCGTGGCCGAACTCGTGGAACATGGTCGTCACTTCATCGAAGCTCAGCAGGGTCGGCTGGCCATCGGACGGCTTCGGCACGTTCAGCTGGTTGGCCACCACCGGCTTGAGGCCGAACAGGCGCGACGCCGTGACGTACGAATTCATCCATGCCCCGCCCTGCTTGGAATCGCGGGCGTAGTAGTCGGCGATGAAGATGCCGAGCACGCTGCCATCGCGGTCGAAGACGTCGTAGGTGCGGACGTCCGGGTGGTACAGCGGCAGGTCGGTGCGGCGCTTGAAGTGGATGCCGTAGAGCTGTTCGGCGGCATGGAACACGCCCTGCTCCAGCACCGTCCAGATCTCGAAGTACGGCCGTACTTCGGCATCGTCGAACGCGTAGCGGGCCGCCCGCACGGCTTCCGCGTAGTACGGCCAGTCCCAGGGCGCGAGCCGGAACGGCTTGCGGCCGGCGGCCTTTTCCTGGCGATCGATCAGCACCTGAATCTCGGCTGCTTCGCGCCGGGCATTGGCGACGGCCGGCGGCGTCAAGGTCGCCAGCATGTTGTTGACGGCCTGGGCGGTGCCGGCCGTTTCGTCGGCCAGCACCCAGGCGGCGTGGTTCGGATAGCCGAGCAGCGCAGCCCGCTCGGCGCGCAGGCGGACGATGTCGGCGATCACCGGCCGGTTGTCGTTCGGTCCACTGCTGGCGCGCGACACCGAGGCGCGATAAAGCCGCTCGCGCACCGCCCGCGACTTCAGCTGCTGCAGGCCGGGCTGCAGGCTGGTGTTCTGCAGCGTGATCAGCCACTGGCCGTCGAGCCCGCGCGCCTTGGCCGCTTCGGCGGCGGCGGCGATCTGCGAGGCCGAGAAACCGTCGAGATCGGCCAGCCGGTCGACCACCAGCGCACCGTCCCGGGTGGCCTGGCGGACGTTCTGCTGGAACTGCGTGGTCAGGCTCGACAGCGTTTCGTTCAGCACCCTCAGCCGGGCTTTCTGCGTCTCGTCCAGCGCCGCGCCGGCACGCTGGAAACGGCTGTAGCTGCGCTCGAGCAGCTGGGCCGACTCCGGGTCCAGCGCCAGCGAGGCGCGCTGCGCGTACAGCGCCTGCACGCGGGCGAACAGCGCCGGGTCGAGCAGGATCGCGTCGCGATGCGCGGCCAGCATTGGTGCCAGCGCCTGCTGCAGCTTCTGCATCTCGGCGTTGGTGTGGGTGGCGTTGAGGTTGGAGAACACGGTCAGCGCGCGGTCCAGCAGCCCACCGGCCCGTTCCATCGCGACGATGGTGTTGTCGAAGCTCGGCGCCTCCGGATTCGCCGCGATGGCCTGCATCTCGGCGCGTTCCTCGCGCATGCCGGCTTCGATCGCCGGCTGGAAATGCGCGTTCCGGATCTGGTCGAACGGCGGGTAGTGCAACGGCAGCGGGCTTTCGGCCAGCAGCGGGTTGTCGTCTTCGGCGACGGCCGTGTGAGCGAAGGTGGACAGCGCAAGACCGGCAGCAACCGGCAGCAGCAGGCGGGCGTTCATGTCAGGCGTTCGGGGCTTGCGACGGGCCAGTCAGCGCGGCGCGGCGGAAAGGGGCGTGGCACGAGTATGACCGCAGGTCCGGGCAAAGTTCTCGTGATCCGCGTTCAGCCGTCGGCAAACAGATCGGGCTGCGCGGCGGCCGCCAAGGCGGCATCGGGATCACCGAAATTCGACAGCCCGACGCCGACCAGCCGGTAACGCGTCGTGTCGTCGGCCGGCAGCTTGTCGCGCAGCGCCAGCGCGATGTCGGTCAGCTCCGCGCAGCTGGCCGGCGGATGGGCCGGCGTGTGGCTGCGGGTCAGAATCCGGAAATCGGCGGTCTTCAGTTTCAGCACCACGGTGCGCGGCACGCGCGGCGTCTTGCGCGAGGCCGCCCAGGCCTTCTCGGCCAGGCTGCGGATCGCCGGTGCGGTGTCAGCCAGCGGCAGGTCGTCGCGGAAGGTGTCCTCGGCCGACACCGACATCACCGGCCGGTCCGGCACCACCGGGTGATCGTCGATACCGCGCGCCAGCGCGTACAGCCGGCGGCCGTAGCGGCCGAAGCGCGCCTCCAGCGTCGGCTGGGCGAGCGCCCGCAGGTCGCCGACGGTGACCACGCCGAGCGCCGCCAGCTTGCCGTTCATGACCTTGCCGACGCCGGGAATCTTGGCCACCGGCAGCGGCGCCAGGAAGGTGTCGACCTCGTGCGGGCGAACCACGAACTGGCCATCCGGCTTGCGCCAGTCGGAGGCGATCTTGGCGATGAACTTATTCGGCGCGATGCCGGCCGACGCCGTCAGCTGCAGTTCGTCGCGGATCGCCGCACGGATCGCGGTGGCCACGGCGGTGGCGCTGGGCAGGCCGGAATGGTTGGCGGTGACATCGAGATAAGCCTCGTCGAGCGACAGCGGCTCGATCAGCGCCGTATGCCGCGCGAAGATTTCGCGGGTGGCCCGCGATACCGCCCGGTAGCGGGTGAAATCGGGCGGCACGAACACCGCATCCGGGCACAGGCGCTCGGCGCGCAGCGCCGGCATCGCCGAGCGCACGCCGAACTGGCGCGCCTCGTAGGACGCCGCACAGACCACCGAGCGCTGGCCCTTCCAGGCCACCACCACCGGCCGGCCGCGCAGGCTCGGGTCGTCGCGCTGCTCGACCGAGGCATAGAAGGCGTCGTTGTCGTAAGTCGGTAGGGCAACTGTTGCGTTCGCCTACGGGCTTGATTCGACGCAAAATTCAGGCGGCAACACTTTTCGTGTGGTCGCTGCCGGTTGGGCGACAACACTAAGCTGAGCAAAATCCGATAGTTAGGGCTAAAGCGTGCGCAAAATCGTTCACGTCGACCTCGACGCGTTTTACGCTTCGGTCGAGCAACGGGACGATCCTGCGCTGCGTGGTCGGCCGGTCGTGGTGGCTTGGCGCGGCGCGCGGTCCGTCGTATGTGCTGCGTCCTACGAGGCGCGAAAGTTTGGGATCCGGTCAGCGATGCCGGCCTTGCGAGCTGAACGCCTGTGCCCAGAAGCGGTTTTCGTGCCCCCCGACTTCAGCAGGTACAGAGAGGCATCTCGAGCGGTGCGCGAGATATTCGAGCGGCATACTCGCGTGATCGAACCTCTGTCTTTGGACGAGGCGTACCTCGATGTCTGAACCGCCCCGGTTTTCCCGGAGGCCATTTCGATTGAGTCACGCCGCGATGGCGAGCTCTTGGGTTTGTGAATAG
>NZ_JBIMKV010000034.1:0-16896 GCF_051860985.1 Nevskia sp. | reverse complement strand
TATTCACAAACCCAAGAGCTCGCCATCGCGGCGTGACTCAATCGAAATGGCCTCCGGGAAAACCGGGGCGGTTCAGTACTGGCGTCGTGGCGGATGCGGACTTCGGGGGCTGCGGCGCGGCGGTCCAGCACGCCGAGCTGGCCGCTGTACTGGCGGTGAAAGCCGTTGGGGCCGAGCAGCCACAGGTCGTACTCGCCGAGATCGGTCAGCAGCGGTCGCCAGATGTCGGCCAGCGCCATGCCGGCTTCCACGGTGTAGCGGCGCGGCAGTTCGCGCAGGTGCAGCCGGTTGTAGACGTGGAAGACCGCGCCGGCGGTGCCGGTGTTGATGAAGTCCAGCCGGATGCCGCGCGGTGACACCGTGGCGTCGGCCGCCAGTTCGTAGGGCAGGGCGCGCGACGGCCGGATGCCGGCCGGCTGCACCGGCAGCTGGCCGTTCCGGCCGCGCGGCGCGGCAATCTGCGGCAGCTGTTCCTGTGCGCGGCGAACGGCGTCGGCCTCGCGGCGGCTCAGGATCGGGGCGGCCGGCAGGCGCGTGTCGTTCGGAGTGGCGAAGTCGAAGCAGCGGGTGAGATCGCCGCAGATGGCGCGGCGGCGCGGGCTGATGTTCGGTTCCATCACGCCGAAACGCGCTTCCAGGAAGCGGATGATCGAGGTGTGGTCGAAGGTTTCCGAGCACACCCAGCCGCCTCGGCTCCACGGCGAGATCACGGTCATCGGCACGCGCGGGCCGGGGCCGTAGGGCCACTGGCGATCGAGCGGGCTGTCGCCGCGATGGCGGTCCTGCCGGTCGTCGACGGTCGAAGCACCGGCTGGCTGGCCATCCAGGCCGATCGAGTGGGCGCTGGGCGGCGGCAGGTGATCGAAGAAACCGTCGTTCTCGTCGAAGGTCAGCAGCAGCACGGTGCGGCTCCACACTTCCGGATCGGCGGTCAGCGCTTCCAGCACCGCCTGCGCGTACCAGCCGCCCTGCACCGGGCTGGACGGCCCCGGATGCTCGGAGTACG
Organism: Nevskia sp.; assembly: GCF_051860985.1. Classification (NCBI taxonomy): domain Bacteria; kingdom Pseudomonadati; phylum Pseudomonadota; class Gammaproteobacteria; order Nevskiales; family Nevskiaceae; genus Nevskia; species Nevskia sp. Next base: position 15,890 of record NZ_JBIMKV010000034.1, on the reverse strand, counting down.
CCGCCGGCGCCACGATGTACGACACCTGCGGCAGTCGGCCGGCGAGCACGTCGTCTCGCAGGCCGTCGAGGCTGTTGTTGCCCAGCGTGCTGCTCAGGCCGCGGCTCACCAGCGGCGAGCCGGGGTCGCGCGCGTAGGCGGCGCGGAAGCTCGCGAAGCCTTCCAGCGGGTTGTCGGTGAAGTTGTCGGCCATGTCCTGGTAGACCTTCCACGACACGCCGGCCGCCTGCAGGCGTTCGGGGTAGGTGGTCCAGCGGAAGCCTTCGGCGCTGGGGCCGAGATCGTCGTTGCGGTTGTCGGTGATCGGGCCGCCGCCGAGGCCGTCCGGGTCGTTGGTGCCGGTAAACAGCATCAGCCGGTTCGGGTTGGTGCTGCTGTGGATGGCCGCGTGATAGGCATCGCAGACCGTGAAGGCCCGCGCCAGCGCGAACTGGAACGGCAGTTCCGCTTCCTGGTAGTAGCCCATCGACTGCGCGCGCTTGTGCACTGGCCAGTAGCCGTAGCGGCCGTCGTTCCAGGCGTGGTGGGCGTCGCTCCAGCCGTGCGGCGTGCCGTCCACGCGCTGGGCATTGCCGATCGCGGCGTCGAGATGGAACGGCAGCACGTCCGCGCCGGCCAGGTCGCGCTGATGCCAGATCGGCTTGCCGGAAGCCTGCGGAATCGTGAAGCGATCGCCGAAGCCGCGCACGCCGGGCAAGGTGCCGAAGTAGTGGTCGAAGCTGCGATTTTCCTGCATCAGGATCACCACATGCTCGACATCGCGAATGGTGCCGCTGCGGCTGCGGGCCGGAATTGCCAGCGCCTTCTGGATCGACGCCGGCAGCAGCGCCGCGCCGGCCGTGGCGGCGGTCATCCGCAGGAAAGCCCGGCGGTCGAGGGGCGTACCGGATTCGTCTGCCATCGCTGCGCGTCTCGATGAAATCGAAGGCGGCATGCTCGCGAGGCTTGTGGTCAACGCGGTGAAGGCTGGATGACGATCCCGAGACGGCCCTTGCCATCCGGTCCCGATTTCCGAGCCTCCGTCGGCGCGAACGTGATCGTCCACCGACGGCGCTACGGCCCGCGTGCGGTGACGACGCAGCGCCACCGCATGCACGACGGCCGGCCATCCGCGACAATGCGGCTCCCCGTTTCAAGCCCCCGTGAATCCCTATGAGCTATCTCGCGCTTGCCCGCAAATGGCGTCCGCGCCGCTTCGAGGACGTGCGCGGCCAGGGCCATGTGGTCAAGGCCTTGACCCATGCGCTGGACGCCGACCGGCTGCACCCGGCGATCCTGCTGACCGGCACCCGTGGCGTCGGCAAGACCACGCTGGCGCGAATCATCGCCAAGGGCCTGAACTGCCAGACCGGCGTCAGCGCCAATCCCTGCGGCATCTGCTCCGCTTGCAAGGAGGTCAACGACGGCCGCTTCGTCGACCTGCTGGAAATCGATGCCGCGTCGAACACCGGCGTCGACAACATCCGCGAAGTGATCGACAACGCCCAGTACTCGCCGGCCCGGGGCCGCTACAAGGTCTACCTGATCGACGAAGTCCACATGCTGTCGAAAGGCGCCTTCAATGCGCTGCTGAAGACGCTCGAAGAGCCGCCACCGCATGTGAAGTTCATCCTGGCGACAACAGACCCGCAGAAGCTGCCGATCACGGTGCTGAGCCGTTGCCTGCAGTTCAACCTGAAGCGGCTCAGCGTGGCGATGATCCGCGACAACCTCGCCGACATCCTCAAGGACGAGGCGGTCGAGTTCGAAACCGCTGCGATCACCGAACTGGCGCGCGCTGCCGATGGCTCGATGCGCGACGGCCTGTCGCTGCTCGATCAGGCGCTGGTGTTCGCGGGAGGCGGCCGGCTCGAAGCGGTCGGCGTCGAAGAGATGCTCGGCACTGGCGGCCGCCGCAACCTGCTCGATGTCATCGACGCGCTGGCCGCGCATGACGGTGAGGCGCTGCTGGCCGCACTGCGCCGGCTCGAGGAATCGGCGCCGGATTTCCAGGCGCTGCTGAACGATCTGGCCGCCGCGCTGCAGCGGATCGCGATGCTGCAGCTGCTGCCCGGCTCGGGCGACGAGGACGACGATCCGCGTCTGGCGCCGCTGGCCGAGCGGCTGGCGGTTGACGATGTGCAGCTCTGGTACCAGACCGCCGTGCTCGGCCGTCGCGATCTGCCGTATTCGCCGGACCCGCGCCTGGGTTTCGAGATGACGGTGCTGCGGATGTTCGCGCTGCGGCTTGACGACAGCGCACCGGCGGCACCGGCCGGCGGTGGCGGCGGACGGGCCGTGGCCGCGCCGGCGGCAGCGTCGTCGCGCGCCGGTGCTGCCGATGCGCCGCCCTGGGCCTCGACGGCGCCGGCCGCTGCCGTTGCCGCTGCGCCGCGCAGCGGCAACATCCGGATGCCGGCAACCGCGCCGAAGCCGGCACCGAGCGCAGCGGCCGTCGCCGCGCCGCCGGCTGCCGCATCGGCATCGGTCCCGGCGCCGCTGGCATCGGCTGCACCGGCCAGCACGGCCGAGAGGTGGCACGCGCTGGTCGACACGCTGGGGCTCGATGGCATGACCCGGCAGTTCGCCCGCCATTGCGCCTGGCTGTCGCAGGAAGCCGGCGTGCTGCGTTTCGCGCTCGATCCGCGTGCCAAGCACCTGCAGACCGAGGAGCGCCGCGCGGCGGTCGAAGCGGCGCTGGTCGCCCGGCTCGGCGCGCTGAGCCTGGTGGTCGAGCCGGTCGCGGTGCCCGGCCAGCTGCACCCGGCGGCACTGGACGAGCAGAAGGTGATCGACCGTCAGCGCGATGCCGAAAAGGCCATCGAGCAGGACCCGGTGGTGACCAGCTTCCGCACGCTGTTCGGCGCCACCGTCCGCGCCGGTTCGATCCAGCCGATCGACCCGACCACCCATTGATTGAAGCCGCGGCCGCCCGCCCCATGATCTGGCGAGCGCCCCATTTCCACCGAATCAGGAGAACCGCATGAAAGGTCCGCTCGCCCAGCTGATGCAGCAGGCGCAGAAGGCGCAGGAAACGATGAAGAAGGTGCAGGCCGAGATCGCCGCCACCGAGATCACCGGTGAATCCGGCGCCGGCATGGTCAAGATCACGCTGAACGGCAAGCACGAGGCGCGTCGCGTGGTGATCGACCCGGAAGCGATGAAGGAAGACAAGGAATTCCTCGAAGACCTGATCGCCGCCGCCATCAACGATGCCGCCCAGAAGCTGGAGCGCCATTCGGCCGAGAAGATGAGCAAGGTCACCGCCGGCATGAACCTGCCGCCGGGCATGGGCTTCTGATCACGCGCCGCATCGCATGGCCACTTACACGCCGCGCCTGACCCGCCTCATCGACGCGCTGCGCCGGCTGCCCGGCGTCGGCCCGAAGTCGGCGCAGCGCATGGCCTTTCACCTGCTCGATCGCGATCGTGATGGCGCCGCCTTCCTGACCACCACCCTGGCCGAGGCGCTGACCGGAATCGAACGCTGCCCGCGCTGCCGGATGTTCCGCGAGGACAGTCGCTGCAGCTACTGCGGCGATGCCCGGTTCGCCACCGGCCAGCTGTGCGTGGTCGAACACCCGGCCGATCTGATCGCGGTGGAGAACACCGGCAGCTATCGCGGCCGCTACTTCGTGCTGATGGGCCGGCTGTCGCCGATCGATGGCATCGGCCCGGCCGAGCTGGGTCTCGACAACCTGGCGGCCCAGCTGACCGATGGCGACGTGCGCGAGTTGATCATCGCGATCAATCCGACCGTCGAAGGTGAGGCCACCGCGTATTACCTCGCCGAACTGGCGCGCGCCCGGGGTGTCGCCGTGACCCGCATCGCCCACGGCGTGCCGATGGGGGGCGAGCTGGAATACGTCGACGGCGGCACCCTGGCCCGCGCGCTCAGCGGCCGCATGCCGGTATAGGGCCGCTCACAACCCGCGTTGACCGCGGCGCGACCGTCGAAATGGCGGGTCGCGACCCGACTTACGGCTTGGCGGGTGCCGTCACCAGCCGGCCGAGCAGCGCGGTCAGCAGCGGCGCGCGCTGCGCCGGCTCTTCGAGTTCCTTGGCGGTGATGGTCAGCCGCTTCTGGCCTTCCAGCTTGTAGACCTTTGGCTGGGTCTGGATCAGCTTGATCAGCTTCATCGGCTCGATCGCCGGTGCCGGGCCGAAGTCGAGCATCGCGGTCTTGGCGCCGGCGCGGATCTTGGTGATGCCGGCCGTCTCGCCCAGCTGGCGCAGCAGCGCGGCTTCGCAGAGGCGCTCGGCCTGCGGCGGCAGCAGGCCGAAGCGGTCGATCAGCTCCACCTTCAGCTCTTCCAGCTCGTCCTCGGTCCGGGTTTCGGCGATCCGCTTGTAGAGCACCAGGCGGCTGTGCACGTCCGGCACGTAGTCGTCCGGAATCAGCGCCGAAGAGCCGAGATCGACCTCGCAGGGCGCCTGGCCGAACGGCGCGTCGGCGATCCGGCCGTGGCGCAATGCGCGCACCGCGTTGGCCAGCATCTCGGCGTACATCGTGAAGCCGATTTCCTCGATCTGGCCGCTCTGGTTGTCGCCGAGCAGCTCGCCCGCGCCGCGGATCTCCAGATCCTGCGTCGCCAGCGCGAAGCCGGAGCCCAGCTCGCCCAACTCCTCGATTGCCTGCAGGCGCTTGGCGGCGTCCTCGGTGAGGCTGCGCTTGGACGGTACCAGCAGGTAGGCGTAGGCGCGGTGGTGGCTGCGGCCGACACGGCCTCGGAGCTGATGCAGCTGGGCGAGGCCGAGATGATCGGCGCGGTCGATCAGGATGGTGTTGGCGTTCGGCACGTCGATGCCGGACTCGATGATCGTCGTGCAGACCAGGATGTTGAAGCGGCCGTGGTAGAAATCGAGCATCACCTGTTCCAGCTCGCGCTCGCGCATCTGGCCGTGCGCAAAGCGCACCTTGCCTTCCGGCACCAGGGCCTGGATCTCGCCGGCGAAGCGCTCGATGTCCTTGACCTCGTTGTGCAGGAAATACACCTGGCCGCCTCTGCGCAGTTCGCGCAGGCAGGCTTCGTAGACCAGCGCCGAATCCCACTCCGAGACAAACGTGCGGATCGCCAGACGGGTGCTTGGCGGCGTGGCGATGATCGACAGGTCGCGCAGGCCCGCCATGCTCATGTTCAGCGTGCGCGGGATCGGCGTCGCCGTCAGCGTCAGCAGGTGCACTTCGGCCCGCAGGTTCTTGAGCTTTTCCTTGTGACGGACGCCGAAGCGGTGTTCCTCATCGACGATGACGAGGCCGAGATCGGCGAAGCGAACGTCGTCCTGGATCAGCCGATGGGTGCCGATGACGATGTCGACCTGACCTTTCGCGAGATCGTCGAGCAGCTGGGTCTGCTCCTTCGCCGTGCGCAGCCGGGACAGGCCGGCAATACGGATCGACGGCGCGCCGGCCGGCTCGCCGATCGCTTCGCAGTACTGCGCGAAGCGGTCGCGGAAGTTCTTTTCGTGCTGCTGCACCAGGAGCGTGGTCGGCGCCAGCACGCAGACCTGCTTGCCGTTGACGGCGGCGGCGAACGCCGCGCGCAGCGCCACTTCGGTCTTGCCGAAGCCGACATCGCCGCAGACCACGCGATCCATCGGCTTGGGCTGCGCCATGTCGGCCAGCACGGCGTCGATCGCCTTCTGCTGGTCCGGCGTGGTCAGGAAGCGGAAGCCCTCGTTGAACACCGCGAAGGCATCTTCGTTGACCGGCAGCGCCATGCCTTCGCGCGCGGCGCGGCGCGCCTGAATCTGCAGCAGCTCGGCGGCGACATCGGCGGCCCGTTCGCGGGCCTTGGCGCGCGCCTTCGACCAGCGATCCGAACCCAGGTTGTGCAGCGGCGCGGCCTGCTCCTCGGCGCCGGTGTAGCGGTGGATCTGATTGAGGCTGGCGACTGGCACATAGAGCTTGTCGGCGTCGGCGTACTCCAGCACCAGATACTCGGCTTCCACACCACCAGCATCGCGCCGGATCTGGCCGCGATAGCGGCCGACGCCGTGCTCGACGTGCACCACCGGCGCGCCGAGCTTCAGATCGTTGAGATCGCGGAGGATGGTTTCCGGATCGCGCACCTTGCCGCGCTTGCGCAGGGACACCGGCGCCCGGGCGCCGAACACCTGCGCTTCGGCGATCACGGCGACGTTGGCGGCCGGCAGATCGAGACCGTCCTGCAGCGGGCCGAGCACGATGCCGTAGCGGTTGGCATCGGCCGCGAACGCCGCCCAGCGCTCGTACTGGCGCGGCAGGATGCCAAGGCTCTTGAGCCAGCCGATCAGCGCTTCGCGGCGGCCGGCCGATTCGGCGACGAACAGCGCCCGGCGCGTCGAGGCCTTCAGCAACGCCTTCAGTTCATCGGCGGTGCCGGCGATCGGCGCGCAGCCGAAATCGGCTGCCGCCGGCGCGCCGTCGGCGGCCGGGCCGGCCAGCCGCACCTGCGGGTAGTAGCCCAGTTCCTCGAGTGCCGTCTTCGGCTCGATGAACAGGTCGGCGGGCCGCATCAGCGGCCGTTCGAGATTCCCCGAATAGCGCTCGTAGCGTTCTTCGATCTGCTTCCATTCGGCGGCCAGCGCGGTGTCGAGATCATCGGTGGCGATGATCAGCGCATGCACCGGCAGGTAGTCGTAAAGGCTGGCGACGGCCGCCGTTTCCGGCGCGAAGAACAGCGGCAGATAGGCTTCGATGCCGCCCGGCATCAGGTTCTTCGAGACTTCCGAATAGATCCGCGAGCGCGCCGGATCGCCCGGGAAATACTCGCGGTAGCGGCGCCGGAACACCTCGACGCCGGCCTTGTCGGTCGGGAACTCGCGGGCCGGCAGCAGGCGGATCTCGTCGACCTTGGCCGAGGAGCGCTGGGTGTCCGGATCGAACACCCGGATGGTCTCGACTTCCTCGTCGAACAGGTCGAGCCGGTACGCCTCCGAGGCGCCCATCGGGAAGACGTCGATCAAGGCTCCACGCACCGCGAACTCGCCCTGGGTCTGCACCTCGGACACGCTCTGGTAGCCGGCGGCGATCAGGCGTTCGCGGAAGGCGTGCGGCGGCAGCTTGTCGCCGGCCTTCAGCAACAGCGCCCGGCCATCGAGCCAGCTGCGCGGCGGCAGCCGTTCGAGCAGCGTGCCGGCGGTGACGATCATCACGCCCCGGGTCTGCGACGGCAGCCGATAGAGCGCGGCCAGCCGGTCGGACAGGATTTCCTGGTGCGGCGAGAACGGGTCGTAGGGCAGCGTTTCGGCGTCCGGGAAATGCATCACCGGAATCGACGGATGGGCGAAGAAGCGCAGTTCTTCTTCGAGCTTGTAGGCGTGCTGTTCGCCGTGGGTGATGGCGATCACCAGCCCTTCGTGGCGGGCAGCGGCTTCGGCGATCGCCAGGGCCGCCGAGGCACCCGGCAGGCCGGCCCAGTGCAGGCGTGCGCCAGCCTCCGCAGGCAGCGGCGGCGACAGCAGGATCGGCAGGGAAGGCGGCTTGCTCAAGGGCGCGGATTATGGCCGCGCCCGGCGGTGCTGTCAGCCCATCGGTGAACCGGCTGGCGGGGCCATCCGCAGCATCGCGGCGAGTTTGGCGTGATCGATCGCCAGCACGTCGCCGCCGCTCGCCTCATAGCGCCGCCAGGCGATCTGGATCGGGTTCTGCGCGGTGGTGGCGATCGGGTGCCGGCGCGGGTGGTAGCGGCGGCTGAACACCGGCAGCGCGGCGAGGAACAGCCGGCCGAGCATCTCGCCGCCGAAGGCCAGCGTTTTCATGGCCTGCCACGGCGAGCGCAGCCAGCCTTCCCGGCGCGCCATGCGCGGATACAGCAGCACAGTCTCGCGGGCGATGTGCAGGGCCGCCTTCAGCACCATCCACTTGCGGGTCCATTCGTGCTCGCCGAACAGGTGCTGCCAGACTTCGAAGGCCACCGCGCCGTGTTCGATCTCCTCGACCTGATGCCAGACCCACAGCGCCTTCATCTGCGGATCGGCATCGGCGAACCAGCGATCGTGGTGCTGCAGGATGATCATCCCGGCCAGGAAGGTGAAGGTTTCATAGCCGGCCGTAAAGCCGACGCTGGCTTTCAGGTCGTCCTCGGCGGCGTGCCGCGCGAACCAGGCGATCGAGGCATCGTCGATGGCCACGGCTTCCGGGTAACGGGCGCGCAGGTGCTGGTTGAAGGCGGTCAGGTTGTGCGAGTGGTTGGCTTCCTGGCCGATGATCGCGGTGACGTCGCGCTTGAGCGCGGGGTCCCGGATCTGCTCGCGCGCCCGGCGCAGCGACGCCACCAGATAGCGTTCGAAGTGCGGCACGTGCATCGCCAGCGCATTCAGGAACACCGAGAACGCCGGCTTGGTGCGGCTCCAGACCACCGCCACCGGCTGATCGGCCGCCAGCGGAAAGCGCAGCGGGCGCACCGGAAAGTGATCCATCGGATGCTGCGAATGCTCGGCCATGGCGCACCTCATTGATCGCGGAACGGTGTTAACTTAAATCGCGATGTACCGTTTCGGCAAATCCATCACAAGGGAGCAAAAAATGACCGGCAACACCTCGGCGGCACTGATCAAGCATGGACTGGCAGCACTGCTGGTGGCCCTGATCGGCGGCTTCTTGCTGACTTTCAAGATGCTCGGCGGCATCTCGTTCTCGCCGGTGCCGCTGTTCATCGAATACGACCTGCCGGGCACCGTCGCCGGCTGGCGCGCCGTGCATCTGGGCATGCTGCTGAACGGCATGATGGCGATCGTGCTGGGCATGGTCGTGCGCCTGTTCGTGCTGGCCGATGGCAGCGCCCGCACGGTTCGGCTCGGCGTGCTGATCGCCATCTGGGGCAACTTCTGCTTCTATCTGTTCAGCATGTTCGGCTACAACCACGGCCTGACCCTGGGCAGCAACCGCCTCGGCGAAGGCAATCTGGCCGGCGCGCTGGCCTTCATTCCGGCGGTGATCGGCGCGGTGACCCTGATCACCGCCGTGATCGTGCTGCTGCGTGCGCCGCTGAAGTCGAGCCCCTGACGTCGAAGTTCTGGCGTCGAATCCTGACGTCGAACCCCACCGATCCCGCATCTGTCCACGATGGCCAAGTCCCTGAATCCCGGCGCCGCCAAGCTGCGCTACGTCTGCAACCAGTGCGGTGCCGATGCGCCGAAGTGGGCGGGCCAGTGCGCCGACTGCGGGGAATGGAACACGCTGGTCGAAACCACGACCTCCAAGCCGAAGGCGCGCGCTGGCAGCTTTTCGGTCGAACGCAGCGCCGTGCGCCGGCTCGACGAGATCAGCGGCGAGGATGCCGAGCGGATCGCCACGGGCCTGAGCGAGCTGGATCGGGTGCTTGGCGGCGGCGTGGTCCCCGGCGCGGTGATCCTGATCGGTGGCGATCCCGGCATCGGCAAGTCGACGCTGCTGCTGCAGGCGCTGGCGGCGCTCGAAGGCCGGGTCAGCACCTTGTACGTGACCGGCGAGGAATCGCTGACCCAGGTCAGCCTGCGGGCGCGCCGCCTCGGCCTGCCGCGCCTCGATCTGCCGGTGCTGGCCGAGACCGGGCTGGAAACCATCCTCGACACGCTGAGCCGGACTTCGCCCGGCTTCGTCGTGCTCGACTCGATCCAGACGCTGTACACCGATGCGCTGGATGCAGCACCGGGTTCGGTGTCGCAGCTGCGCGAATGCGCCGCCCAGCTGGTGCGCCACGCCAAGGGCAAGGGCTGCACCATCGTGCTGGTCGGCCATGTCACCAAGGAAGGCGCGATCGCCGGCCCGCGCGTGCTGGAGCACATGGTCGACACCGTGCTGTATTTCGAGCAGGACGTCGGCAGCCGCTACCGCATCGTCCGCGCGGTCAAGAACCGCTTCGGCGCCGTCAACGAGATGGGCGTGTTCGCGATGACCGACGCCGGCCTGAAGGAAGTCAGCAATCCGTCGGCGCTGTTTTTGTCGCGTCATGAGCAGCCGGTGCCGGGCAGCGTCATCACCGTGACCCGGCAGGGCTCCCGTCCGCTGCTGGTGGAAGTGCAGGCACTGGTCGACGCCAGCCAGGGCAGCAATCCGCGCCGCGTCGCGCTGGGTCTGGAAGGCAATCGCCTGGCGATGCTGCTGGCAGTGCTGCACCGCCATGCCGGCGTCGCGCTCGGCGATCAGGACGTGTTCGCCAACGTGGTCGGCGGCATGCGCATCCAGGAAACGGCGGCCGATCTGCCGCTGCTGCTGGCCGCGCTGTCGAGCTTCCGGGGCAGGCCGGTGCCGAACGACACCGTGGTGTTCGGCGAAGTCGGCCTCGCGGGCGAGATCCGGCCGGTGCAGAACGGCGAGGAACGGCTGCAGGAAGCGGCCAAGCACGGCTTCAAGCGGGCGATCGTGCCGGAGGCCAACCGGCCCCGGAAGAGCGTCAAGCTCGATCTGGAGGTGGTGGCCGTGCAGCGGCTGACGCAGGCGCTCGACGCCGTTTAGGCCGCGCCGGCCGGTCAGTCCAGCAGCGCGCGGCTGCCGATGTGGGTCGCGAGCCCCACGAGCGCGCAGACGCCGATCAGCTTCGGCACGCTGATGCCGTGGCGCATCAGTGCCACCGCTGCGGCGATGCCGATCGCCAGCGCCGGCCATTCGAAGCGGCCAGCGAAGCCGGCCGGCCACAGCACATGGAAGGCGAAGAACAGCGCCAGGTTCAAGATCACGCCGACCACGGCAGCGGTGATGCCGGTCAGCGGGGCGGTCAGGCGCAGGTCGTCGCGCGTGGCTTCCACCAGCGGCCCGCCGGCGAGGATGAACACGAACGACGGCAGGAAGGTGAACCAGGTCGCGACACACGCGGCCAGCGCCGCCGATGCGAACAGATGGCCGGGGCCCAGGCTTGCTGCCAGCGCCTCGGTCTGCCAGCCGCCCACGAAGCCGACGAAGGCGACGATCATGATCAGCGGCCCGGGCGTGGTTTCGCCGAGCGCCAGGCCGTCGATCATCTGCGCTGCGCTCAGCCAGCGGAACTGGTTGACCGCCGAGTCGTAGACATATGGCAGCACCGCGTAGGCGCCGCCGAAGGTCACCAGCGCCGCGCCAGAGAAGAACCGCGCCATCGTCGTGATCGGGTTGTCGTGGCCAAGCGTGGCCAGCAGCGCCAGATAGGCCGACAGCCACAGCGCCAGCCCGACGCCGAGTACCGAGAGCAGCCGCGCCGTGCGGTAGCCGGCATGGGCGACGATGGTGTCGTCGTCGATCAGGCTGGGTTGCGGGCTGATCCTGGCAGCGCCGTGGCCGCCACCGGTACGGAAGCGCTGCGGCGCGATCCGGCCACCGACGAAGCCGATGGCGGCAGCGGCGACGACGATCAGCGGAAACGGCAGATGCAGTGCGAAGATCGCGACGAACGCCGCCGCCGCGATCGCCCACAGCGCGGCATTGTTCAGCGCCCGCTTGCCGATCCGCCAGGCCGCGTGGACGACGATGGCGGTCACCGCCGGTTTGATGCCGTAGAGGATGCCGGCGATCACCGGCAGTTCGCCGAAGCGCAGATAGGCCCAGGTCAGCGCGATCAGGATCGCCAGCGACGGCAGCACGAACAGCGCTCCGGCGACGATGCCGCCCCGGGTGCCGTGCAGCAGCCAGCCGATGTAGGTGGCGAGCTGCTGCGCCTCCGGGCCGGGCAGCACCATGCAGTAGTTCAGCGCGTGCAGGAAGCGGCGTTCGGAAATCCAGCGGCGGCGTTCGACCAGTTCGGCGTGCATCACCGCGATCTGTCCGGCCGGGCCTCCGAACGACACGAAGCCGAGCCACAGCCAGAAGCGCAACGCGTGCAGGAACGACACCGGGGCGGGGCGCGCGTCGGCGCCGGTGGGCAGGGTTGCGGGTTCGGTCACGGCGGTCACGGTGCTCCGGCGGGCAAGGCCCGGAAGGGAGCAGAACTTGGACGAAGGATCGTCGGTACGCGGGGCGTCTGCGCAGGCCCCGCTGCGGAGTCTAGCGAAGCGCCGCCGCCGTCAGGTGACGGCCGCCACCGGTCGCACCCTGGCGCTCTTCACGGCGTTGGCGCGGACATCGGTGATCTCGATCTGATACTCGCCGATCGACAGCCGCCGCCCCGGTTTCGGCAGTTCCTGCAGCTGCTCCATGACCAGGCCGTTGAGGGTTTTCGGCCCGCCGGTCGGCAGCTTCCAGCTCAAGCTGCGGTTGAGGCTGCGGATGGTCACCGAGCCGTGCACCAGCACGCTGCCGTCGGCGTCCAGGTAGACGTTCTTGATCCGCGTGGCCGGGTCGGAGGTGAACTCGCCGACCACTTCCTCGAGGATGTCTTCCAGGGTCACCAGCCCCTGGATGTCGCCGTACTCGTCGACCACGAAGCCGATGCGCCGCTTCTGGTCCTGGAAGTTCAGCAGCTGCTGGTTCAGCGGCGTGCCTTCCGGGATGTAGTACGGATCGCGGACCAGGGTCAGCAGGCTGTCGAGCGTCAGGTTGTCCTGCACGGTCAGGCGCAGCACCTTGCGCAGGTGGACGATACCCTTCAGGTCGTCGATCGAGCCGTCGAACACTGGCAGCCGCGTGTGGCTGGACGCGATGATGACTTCGCGGATCTTCTCCCAGGGCTCGGAGATGTCGATGCCGATGATCTCGTTGCGCGGAATCATGATGTCCTCGACGGTGGCCTTTTCCAGGTCGAGGATCGACAGCAGCATCCGCTGGTGGCGCTCGGGAATCATCGCGCCGGCCTCGGCCACCACCGAGCGCAGTTCCTCGCTCGACAGGCTGTGCGCGGCAGCATCTTCCGGGCTGACGCCGAACAGCCGCAGCACGCCGTTGGACAGCACATTCACCACGTAGACCACCGGGTACACGATCCACTGCAGCGTCGTATAGATGTAGGCCGACGGGATGGCGACCTTTTCAGGATGCAGCGCGCTGAGCGTCTTCGGGGCGATCTCGCCGAAGATCAGGATGAAGATCGTCAGCACGCCGGTGGTGGCGGCGATCCACGGGCTGCCGAACAGGTCGAGCGTGATGATGGTGGCGATCGCGGTCGATGCCGAATGCACGGCGATGTTGCCGAGCAGGATCATGCCGATCAGCCGGTCCGGGCGTTCGAGCAGCTTTTCGGCCAGCTTGGCGCCGCGGTGTCCGGACTTCGCCATGTGGCGCAGCCGATAGCGGTTGAGCGCCATCAGCGCCGTTTCCGAGCCGGCGAAGAAGGCCGACAGCAGAAGCAGGAAAACCAGCAGGAACAGCAGCGCAACTAGTGTCTTGTCATCCAACTGGAAACCGGCCTCGTGACCCCCCGTGCCGCATTAAAGCGGAAGCGCGGGGTGGCATGTCAACCCCTGCTGCCGAATCGACGCGGCGTCCGGCCGTCAGTACCAGCTGCGGCCCAGCACCTGTTCGAGGACCAGCTTGGAGCCGAAGTAGGCGAGCACCAGCACCGTGTAGCCGGACAGCGCCCAGCGCACTGCCGTGCGGCCGCGCCAGCCGTGGCGCAGGCGGCCATACAGCAGCAGCCCGAAGGTGAGCCAGGCGCAGAAGCTCAGCACGGTCTTGTGCACCAGGTGCTGGGCGAACAGGTTGTCGACGAACAGCAGGCCGCTGACCAGGGTCAGCGACAGCAGGAAGAAGCCGAAGAAGATCAGCTGGAACAGCAGGCGTTCCATGGTCTGCAGCGGCGGCAGCCGGCGCAGCAGCTGCAGGTTGGAAGGCCGGCGCAGCATGTTGTCGAGACTGAGCGTGGCCACTGCCTGGATCGAGGCCAGGGTCAGCAGGCCGGCGCTGAGCAGCGAGAACACGATGTGCAGGCCGATCTTCCAGTCGGCCAGCGGAATCGGATGGCCGTGGTCGGTGAACAGGGCCGGTGCCAGCGCCCAGATCGCGGTGATCGGGTAGTGCACCACGCCGAGCGCGTGCAGCGGCTCGCGGAAGCAGAACACCCACAGCATCAGCGACGACAGCAGGCCCAGCATCGACACCGATTCGGCGATGCCGATGATCAGGTTCGGGCCGCTGATCACCTGTTGGCCGAGCGCCGCCGCGTGTGCCAGCAGCGCCAGGGTCAGCACCAGATGCTCGCGGTCGAAGCGCGCGCGCAGGGCGCGCCAGCCGGCGAAGGCGTACAGGGCAGCGGCGATCAGGCTGTAGGCGAGGGACATGGAGATCATCACGGCGGATAGACAACGATATCACCGCCGGCTGCGGTAGCCGCAGCAGCAGCCGGGCGGTGCGGGGCTGAGCGCGGGCTGTCCTTGGGCGGATTGGCGACGCTGGCCGAGCGGGCAAAACGCCGTGCTACATTCCGGCCTCGCTCGAACTGCTGACGCTCATGCAGATCAGGATTCTCGGATGCAGCGGCGGGATCGGCCCCGGCCTGCGCACCACCACCCTGCTGGTCGATGGCGTGATGTTGATCGATGCCGGCACCGGTGTCGGCGACCTGCCGGCCCAGGCGCTGGCCGAAATCCGCAGCGTGTTGCTCACCCATGCGCATCTCGATCACGTCTGTGGGCTCGCTTTCATGGCCGACAACCTGTTCGGCGAGATCGATCACGCGCTGCAGGTGCATGCGATTCCGGAAACCCTCGCGGTGCTGCGCCAGCATGTCTTCAACTGGCAGCTGTGGCCGGATTTCACGACCCTGCCGGACCCGGTCAACCCGCTGCTGGTGCTGCAGCCGCTGGAGGCGGGCCGGCCGCTGACGATCGGCGCGCTGCGGATCACGCCGTTCGCGGTCTCGCACACGGTGCCGGCGGTGGGCTACGCGATCGAGTGCGACACCGGTGTGTTCGCGTTCACCGGCGACACCCACGCCAGCGATGCGCTATGGGCGGCGCTGAACGCGCTGCCGCGACTCGATCACCTGATGATCGAGGTCGCCTTCCCGGACGAGGAAGGCGCGCTGGCCGATCGTTCCCGCCATTTCACGCCGGCCGGGCTGGCTGCCGAACTGGACAAGCTGCGGCACCAGCCGATGCTGCACCTGACCCACGCCAAGCCCGGCAGCGAGCAGCGCATTGCCGCGCAGTGCGCGCTGGCCCTGCGCGGCCGGCGCTACCGGCATCTGCGCTGCGGCGACGACATTCAGGTCTAGCGGCTCCGGCATAATCGCGCCGCCCGCATCCTTCACCGGCAGTGCCGATCGCATGTTCGAAAACCTCAGTTCCCGCCTGACCCGCACGCTCGACGCCCTGCGCGGCCAGGGCCGTCTGACCGAAGACCAGGTCGCCACCGCTGCCCGCGAACTGCGCATGGCGCTGCTGGAAGCCGATGTCGCGCTGCCGGTGGTCCGCGATTTCATCGACAAGGTGAAGGCGCGCGCGGTCGGCGCCGAAGTCACCGAAAGCCTGACCCCCGGTCAGGCGATGCTGCGCGTGGTCCAGCAGGAACTGACCGCCACGCTCGGCGGCACGGCCGAGCCGCTGAACCTGCGCGCCCAGCCACCGGCGGTGATCCTGATGGCTGGCCTGCAGGGCTCGGGCAAGACCACCTCGACCGGCAAGCTGGCGCTGCGTCTGCGCGAGGTCGACAAGAAGAAAGTCATCGTCGTGTCCTGCGACGTCTACCGCCCGGCGGCCATCGAGCAGCTGCGCGTCGTCGCCGAATCGGTCGGTGTGGAATGGTTCGCGTCGACCGGCGCGGACCAGCCGGTGGAAATCGCCAAGGCCGCGCTGGCGCACGCCAAGCTGCAGTTCGCCGACATCCTGATCGTCGACACCGCCGGCCGCCTCGGCATCGACGAAGAAATGATGCAGGAGGTCGCCGCACTCCATGGCGCGCTGAATCCGGTCGAAACCCTGTTCGTGGTCGACTCGATGACCGGCCAGGACGCCGCCAACACCGCCAAGGCCTTCGCTGATCGCCTGCCGCTGACCGGCGTGATCCTGACCAAGACCGACGGCGACTCGCGCGGCGGTGCGGCGCTGTCGGTGCGCCATGTCACCGGCAAGCCGGTCAAGTTCATCGGCGTCGGCGAAAAGAGCGG
>NZ_JBIMKV010000033.1:0-17836 GCF_051860985.1 Nevskia sp. | reverse complement strand
CTATTCACAAACCCAAGAGCTCGCCATCGCGGCGTGACTCAATCGAAATGGCCTCCGGGAAAACCGGGGCGGTTCAAAGCGCAGGGTTTCGTAGTCGATCTGACCACCCGCGTTCCAGGCGAACTTCCGGCCCGTTGTGTCGCTACTGTCGGCACTGCCGATGCCGCCCCAACCGAAAACATTCGCTTGGGCGCGAGGAAGGTTCCAGCGATGCAGCAGCAGGTTGCCGCGTAGATAAGTGATGTCTCTTGAGAAATCGCCATCGTCGGCATCGAGCCGAAGATTGCCGACGCCAGCAGACCAGCGATAGCTGGGGGCGTAGAACGCCTGTGCTTCCGTCATGGTGCCGGCGCCGTATTCCCCCATCAAAGCCGTGCCGCCTTGATAAGCGATGGGTTTGGCAAAAGCAGGAGCAGTCAGCAAGCAAGCCGACAAGCCCCACACGCGAAACGTGGACATGGTGTCCTCCTAATTGAATTGGAAGGCGCCGCCGCGAAGCGGCGCAGCAGCTCAACTCAGGAGGACGGCAGGGGGCCTTAGCAATCGATCGGGACGTGCCGGTGGCAAAGCCACGACGGCAGGGATTTTCTCGAAACGAGAAAGGACAAAGCCGTCGATCGCCGAGATCGGCGGAGCCAGCGCCGTCAACACGCCGAAGCAATTCGGGTCGCAGTGGCAGTCGCTCTTTTGATCGTCGCAGCACGGCATCTTGGCCGGCATCGAAACGGGGTCATGGCACGGCATAGCCTTCACTGCCGTCTGCTCGGGCATGGCTATCGTGGGTGCCATCGACAGCGCGCTGCCCAGGCCCTCGACGAGGACCACCAGAATCAGCAGCAGGGCTTTGACCAACTTCGGCATGGGGCCAGCTTAGATCATCTCGATTGCCCGCGTGCAGGGACGCTACTGGCGAGCTGTCGCAATAGACGACAGGTCCGTCGTCTGATCAATCGGGCGTCCATCTTCCTTCCGCTCCGAATACCGATCGACGAGCTGGGATGTGTGTGGCCGCAGCAGCACCGTCATCCGAACAAGCTCTTCCATCACGTCGACAATCCGATCGTAGTAAGCCGAGGGACGCATGCGGCCCGCAGCGTCGAATTCCTCGAACGCCTTGGCGACGCTGGATTGGTTGGGGATAGTGAACATCCGCATCCAACGCCCCAGGAGCCGCAGCGTGTTGACGGCGTTGAAGGACTGCGAGCCGCCCGACACCTGCATCACTGCCAGCGTGCGTCCTTGCGTGGGACGCATGCCGCCCATGTTGAGCGGGAGATGATCGATCTGAGCTTTCATTAGGCCAGTGATCTGTCCGTGCCGCTCGGGGCTGCACCAAACCTGTCCTTCCGACCACATCGACAGCTGCCGCAGTTCCTTGACGGCTGGGTGATCGTCTCCAGCAACCTGATCCGGGAGAGGAAGATCGGACGGATCAAAGATGCGGACCTCTGCCCCGAAGAATTTCAACAGTCGCGCCGCTTCTTCCGTAGCCAAGCGGGAGAACGAGCGCTGCCGAAGCGATCCGTACAGCAACAGAATGCGAGGCGGCGGTTCGGTTTGGCCAAGACCAATCGCCGGACGGCGATGAGCAAAGGTTTTGTCCAGTGCTGGCAGATGGTCCGGGTCTGAAAGGTCACGAACGCGCGTCATATCGACTTGCTCGCAACGACACGCTTTCCGGTTTCGTCGATGACGCGTTCGCCATCTTCTTTGGTGAAAGCGCCGCGTTGTTCGGCCGGTAGCAGGTCCAGCACCCGTTCGGAAGGGCGACAGAGCCGAACACCCAGCGGCGACACCACGATAGGCCGGTTGATCAGAATGGGGTGAATCATCATCGCGTCAAGCAACTGCTCGTCCGAAACACTGGGATCATTCAAGCCCAATGTTGCGACCTCGCTTTCTTTGGCTCGCAGCAATTCGCGTGGACTGATGCCCATTCGTTCGATCAGGGATTCCAGCAGCGGCCGAACCGGCGGCGTCTTGAGGTATTCGATGACGTGGGGCTCGATCCCGGCATTGCGGATCATGGCCAAGGTATTCCGCGATGTGCCGCATGCGGGGTTGTGATAGATCACGATGTCAGTGGTCATTGTTCAAGCGACAGCCTTTTCGGAGTAACGGGTGCGCTTCAACCACAGCGCGACATGGACCAGGGCCAGCAGCACCGGCACTTCAACGAGAGGCCCGATCACCGTCGCGAAGGCAACCGGTGAAGCCAAGCCAAAGCTGGCGATGGCAACGGCAATCGCCAGCTCGAAATTGTTGCTCGCCGCAGTGAACGCGATGGCAGTGGTTCGTGGATAGTCGGCTTCGATCATTCGCCCCATCGCGAAGCTGATCGCAAACATGATCAGGAAGTAGATCGCCAGCGGAAGCGCGATGCGTAACGCATCCATCGGCAGCGCGACCAGCTGATCGCCCTTTAGGCTGAACATCGCCACGATGGTGAACAGTAGTGCGATCAACGTCAGCGGCCCGATCTTTGGCAGGAATCTCTGCTCGTACCATGTCGCGCCCTTGGCTTTGAGCAGGATGCGGCGTGTCAGAAAGCCAGCCAGGAACGGGATGCCAAGATAGATCAGCACGGCCTTGGCGACTGTTCCAAATCCCACTTCGATGATCTGGCCGTCCAACCCAAACAGCGGCGGCAGTACGGAGAGGAACAGCCACGCGTAGGCGCTAAAGAACACGATCTGGAAGATCGAATTGAATGCGACGAGACCGGCCACGTATTGGCTGCTGCCGCAGGCGAGCTGGTTCCAGACCAAGACCATCGCGATGCAACGAGCCAAGCCGATCAGGATCAAGCCGGTCATGTATGCGGGCTCATCACGCAGAAACAGAACGGCAAGCCCGAACATCAGCAACGGGCCGATCACCCAGTTCTGAATCAGCGACAGCAGCAGAATCCGGCGATCACGGAACACTTCTGGCAGCTCTTCATAACGCACCTTCGCCAGCGGCGGGTACATCATCACGATCAAGCCGATTGCGATCGGAAGGTTGGTTGAACCGATCGACAGCTGATCAAGCTGCTGAGGCAATCCGCCGATCGTTGTCGCCAACAGAACGCCAACGCCCATTGCCAGGAAAATCCATAGCGTCAGATAGCGGTCGAGAAAGCCGAGCCGTGTCGGAGTTGCAGTGCTCATGATCGGCCCGCTTCTTTGACTTGCTGGAGCATCGCCAAGTGATCGAGTTTGTCGAATGGCAGGCTGGCGAAGATTTCGATGCGGCGCTTCAACGTCACGAAGGTGTCGGTGAAGGCTTGGCGAATCTCGTCTGGCGTGCCGATGACAGCGGCCGGGTCCGGCATTCCCCAATGCGCTGTCATGGGCTTGCCCGGCCAGTACGGACACGCTTCACCCGCTGCCTGATCGCAAACAGTGAAAATGAAATCCAGCGCTGGCGAACCAAGCTGCGCGAACTCGTCCCAGCTTTTGCTGCGAAGTCCCTTGGTAGGAATTCCGCTGCGCTCCAGCAGTTCGAGTGCATACGGGTTTGGCTCGCCCTTGGGGTGGCTGCCGGCGCTGTAGCCAACGAACCGTCCGCTGCTGATCGGAAGGTGGTTCAGGGCGGCTTCGGCCAGAATCGACCGAGCAGAATTGCCGGTGCAAAGGAACAACACGTTGTAGGGGCGATGGCTCACAGCGATTTGCTCATGAAGGTGGAAGATGAAGGGCACAACCCGCTGAACTGCGGTGTTTTCGAGATGGCCGTCGGTGCGCTTGCACGGGATGCGGGGCCATAGCCGAAGCGTTCGAAGTAAGCGCCGGCTGTTGTCGTGAGAAGGTAGAGCACGCGAATGCCGAGTCCACTCGCTAATCTCTCGGCCAAGGTCACCAGCTGGCCGCCCAGGCCGCTGTAGCGCGCGTCGTTCGCAACGACCAGCGAGCGCAGCAAACCGATATCGCCGTAGGGCTCTACTCCAACCGCTCCGACGATGCCCGAGCCTCGCCAGGCGATCAGAAAGCCCGCGAGCCGTGAGGTGTCGAGGTCTTCTGTCGGCAGTTTTTCGGCTTCAAGCAGACGGCGCAGTGCGTCGAAGTCGGCTGGGGTCGCCGACTCGATGCGAATCTCAGCCACAGCACGCGCTCTGAACCTTGATCGGGATCGCGCTGATGCTGACCTTTGGCGTGCAGCAGGCGCTGGCCTTGTCGGCCTTCACCGCGGCAGTGCCGAACACCGGAATGTCACCGAGCGTGTGAAACGTCTCCCACGCGATGCCCTGCGGGTCTTCGATCCAGTGCTTGTCCGATTTCGCGTAGCAGCAGGCCGCCCCCATTTCCTCGACGGCGGCGATATCAGCCTGCTGCGCCTGCTCACGGAGCTGGGTCAGCTCGTCGCTGGTATCGACCTGGAAGCCAAGATGGTTGAGCCCGGCTTTACCTTCGCGAGTGGAGATCGCGAAGTTGATGCGCGGATCGTCGAGCATCCATTTGGCGTAGTCCGACTTGGCCACTGTGGGCTCGACGCCGAATAGCTTCGAGTAGAAACCGATGCTTTGCCGCAAGTCCATCACTGAGACGTGAACGTGGAATCGCTTCATGGTCAGCATTCCTTGCAGGTTGCTGGAATTGCGCAATCGACGGGTGCTGCCGCACTGCCTACGCAGCAGTTTTCGGTTAAGTAGGCCAGGAGGGCGTTCATAGCCTTGAAGTCCGGGGCGTAGTAAACGAACCGGCCTTCCTGCCGGGACTTGAGCAGGCCTGCGTTGCTCAGTTCCTTCAGGTGAAAGGACAGGTTGTTGGGTGCCACACCGAGGCGTTCGGCGATCTCGCCCGCCGGCATGCCGTCCGGCCCTTTCTCAACGAGAAGTCGGAACACGGACAGGCGGGAGGCCTGGGCCAGCGCGGAGAGGCGTGTGACGGCGGTATCGATCTTCATGCTTCAAAGACTATTGAAGTGTCTTTGACGTGTCAATAGCCATTGAAATATTGAATTAATTGCCTGGGTGCGACTGCGCCCCATTACGCGCTACATCAAACGTATTTCGCGAAGAACTGCCTACGGGGAGGGAGATTCGCTGCCCATTTGGATGCGAGTCACTGATCAACTCAACTAGATCGCGTGTTCACATCGAACGCGATTGAGCGATCACATTCGAGGCGATCGAGTGCGTGCGAACGTAGCGCGCGCGCACCTGACTACGCGAGGCGCGGATTTCGTGGTTCGCACCTAAGTTCGCGCGTCGACGAACTTACAGATCAGCATATCGAGCGTGCCGCTCTCGATACAAATCCTTCGCCCGACAGTGGCTCCTATGGCGCATTGATTCTGGCTTGCAAGAACGAAGGACTGACGCCGCCCAGTAGGACGACATTCCACAACAGGTTACGCGAAAGGCGCACACGCCTCGATAGCCAGCGCGCCAAGTTTGGTAGCGAAGGCGAGTATCAAGCAACGCCGGCAAAAGCACTAACTCTGAGCGCAATCGCACGAGTGCCTCAACGCGCATGGCAAATGGGACTGATCGATCACACACCGTTACCAATTCGCATTCTTGAACCTATTCTCGGCACACCAATGCCTGGCGTCACGCCTTGGTTGACGTATATGCGGGACGCTGCAACGGACAAAGCACTCGGCATGTACATCAGCCTGTCCCGCCCGAGCTACATCAGCGTAATGGCGGTGCTGTGGGATTGCATTCGGCGACATGGGCGGCTGACGGAGGGAGTACTCCTTGATGGAGAAAAGCCTCACGACTCAATATTCGTAGAACAGCTGCTTGCGGACCAGCGCATCGACAAGATGTGTCGACGCTTTCTGTGCCCGAGAGATGGAAGTCCTATCGAGCGAGACTTCAAGCTTTTGATTCATGGGCTGTTGGCGTATCTCGCGGGCAACTATGTGCTGCGGCCAAATCCGCACGACTGGCCGAGACAATGGGATCCCGCAAAGGTAGCTGATCAGACGATTGCATCGCTTTATAACGCATGCACCACATTTCTCTTCGGCTACGCGAATCAGGAGCTACCACGGAAAAAATTGGGCGGTATGACTCCGGATGTGGCGATGGAAGCTTCGTTGCGAATCCATGGCGAACGTGCGTTCAGGATTCACCCGGATCCTCAGCAGGCACGCCAAATCATTCTGCCGCGTCACTCAAGGGGAATGCTGCAGATCACCAGGGAAAACGGTGTCCGTCCATTCGGCGAGCCATATGTCCCACTGTTCAGTATTGACCCGTGCTTCTATGACACAAAGGTACCGGTCCGATTTGACCCATACGATATTACCTATGTCCTTGCCAAGATTGGAAAGACTTGGACGGAACTTAAGCACCGTCACTACTTGAAGTTCAATGATTTGAAAGGCGATCAACTGGCTGCCGTAAGTCTAGAAATTCGCGAGGGCGCGATCAGGCATGAGCGCACAAGGTCTGATCGAATTGAGTCACATGCATCAGTTCTCGATCGAATCATGCAACAGCCTAAAGATCCGTTTGGCGACTTCGCCAAAACGATTGCTGCCGAGGATGAGATTCCGACGCAAAGCCGTAAGGACCCATGGGCACGATTAATGGAAGAACCTATTCGTCCTTCGCAAAGCTACAACGAGGAATTCTAACGATGAAAACCGAACAAGGGGACACGACAACACCGGCCCCGGCACTAACTGACGATTCAGAACTGAGAAAAAAGTTAAATGATGCTGCGGAATTACTTGATCGCAGACCGATAGCGCACCCTATCTTGCAAGAAACGATTAAAGAAGTTCATACGCGGATAGCGATGGCGCGACATGGAACAGTATTTCTACTCGTTGGTATCGCTGGTGTCGGAGTAACCAGGGTGGCACGAGCAGTTAAAGACTTATACCGGCGCAATTCGCATCCATATAACCCTCACTCTCTAATAGAGGTCGTGGCACGCGCACCGATTAATGCAAAATTTGGATGGAAGCCATTTTTTGCGAGCTCATTGTCAGCGCTCGATGAGCCGGTACTAGGTCAAAGAAGAAGGGCAATAGAGTCAAATCTCAGGTTAACTGCTTTTACGACCACGGCACAGTTTCGCGGTGCAGAGGACTACAGGACTGACCTACAGAACGCGTTGCTTCGTCGCAACTGCAATGTCATCTCCGTCATACATGCCGATTTCTTTATTCGAAATATGCGCATCGAGGAAACCTCGCATGTGCTTCAACTTTTTGACCAGTTAGTAAGCGTAGGCCAAAATCCGAGAGTAGCCCTACTAAGTGGAAGACCAGCACTATTAAAAATTATCAGAGATGATTCGAGAGTAGATCTTTGCGTAGAAGTTGTGGTTGTTCCGCCTTTTGATACGACTTCAGATAAAGGTAAAAAAGCAGCCATCGAAATGCTGGCGGGTTTTGAGGCATTAATTAGCCCTGTAATCGTACCCAACACCCTCATCGAAAACGCGCAAGAGATAGTCGAACGTACAGTCGGGACTACAGGTTGGGTGAAGCGCGCTATCTCGACGGCGATTAGCGATGTACTACTGCTCGACCGCGTACGCATGATTGAATGGAGTGATATCAGAAAGCGTTTACCTAGCAAACTTGCGCGAGAACGGCTTCGGTCTGAATTGGACGAAATTTCACGTTGGTGCGAGCACCTAATGACTGACGAGCATCAGTCTCCGGGCGTTACTAGCGAAAGCGGTGTTACAGCAAAAGGGAGGCCTTCTGGTCGTGTTGGCGAGCGGAAACCCTCACGAGATCCTGTGGGGAGAAAATAGCAATGACGCGTGGAAGTCTCGGCTTGTTCCCATTAAGCATCGCAGGAGAACAAACGCCTCTTGTTCAGTCTTTGACAAGCTATTTATGTTCTTTAGCGTCAGCCCATAACCGGTCACCAACTGCAATGTTGGGCATTCTGGGCCGCCACACGGGGACTCCCCTTGAGACAATGGCTGTCCATTTAACCGGAACTGATGGATCAATTATTAGCGGCTACGGTGTGCAGCAAAATTACGTTTTGACAGCGTTGTCGCGTGCATCTGGACGTTCGGATCTGATTCAGATGTGCATGGGACAATTTAGGCCTGTATTTGCGCCCAAAGGTGGCCGAGCCGTCAAGGTCAACCGGCACTGGTGCGCCCAGTGCTACAGAGAGATGCGATTAAGTGGTGTTGATGCTTACGACATTCTTTTAGTGCAGTTGCCGGATTTGCAGATCTGTCCGAAACATTTGGTCGAGTTACATAGCAAATGTGGTAACTGTGACGCATATCAGCTCACTTTGCCAGCAAACTGCAAAATGGATACATGTGGAGAATGTGGTGCTTGGCTTGGATCATTTGATGCCGTTCAACTTAACACTGATCTTGAGTCCGCCGCATATCAGAAGTGGCTAATTAATGAACTAAGTGAGTTGCTGATTGTGCGAGATCGTGTAGCTCCGCTTCTATCCGGTAGAGAAATTTCAAGATTTTTGCGCGAACTGGTTGATGTGAGACAGTTAACGCAGAGGCAAATCGCTGTGAAGGTCAACATTCCAGTTAACACATTACAGCAATGGATCCATTTCCGGAACAAGCCAACGATAATGTCTTGGCTGAGAGCATGTGCGAACCTGGGTATCTCGCCGGCATCGGTGTTCCTCGACCCTGATCTCGCAGCACATCAGTTACCACTGCCGTTTGCGTCTCCTACGATTTACAAGCGGACACGTGACGCACCCTTTAAACATTATTCTCGTGAACTAATACAAGAAGCTGTTGCGCACCAGCTGTCATTAACGCAGCCACCTTTTATTGGAACAAAGGAACTCGCACTAAAGCTCGATATTCCCGTTGGAATCTTGTATTTCTATGACCCTCATGGATGCAAATTACTCACAAAACGACTTCGTCGTCATAGAGCATTGAAGCGCGAATACAAGAAGGCAAGCTTTACCCGATCTGCGCGCCGCGTGTTGACGCGGATGAACAGTGAAGGGCGGTTACTCACGCGGCGAGTCTTTATCGATAGGTTTATGGCGAAAACGAAATGTAGCCTCCGGGCCGCGAAACAGATTTACCCAGATGCCCTTCGGAAGTTTCTTAATCGGGGTGCTCAGGATGCAAAGGGAGAGTAAGTATTTTTGTTTGACTAAACATGAAAGTCTGAACGTTTCTGTGGCTTCTATGCGTCAGTTGTCTTCACCATGCAGTTGGTACGATTTGGTGACGCGATCTTATCCCTATCGGGGCGCTAAGATAAATTGCATTAAATCGGCAGATAGTGCGGGCAATTGCTGTACATAAGAAGATCGACGGTTCTGCATACGACGTTGTGCTGACGCGTTCTGCGCCAGAGTTTCCGTCTAATTGCCTTTATCCTAGTCAGAGAATCAGTTGCCTGAACAGCCGGCGATGAGCCCACGCAGCGCAGCCTGGCCATACGGCGATCGATTTCGATGCGCCGCCGCACTGGCGACGCGGTCCTGCCGCGTCAGCTCAACGACTGAAGGAAATCGATCAGCAGCCGGTTGGTCTGCGCCGGGCGTTCCTGCTGGATCCAGTGGCCGCAGCCGGCGAGCATGTGGGTGCCGCGGTAGTTCGGCATCCGTTCCTGGGCGCGGGCGATGGCTTCGTAGCCCCACATGGTGCCGACGTCGAATTCGCCGCCGATGAACAGGGCCGGCGGGGTCAGCGGTTTGCCGGACTGCTCGGCAAGGTCGTGCCAGCCGGCGTCGACGTTGTGATAGAAGCTCAACGGCCCGCCGAAGCCGGAGCGTTCGAACTCGGCGGCGAAGAAGTCGAGGTCGGCGTCGCTCATCCATGCCGGCATCGTGTCGGGGTAGACGAAGGTGTCTTTCAGGCGGGCGCCGACTGGCATGCACAGCGGGCCGTGGCGCAGCGTTTCCACCGGGTCCATCGGCGCGATGCCGGCAGCGGCGGCGGCGGCGACCTGGGCCCCGATGGCCTCGCCCGACACGGTCCAGATCAGGCCCTTGAGCCAGCCGCGGACGTCTTCCTCGATCTCCTCGATGATGCCGTCCTGCTCGGCGAAGTAGTCCTGGTAGAACTGCTTGCCCGGTCCGGCCAGTTCGAGGTGGTAGTCGTTGGGGCGCTTCTCGCCGAACGGGCTGCCCGGCAGGCCGATCAGCGCGCGATCGGCGAATGGCACGCTGATGCCGACCACACCCCGGCACTTCTCCGGATGCAGCCAGGCGAAGGTCCAGGCCACCGGCGCGCCCCAGTCGTGGCCGATCACGAACGCTGATGACACGCCGTAGCTGTCGATGACCCCGGCGATGTCGGCCACCAGCTTGCCGATCCGGTAGGCCTGCTGGACGCGGAACTTCGAGGATCGGCCGTAGCCGCGCTGATCGATGGCGACGGCCTTGTAGCCCGCCGCCGCCAGCGCGGTCAGCTGATGCCGCCACGAATACCAGGACTCCGGAAAGCCGTGGACCAGCACCACCAGCGGCCCTTCGCCTTCCTCCACTGCGTGGATTCGTGCGCCATTGACCTTGAGCATCCTGTGGATACGCGACATGCCTTGCTCCTGTTGTTTTCGGGGGTGTCGGTACGGCGAGATCAGCGCGACGCCGGCTGCACCTTCGACGGCGTGCTGCCCGGCTTCGGCGGGCTGCCGAAATTGCGTTCGATCAGCGTCTGGCGGCCCTGCAGCCGGGTCAGCAGCCACTTGCCGATCACCCGCACGATCATCGGCGGCGTCATCAAGGTCAGCGGCGGCTTGACCAGGTGGATCACCGCCAGGAACTTGCGATACGAGGCGAGATCGTCGTGCACCAGTTCGACCAGCCGGTCCATGTACCAGTTGAGCGCGCGGAAGTAGAACGGCCGCTTCGACTCCACATCCTTGACCCACGGGAAGCGCAGCGTCTGTTCGCGGATCACGAACCAGGCGCCGTCGGCGATCCGGCTGATGGCGCGGTAGTAGCGCTTCGGCAGCGTCGGGCTATCCGCTGCGTGCTGGCGCAGCAGCGCGCGCAGCTGCGCCACTTCCTGCAGCGTGATGGTCATGCCGAGGCCGGCCACCGGATCGGTGCTGGTATAGGCGTCGCCGATGGCGACCAGCGCACGCGGCAGCTTGCGCAGCCGCTCGTAGCGGTAGCGCTGCATGCGCGGGCTGCGGAAGTTGTAGACCGGCGATGCCGGCTCCAGCCCGTCGATCAGCTCGGCAACCAGCGGCGACTGCATGCGCTTGGCGAACGCCTGGAACTCGGCGGCGTTGCGCGGCGGCGAGTAGCAGTTGTATTCGATCAGCGAGGTCGACAGGATCGTCCGGCTGCTGTCGGTGTAGTACTGCGCGGCGTAGGTCTGCTCGTTGGGCCGGTAGGCGTAGCAGATCACCATCACCTTGTCGGTCCAGCGCCGCTCCGGCGGCACGTGGTGGCGCATCGTCGAATAGAAGCAGTTGAGGATGTCCTGTTCCAGCTGCGGCGCACCGGTGCCGATGCGTTCGAGGAACTCCGGCAGCCGCGTGTTCTTGCCCGAGGCATCGACGACGAAGGCCGCCGGCAGTACCTGCGGGCCGCCGGCTCCGTCGACGACGACGCCGATCACCTGGTTGCCGGCCGGGTCGTAGACCAGGTCCTGCATCTCGCTGTCGTAACGGAAGTCGATCCCCGGCTCGTCATCGAGCCGGCGGCGGACGCACCATTCAAGCAGCGGCCGGCTGGCGCAGACGATCTCGATGCCGCCCTTGCAGGGCTTCTTCCAGCTGCCGGCCAGACGTAGCTGGTACTGCTCGGCCATGTCGACCTTGAACGCGCCCTCGCGGACCATGTCGTCGATGATGCCGGGGAAGATCCGCTCCAGCTCCTGCTGGCCGGCGGTCAGCAGATGGTGCAGGTGCCAGCCCTGCGCCGCGCCAGGACGGCCTTCGCTGCGATCGTGATGGCCGTCCTTCTCGAGCACCACGACCCGGCTGAAATGCTCGCGCAGCACCTTGGCGGTGGCGATGCCGGCAATGCTGCCGCCGACCACCACGGCGGTGCCGCGGCCGGCGCGGGCGATCGCGCCGAGATCCAGCGTTTCAGGCCGGATGGGCGGTGCCTGGCGCGCGCGCCGGCTGCTGCCGCTGGCGACGAACTTCTCGTAGTGCAGGCCGGCGCGCCGGAGGCCGGCCCGCGCCAGCCATTCCCGCGTGGCTTCGACCATCGCTGCCGGGCCGCACAGGTAGAGGTCGACATCGCCGTCGTTGAGCGCAACGGTTTCGAGCAGATCGGTGACCACGCCGACCGGGCCACTCCAGCGCGGGTCCGGGCGGGCGACGATGCTGTGCACGGCCAGGCGCGGCTGCTGCGCCGTCAGCGCACGCAGTTCGTCGAGCTTGCACAGGTCCTCGAAGTGGGTGACGCCGTAGAGCAGCGTCACCGGCTGGTCGAGCGGCTGGCGGGCCAGCTGCTGCGCCATCGCCAGGATCGCCGACAGGCCGGTACCGCCGGCAATCAGCACTACCGGCCGCTGTACCGGCCGCAGGTAGAAGCCGCCCTTGCTGCAGCGCAGGGACAGCACATCGCCCGGCTTGGCGACGTGGCGCAGGTAGTCGGACATCGCGCCGTCTGGCAGCAGCCGCACGATGAACTCCAGCTGCGCGTCGTCGCGGGGCGGATGGGCGTACGAGTAGCTGCGCCATTGGCCGCTGCCGGGCACCTGGATCTGTGCGTACTGGCCGGGCCGGTAGTCGATCGCCGCACCGAGCCCGGAGGCGTCGATGCGCAGCAGCGCCGTGGTCGGCGAAACCTGCTCGATGGCGGTGACCCGGCCTTCGCCGCTGATCAGCTGCGCGGCGTTGTCGCCGTACGGATACTGCAGTTCCAGCACGCAGTCCGATTGCACGGTGGTCTGGCAGGTCAGCAGCTTGCCGGCCTCGCGCTCGACATCGCTGAGCCCTTCGGCCCGGCCCATCGCGTAGCGGCCAGACGTGCAGGCGCCGATGCAGGTGCCGCAGACGCCGCTCTGGCATTCGTTGACGATCGGCAGGCCGTGGGCCTCCGCCGCCTCGAGGATAGTCTGGTCGGCATCCACCGGCATGCGTCGTTCGACGCCGCCGAGGTAGCGGAGGGTGACTTCATGACGCATGACGGCGCTCCCGAAGGTTGCATTTCGAGGCTTCAGGATCACGGCCGCCGGCCCGGCCCACCATCACCCGAACCGGTGAACGGCGCCGCGCGCTCAAGGTGTGGCCACCGACAGTTCAGCGCGAATGCGTGCGCGCAGCAGGTCCTTGCGGATCTTGCCGGCGGCGGTGCGCGGCAGCTCGTCGACCAGGCGCAGGTGCTCCGGGCATTTCTGCCAGGCCAGCCCGGCGCGCATCACGTAGGCCACCACATCGTCGGCCGACAGCGTCGCGCCATCCTGGGTCCGCACGTAGGCGGCCACGCATTCGCCGAGGCGGGCGCAGGGCGCGGCCACCACGGCCGCTTCGAGGATCAGCGGATGCTGGTGCAGCACGTCCTCGATCTCCTTCGCGGAGATGTTCTCGCCGCCGCGGATGATCAGATCCTTCTTGCGGCCGGTGATGGTCAGGGTGTCGTCGGCAGCCAGCACGCCGAGATCGCCGGTGCAGAAGTAGCCGTCGGCGGTGAATGCCGCCTTCGTCGCCTCCGGATCGGAATAGCCCAGGAACAGGCTGCCGCCACGAACCTGGATCTCGCCCTCGCCGCCGCGTGCCAGTGCGCGGCCACCGGCGTCGACGATGCGGATCTCGTAGCCGTTGACGCGGCCATCGGTGCTGGCGCCGATTGATTCGGGATCATCGGGCCGCCGGCCGCAGGTGATGAACGGCGCTTCGGTGGCGCCGTAGCCGCGACAGGCATAGCCGGCGAAGCGCTTGCCGGCCCGCAGGATCAGTTCGGAAGGCACCGCCGCGCCGCCGCAGACGAACACCCGCAGCGGCAGGCGCGGGCGCCGGCTGGCTTCCATCGCCACCAGCAGTTCCTGCAGGAACGGTGTGGCGCCGACGGTCGCCGCGATGGCGTACTGATCGATCAGCTGCACCGCTTCCACGGCGTTCCAGCGCGCCATCAGCACCGTCGTCAGGCCCATCGAGAACGGCAGTTCCAGGCCGACCGTGTAGCCGGTGGCGTGGGTCACCGGCGACGGCATCAGCAGCGCGTCGCCGCCTTTCAGGCCCCACTGGCTGACGGCCGCCAGCACCGACACCGGCAGGCTGCGATGGCTGTGCAGCACGCCTTTCGCCGGCCCGGTGGTGCCGGAGGTGTACATGATCAGCTTCACCGCATCGGCCGAGACCGGCGGCAGCGTCACCGGCTGCTCGCGGCCCGCCGCAACCAGCTGCTCGTAGCGCTGCGCGCCATCGCTGCGCACCTGCACCACCGCTTGCAGTGCCGGCAGATGCACCGCCAGCCGCTGCGCCATCGCGCCATGATCGAAGCCGCGCCAGACGCCGGGCACGAACAGCACGCGGCTGCGGCAGTCGCCAAGGATCGCGAGCAGTTCCGCCTCGCGGTAGATCGGCACGATCGGATTGCAAACATAGCCGCCGAGACTGGCCGCGAGGTTGATCACCGCAGTCTCGGCCCAGTTCGGCAGCTGGAAGCTCAGCACGTCGCCGGGCCGCAGGCCGAGGTTCCACAGCGCCGAAGCCAGGCTGCGCGCCTCGTCGAGCACGGCGGCGAAGCTCAGCTTGCGGTCGCCGTCGATGAAAGCGATGGCGTCGGGCCGGTCGCGGGCAGCGGCGATCGCCAGTTCGGCCAGCGTCGGCGCGGCCGGGCCGGCCGGGGAAAGCGGGCGCTGGCGCGCCAGGCGTTGCCAGTCGAGACGGTCCATGGCGATTGCACCTAGCGACCGGTGAACACCGGCTTGCGCCGTTCGCGGAAGGCGTTGAGCCCTTCCTGGTGGTCGGCCGTCAGGTTCGACAGGTTCTCGTAGGCCAGGCCGGTATCGAAGATCGTGTGGGCGATTGCCTTCAGCGGCAGGTTGGTCACCACCTTGGTCCAGCGGATCGCCTTGGTCGCGCCGGCTGCCAGCTCGCGGGCCAGGCCGTAGACGGCAGCATCGAGCGCCTCCGGCGCCACCACCTTGTTGATCAGGCCGATGCGTTCGGCTTCCTCGGCCTTGGCCATCTTGCCGGTCAGCAGGTACTCCTTGGCGCGCGCGTAGCCGACCAGCTGCGGCCAGATGATCGCGCCGCCGTCGCCGGCGACGAAGCCGACCGAGACATGGGGATCGCCGATCGAGGCGTTGCTGCTGGCGATGATGACGTCGCAGAACAGTGCGATTGACGCGCCCAGCCCGGCGGCGGCGCCGTTGAGCCGGCAGATCAGCGGCTTCTCCAGATCGAGCTGGCCGAACAGGATGCGCTTGGCCTCGCTGGCGGTGTTCAGGAACACCTCCGGATCGTCGATCGCCGCCTGCAGCCAGACCAGATCGCCGCCGGCGCAGAAGGCCTTGCCTTCGCCGGTCAGCACCAGCACGTCGGAATCGCTGTCGTCGGCAAGGTCGCGGAACAGCCGCGAGAGTTCCTCGTGCAGCTCGCCATTGACAGCGTTCATCGCGTCGGGCCGGCTGATGCTGGCCGTGAGGATGCGGCCCTCGCGGCTGAACTTGATCGTGCGGTAAGGCTGGTCTTCGATGCGCATTTTGGTCGGGTCTTCGTGCGGGGGTTGTCAGGGGTGTTCGCTCAAGGCGTCGAGCGCCTCGTCGGCCGTGCCGTGCAGGCTGTCGAGCATCAGCGCGCGGCGGTAATAGCGGCCGATGCGCAATTCCTGGGTCACGCCCATGCCGCCGTGCAGCTGCACGGCTTCGCGGGTGATGTGCCGCAGCGCGCGGGCAACCTGGACGCGCAGCACCAGCACCTGGCGCGACAGCGCCGGTGCCGCGTGATCGAAGGCCTCGGCCACCGAAGCGACCAGCGCCTCGCATTCGCGCTGGCGCATCAGCATTTCCACCAGCCGGTGCTGCAAGGCCTGGAAGCCGAGCAGCGGCTGGCCGAACTGGCGGCGCTCGCGCAGGTATTCGGTGCTGTCGCGATTGGCGCCGCGCATCATTCCCAGCGCTTCGGCCGCCGCCAGGATCACGCTGCGGGCATCAGCGGCAGCGATCGCCGCCGCGCCGTCGCAGAGCCATTCCGCAGGCGTCTGTGCGAAGTGCAGATCGGCAGCGATACCGTCGTCGAGGGACCGGTAGCGCTGCAGCCGCAGGCCGGGCGCTGCAGCGTCGACGAGAAACATCGCCGGCTGGCCGCGCTCGGCCTCGATCGCCGACACCAGAAAGCCGCCGCAGATATCAACGCCGATGACCATCGCCTTGTCGCCGTCGAGCCGCCAGCCGGCAGCGCATCTGCTTGCCGTGGTGGCGATGCCCTTGCCACCGGTCTCGCGGTGCGCGTAGCCGAGCAGCTGCGCGCCGGTGATCAGGCCTTCGAGCAGCGCGCGGCGGCGAGCCGGGTCCGCCACCTGATCGATGACCGCGACCGGCTCGGCGAACACCGTGGCCAGCGGCTCGCGCCACAGCGCTTCGCCGGCGGCGGCGTACAGCGGCAGCAGGTCCGCCAGAGGCGCGGCGTGATCATCGTCCTCCGGGCGCAGCAGCTCGAAGCAGCCCATCGCCTGCAGTTCGGCCCAGCGTTCCGGCGAATGGCCCTGCGGCAGGTGGCCGTAGTCGCGCCACTGGCCGGCGTCGTAGCGCTCGCGGTTGTAGCGGGCCAGGGTTTCCTCGAACAACTGCAGCGCGTCGTTGTCCATCACACGCGCAGCGCCGTCTTGGCGATGATGCCGCGCTGGATCTCGTTGCTGCCGCCGTAGATGCTCGCGGCGCGGCTGTGCAGATGCTCGTGCAGCAGGCCGGGCAACCGGGGATCGCCGTGGCGGTAGCCGTCGAGATCGCTGTGGAGCCCTTCGATCTGGAAGGCCAGGCCGTCGCGGGCCAGCAGGTCCGTGATCACATCGTGGATCGCCTGCTGCAGTTCCGAGCCGCGAATCTTCAGCAGCGAGGCATCGACCGGATGCTCGCGTCCGGCTTCGGCTTCCAGCACGGCGGCATAGGCGGTGGCGCGCAGGCTGTGGAACTGCACCTCCAGCTCGGCGGCACGGCGGCGGAACGTCGCGCTGTCGCGGCGCGCTGCGGCGATCGCGTGCAGGACGCCGAGCAGATGCCAGGCCTTGCCGATCTCGGTGACCAGCAGCCGCTCGCGGCCAACGATGAACTTGGCGATCGTCCAGCCGTCGCCTTCCTGGCCGACCCGTTGTTCGACCGGCACCTCGACGTCATCGAAGAACACCTCGTTGACATGCTGGCCGCCATCGAAGGTGTCGATCGGCCGCACCGTCACGCCGGGGCTTTTCAGGTCGATCAGCAGGAAGGAAATGCCCTGCTGCGGTTTGCCGCCGGCCTGGGTGCGGACCAGGCAGAAGATCCAGTCGGCCCACTGCGCCATGGTCGTCCAGGTCTTCTGGCCGTTGACCCGGTAATGGCTGCCGCTGCGTTCGGCGCGCAGCTTCAGCGACGCCAGATCCGAACCCGAGCCGGGTTCGGAAAATCCCTGGCACCACCATTCGATCGAATCGCGGATCGGCCCGAGGAAGCGCGCCCGCTGCGCATCGTTGCCGAACGCGCACAGCACCGGTCCGAGGAACGAGGTGCCGAAATGGGTCAGCCACGGCGTGCCGGCGCGCTCCAGCTCTTCGATGAAGATGAAGCGCTGCAGCGGCCCCCAGCCCGCGCCACCGTGGGCTTTCGGCCAATGGCCGATGAACCAGCCCCGGGTCTGCAGCAGCTGCTGCCAGCGGATGCGCTGCTCGCGCGTGAAGTACTGGTGCAGGCGCATGCGTGCGCGGATGTCGGCGGGCACCTCGTCGCGGCAGAACGCGCGCAGCTCGGCGCGGAACTGCGCGGCATCGAAGCCGGCCGCCGCGGCGGCGCGCTGGACGGCGCTGCGCTCCGGC
>NZ_JBIMKV010000032.1:0-22006 GCF_051860985.1 Nevskia sp. | reverse complement strand
TGGCCGCTCCTCGTTCGTTGCACTGGGCAAAAACGACCTCCGCCGCAACGAGCAAAGCAATTGATGACAGGCCCTAGAGAAAGCGCAGCGCCAGCTGGGCCGCGGCGATGAACAGCGCGACGACGACGCCGGTCAGCAGGCAGCCGACGATCACGAACTGCAGCGGCCTGCCGAGCGTGAAATCGCGCAGCCGGTTGCGGTGGCTCTGCACGCCGAAGAACGACCAGGCCACGCTCTGCATCACCTGCAGCAGGCTGAGGCCACGGGGCGGGGTGTCGCGGGCGGGGCTGGACATGGAACGCGCTCCTGCGGGGGTAGGCCTGCAGGTTCCGCCGCCGAGGGCGCTGCGCCAAGCACCAGATCGGCTGCAGAAATCGAGGACAGCCGCGCGGGGCCGGGCTTGCCCGATCCCGGCCATCGGCCCTGCACCTGTCCTGCATCCGCAGGCGGCAACTGCCGATACCGATGGCCGGCGCGATGCTGCACCATGGCGGCCCGCCCGCACCTGACGCCCGTCCCGCTGATGCGCTGTCCCGACCGCCGCCCCCGTTTCGCCACCCGCCGGCTCGCCGCCGCCACGGCCTTCCTGCTGCTCGGCCTGTCCGTCGCCCCGCCGCTGATGGCCGACGAGGTGCCGCCGCCGGCCGAGATGGCCGAGCGCCTGAAGGCCTGCGCCGCCTGCCACGGCGACGAAGGCCGCACCGTTGGCGACACCTATTACCCGTCGATCGCCGGCAAGCCGGCCCGCTATCTGTACAACCAGCTGGTCAGCTTCCGCGATGGCCGCCGCCAGCACCGGGTGATGGCCTCGATGCTCGGCGTGCTGTCCGACCGTTACCTCGGCGCGATCGCCACGTATTACGCCGCCCAGCCGCATGCGAAGCAGCCGGCCTTCGAAGGCGCCACCGCCGAGCAGCTGGCGATCGGCGAACGGCTGACCGTGGCCGGCGATTCCAGCCGCAACATCCCGCCCTGCCAGGACTGCCACGGCGAGCAGCTGACCGGTGTGCAGCCGTCGATCCCTGGCCTGCGCGGCCTGCCGACGCGCTATCTGGATGCCCAGATCAGCGCCTGGAAGCAGGGCCAGCGGCAGGCCAGTGCACCGGACTGCATGGGCAAGATCGCGCGCAGCCTGACGGCCGCCGAAATCACCGCGATCAGCGCCTGGCTGGCCAGCCAGCCCTATCCGGAGGATGCGCAGCCGGCCGATCGCCTGCCGCATGACCGCCTGCCGCTCGACTGCGGCGGGGTGCTGCCATGAATCTGCGCCGCTTCGTGGTGATGGGTGGCGCGATCCTGGCCGCCTTCCTGTTCTCGGTCTGGCTGAATGCCCCGGATCTGGATCTCGACCCGATCGCGCCGGCGAACCTGGCCTCGGCGACCACCGAACAGGTGCGCGCCGGCGAATACCTGGTGCGGGTCGGCAACTGCGCCGGCTGCCACACCGCGCAGGGCGGTCCGCCGTTCGCCGGTGGCCGGGCGATCGACACGCCGTTCGGCGCCGTCTATTCCAGCAATCTGACGCCGCACGACGAAACCGGCCTTGGCCGCTGGACCGACGCCGACTTCTACCGCGCGATGCGCCACGGTCGCTCGAAGGACGACCGCTGGCTGTCGCCGGTGTTTCCGTACACCAGCTACACGAACCTGACGCGCGCCGATTCCGACGCCATCTTCGCGTGGCTGCGGGCGCTGCCGCCGGTCGACCGGGCGCAGCCGGAAGCGACGCTGCGCTCACCCTACGAGCTGCAGCTGGCGACCCGGGTCTGGCGTGCGCTTTACTTCAAGCCGGCCACCGATGCCGCGATCGCGGCGATGGATCGCGGCCAGTACCTGGTCGAAGGCCTGGGCCACTGCGGCGCTTGCCACACGCCGCGCGACGACCGGGGCGGGCCGATCGCTGCCAGCCGCTACATGGGCGGCGAGATCGCCGGCTTGAGCTGGGACGCGCTGCCGCTGGCAGGCCTCGGCGATGACCCGCACGATCCCGAAGGCCAGGAGCTGGCCGCGCTGCTGAAGACCGGCGTGCATTCCCGCGCAGCGGTCGCCGGGCCGATGGCCGAGGTGGTGTTCAACAGCCTGCAATACCTGCGCGACGACGACCTCGCCGCGATCGTCAGCTACCTGCGCCGCCTGCCGAAGGCCGAGCCGCCGGCCGCGCCGCGCGTGCCCCGGGTGTCGGATGACGAGCGCGCGGCGCTGCGCAAGCGCGGCGCCACGATCTACGGCGAACACTGCGCCGAATGCCACGGCGACGACGGCGAAGGCCAGCCGCGCCAGTATCCGGCGCTGGCCGGCAGCCGGCTGGTCACCGCCGTGTCGGCGACCAATGCGCTGCGGCTGACGCTCGACGGCGGCTTCCCGCCATCGACCGACGGCAACCCGTATCCGTACGGCATGCCGCCGTTCAGCCAGGCCCTGTCGCGGGCCGACATCGCCGCCGTGCTGACCTACATCCGCAGCGAATGGGGCAACGACGCGCCGGCGGTGTCGGTGGTCGAGGTCGAACGCCGCTGACCGGCGGCGGCCTACAATCGGCGGACATCCAGCAGGCCGGGTCGACGTCCCGCAGACGCGCCACCGGCCCGACCCGCGAGGAGGGCGGCAATCCGATGACCCGACGGCGGCAGGCCGCATGGCCGGCGATGGCATCGGCACCCGCTTCGGCCGCACCCCGCTGGCGGCGCTGGGCAGCCCGGCACATTGCCGTGCTGCTGCTGGCCGCCGCGCTGCCGGCCGTTGCCGCAGACGCCGGGCCGCCGGCGGCGATGACGCTGCGCCAGGCCCTGCACGCGGCGCTGACCGGCAACCCGGAGCTGCGCAATTTCGCCTGGGACTTCAAGGCCCAGGACGCGCTGGCAGCGCAGGCCGCGCGCCGGCCCAATCCGCAGCTCAACGCCCAGGCCGAGGACTTCGCCGGCACCGGGGCCAGCCGGGGCTTCACCGGCAGCGAGTTTTCGCTGTCGATCAGCCAGGCGCTGGAACTGGGCGACAAGCGTCGCCGCCGTGTCGAACTGGCCAGCGAGCAGCGCCGGCTGATCGAGGCCGACCGGGCGATCCGCCAGCTCGACGTGGTCGCCGAGGTCGCCCGCTGTTTCATCCGCGTCGCCGCCGACCAGGAACGCAGCGCGCTCGCCGAACGGGCCGTGGCCCTGGCCACCGCAACCCGCGACGAGGTGCAGAAGCGGGTCGACGCCGCCCGTTCGCCGCTGGCCGAGGCCAGCCGCGCCGGCATCCAGCTGGCCCGCGCCCGGCTCGACCAGCAGCAGGTGGCGCGCCAGCTGGCCGGTGATCGCCAGCGGCTCGCCGCGCTGTGGGGCGATGCCGCACCGGCGTTCGGCGAGGTCGCGGCGGCGCTGTACCGGCTGCCGGCGGTCGACGACTACGCGCGGCTGCGCGAGAAACTGGCGCGCAATCCGGACCTGTCGCGCTTCGTCAGCGCGGCGCGGCTGCGCGAGGCCGAGCTGCGGCTGGCCATCGCCCAGGGCGTGCCGAACCTGACCGTGGAAGCCGGCCTGCGCCGCAATCAGGACAGCGACAGCCAGGGCCTGCTGTTCGCGCTGCAGCTGCCGCTGACCGTCAACGACCGCAATCGCGGCAACATCGACGCGGCAAGGACCGAGCGCGAGCGTCTTGATGCCGACCAGGCCGCGCTGGCACTGCGGCTGTCCACCGAACTGTTCGCGTTGCACCAGCAGCTGGCGCAGGCGCGCGCTGAAGTCGAGGGGCTGGAGCGGGAGATCCTGCCGCGTGCCCACGAGGCGCTCGACCAGGCGCGTTACGCCTGGCAGCGCGGCCGCTACGGCTATCTCGAATGGGTGGACGTGCAGCGCGAGCTGCTGGTGGTCGAGCGCCAGCACATCGATGCGGCCGAGCAGTACCACCTGCAGCTGGCCGAGATCGAGCGGCTGACCGGCGAAGCGCTGGCCGAAGCCCTGCCCGAACCGCTGCCGCCCTCCGCCGCCACCGGAACACCACCGCCATGACCGATGCCTGCCGCCGCGCCATGCGCGCCACCGCGCTGCTGCTGAGCCTGCTGGGCGGCGTCGGCTGCCAGCGCGAGGTCGCGCCGCCCGCTGCGCCAGCGGCCGCTGAAGACACCGAAACCGTCGAGCCGGTGGCGCGGATCAGCGCCGCCGCCAGCGCCAGGGTCGGCATCGTCACCGCCGTGGCCGGCCCGGCGACCCTGCGCGAGCGCTTGCCGCTGTACGGCACGGTGCGGCCGAATGCCGAGCGGGTGCGCGAGGTGGTGGCGCGCTTCCCCGGCTACGTGAAGACGGTCAGCAAGGCGGTCGGCGATCCGGTCAGCCGTGGCGAGGTGCTGGCGACCGTCGAAAGCAACGAAAGCCTGCAGACCTATCCGGTGCTGGCGCCGATGTCCGGCACCGTCACCGCCCGCGAGGCCGATCCCGGCGAGCAGGCCGGCAGCGAGGTGCTGTTCTCGATCACCGACCTGTCGACCGTGTGGATCGAGCTGAGCCTGTTCCCGGCCGATGTCGCCCGCGTGCGGCGCGGCCAGCGCGTCGAGATCGCCAGCGTCGACGGCCGGCTGCGCGGCAGCGGCGAGATCGAGCTGGTCGGCGCGCTCGGCCAGTCGGCCTCGCAGACGCTGACCGCCCGGGTGACGCTGGCCAATCGCGAGCGCCAGTGGACGCCGGGCCTGTTCGTCAACGGCACGGTCGAGCTGGGCCGCGATCCGGTGCCGGTGGCGATCGCCGCCAGCGCGCTGCAGCGGCTCGACGGCGTCGACACCGTGTTCGTGCCGGTGGCCGGCGGCTATGCCGCGCGCCGGGTCCGCACCGGCCGCGTCGATGACGAGGGCATCGAGATCGTCGACGGCCTGCAGGCCGGCGAGGCGTATGTCGCCGCCGGCAGCTTCGTGATCAAGGCCGAACTCGGCAAGGCCGGCCTCGCCGAGGACGACGACGACCCCGACGCCGCAGCGGACGACGACGGCCCCGAGGCCCGGCCGTGATCGAAGCGGCCCTGCGCCTGGCCATCGAGCGGCGCGTGCAGGTGCTGCTGGCGGTGCTGCTGGCGGCAGCGCTCGGCGCCTGGAACTTCACCCGGCTGAACATCGACGCCGTGCCGGACCTGACCAACACCCAGGTGCAGGTCACCACCACGGCGGCCGGCGCCACGCCGCTGGAAGTGGAATCGAGCCTGACCTTGCCGGTGGAAACGGCGCTGGCCGGGCTGCCGGGGCTGCAGTACACGCGCTCGCAGTCGCGTTACGGGCTGAGCCAGGTGACGGCAGTGTTCGCCGATGACACCGACCTGTACTTCGCGCGCAGCCAGATCGCCGAGCGGCTGCAGGCGGTGCGCGAGCAGCTGCCGGCCGGCAGCGTGCCGAGGCTCGGCCCGGTGGCTACCGGCCTCGGCGAGATCGTGCTGTACGCCATCACCGCCGACGACGGCGCCCGGCAGCCGGATGGCAGACCCTGGGATCTGGCTGCGCTGCGCGGCCTGCAGGACTGGACGATCCGCCCGCAGCTGCTGCAGGTGCCCGGCGTGTCGGAGATCAACAGCACCGGCGGCTACCCGCAGGAATTCCAGGTGGCGCCGTCGCCGGCCCGGCTGCTGGCCTACGGCCTCGGCTTCGCGGAGCTGGCCGAGGCGATCGCGCGCAACAACGGCACTGTCGGCGCCGGACAGGTCGAGCGCAACGGCGAGCAGGTGCTGATCCGGGTGCCGGGCCAGCTGAAGACCGCGCGCGACATCGCCGACGTGGTGGTCAGCCGTCGCGATGGCGTGCCGGTGCGGATCGGCGATGTCGCCGAGGTCGGGCCGGGCGAGCCGCTGCGCAGCAGTGCGGCGCTGATCGACGGCCGCGAAGCGGTGATCGGCACGGTGATCATGCGCATCGGCGAGAACAGCCGCCGCGTCGCCCGTGCCGCCGAACAGCGGCTGGAAGCGATCCGCGCCAGCGCGCCGGCCGGCGTGCACATCGAAGCGCTGTACAGCCGCGCCACGCTGGTCGACCAGACCATCGACACCGTGCGCACCAACCTGTTCGAGGGCGCGGCACTGGTGATCGCCGTGCTGTTCGTGATGCTCGGCAACCTGCGCGCGGCGCTGATCACCGCTGCGGTGATTCCGCTGGCGATGCTGCTGACGGTGACCGGCATGGTGCAGCTCGGCGTCAGCGCCAACCTGATGTCGCTGGGCGCGCTGGACTTCGGCCTGATCGTCGACGGCGCGGTGATCATCGTCGAGAACTGCACGCGCCGGCTGGCCGAGGCGCAGGCCGCTGCCGCCGCGCCGCTGGCGGTCGCCGAGCGCCGCCGCATCGCCCACGAGGCGGCCCGCGAAGTGATCCGGCCGAGCCTGTTCGGCGTCGCCATCATCACCCTGGTGTACCTGCCGATCTTCGCCTTCGAAGGTGCAGAAGCCCGGCTGTTCCAGCCGATGGCGATCACCGTGATGCTGGCGCTGGCGGCGGCGATGCTGTTCTGCCTGAGCTTCGTGCCGGCGGCGATCGCGCTGGCGCTGCGGCACGCCGGACCGGCGCGCGAGCGCGGTCTGAGCCTGCATCTGCGCCGTGGCTATGCGCGGCTGCTGCAACGGGCACTGCACCGTCCGCTGCCGTGGCTCGCGGCGGCGCTCGCGTTAGTGATCGGCAGTGCGTTCCTGGCGCCCCGGCTGGGTGCGGAGTTCATTCCGTCGCTCGACGAGGGCGATGTGCTGATCGAGGTCCGGCGCATCCCCGGCACCAGCCTGAGCCAGGGCCTGGCGCTGGAGAAGCAGCTCGACCAGACGCTCGGCAGCCTGCCGGAAGTGCGCCGCGTGTTCGCCGGCATGGGCACCACCGAGGCGGCGATCGACCCTACCGCCCCCGGTGAAGGCGAAACCTATGTGCTGATGAAGCCGCGTTCGCAGTGGCCTGATCCCGACAAGCCGAAAGCGCAGCTGGTGCGCGAACTGCAGGCGGCGGCCGCGACCCTGCCGGGCACCGTCACCGAGTTCTCCCAGCCGGTGCAGCTGCGGATCAACGAACTGCTGTCCGGCATCAAGAGCGCGGTGGCGGTGAAGATCCACGGCGACGACCTCGACACGCTGGCCCGGCTCGGTGCCCGCGTCGAGGCCCGGCTGGCCCGGCTGCCGGGCGCGGTCGACGTGCGCCTGGAAGCGACCGACGGCCTGCCGCTGCTGACCATCGAAGCGAAGCGGCCGCTGCTGTACCGCTACGGCCTGAACGTGGCCGACCTGCAGGCGGTGGTGGCCGATGCGCTGGCCGGTCGTCCGGCCGGTCATCTGGTCGACGGCGATCGCCGTCACCCGATCGTCATCCGCCTGGCCGAAGCCACGCGCCAGGACCTGCGCGGTCTTGAACGGCTGCCGGTGCCGCTGCCCGGCGGCGGTGCGATCCCGCTCGGCGAAGTGGCGACCCTGGTGCTGGCCAGCGGCCCGAACCAGATTTCCCGCGACAACGGCAAGCGCCGGGTGATCGTCACCGCCAACGTCGAGGGCCGCGATCTGGCCGGCTTCGTCGACGAACTGCGTGCCGTGCTGGCCCGCGACATCCGCCTGCCGCCCGGCGTCTGGCTCGACTACGGCGGCACCTACCAGCAACTGGTGTCGGCGCACCGGCGGCTGGCCCTGATCGCGCCGCTGACCCTGGCCGGCATCGTCGCGCTGCTGTGGCTAGCGTTCGGCAGCCTGCGCTCGGCGCTGCTGGTGTTCAGCGGCGTGCCACTGGCGCTGACCGGCGGCGTACTGGCGCTGCTGGCGCGCGGCCTGCCGTTCTCGATCACCGCCGGCATCGGCTTCATCGCGCTGTCCGGCGTGGCGATTCTCAACGGCCTGGTGATGCTGAGTGTCATCGACCGTCTGCGCGACGGCGGTCGCGCGCTCGACGAAGCGCTGCTCGAAGGTGCCAGCCGGCGCCTGCGGCCGGTGCTGATGACGGCGCTGGTGGCGTCGCTCGGCTTCCTGCCGATGGCGCTCAACACCGGCCTCGGCGCCGAGGTGCAGCGGCCGCTGGCGACCGTGGTGATCGGCGGCATCGTCAGTTCGACCTTGCTGACGCTGTTTGTGCTGCCGCTGCTGTACCGGCGGGTCTGGCGTGGCCACGCGATTGAGACGGGCATCGCGAATTAGCGAGACCGCTGCATCCGTCATCGGGGGATGGCGCGTATGCCTGAACGCGGACGCTGTGCGAGACAGCCCCGCAAGACGTGCTCAGGACCCATGCGAATCCACTGGAGATAAAGAAAATGTCAATTGCCAGGAACCTGCTGCTTGCTTCCGCCCTCAGCCTCGGTGTCATTGGTAGCGCTTCGGCGTTGACCGTGGTCGGCGCCACCAGCAGCAATCAGCTGATCGTCTTCAACGACGCCACTACGCCGTCGATCGCGCTGCGGGCGCGGCTGACCGGCTTCACCGCTGGCGATACGGTGCTGGCGTCGATCGACTACCGCGCGCAGGACGGCGCGCTGTACGGCCTTGGCAACGCCGGCGGCATCTACCGGATCAACGAGAACACCGGCGTGATGACCTACCTGCATACCCTGCAGGTGCCGCTGGAAGGCAGCCGCTTCACGGCTGATTTCAATCCGGCTGCCGATCGCTTGCGCATCGTCAGCGATACCGGCCAGAACCTGCGCCACAACGTCGGCACCGGCATCACGCTGGTCGACGCGCCGCTGAACTATCCGCCGGGCACGCCGCTGAACACGGTCGGCCCGGTGGCGAGCGGCATCGTCGCGGCGGCGTACACCAACAACGATCTGGTCGCCACGACTGGCACCACGCTGTTCGCGCTCGATGCCAACCTGAATCAGCTGGTGGTGGTGACGCCGCCGAACAACGGATCGCTGGCGGCGATCGGCCAGGTCGGCGTCGACATCAGCGGGATGACCGCGTTCGACATCCTGAGCACGACCGTGGACGGCGTGACCGATTCGAACCTCGGCATCGTGGCGCTCAGCAACGGCGTCAACGGCGGCTCGCTGAACACCATCAACCTGCTGACCGGCAAGCTGACGCCGATCATGTCGACGGCCAACAGCGTGGCGGTCGGCCGTCTGATCGGCATCTCCGCGCCGCCGCAGTAAGACGTCCGCAGCGCACGGCAGCCTGGCTGCCGACGAAACGACCGGCCTTGCGCCGGTCGTTTCGTTTGTGCGATCGCCGGCTGCTGCGCCGCCGTTGCCGATGCGGCTGCCGGCCCCGCATCATCAACGCCGATCCCATTCCGCCAGGGCACCGAACATGGCCGTGTCGACGCTTTCCGCTGCCGCTGCCGCTGCTGCACCTCGCCGGCAACGGCACCTGGCTGCCTATGCGCTGGCGCTGCTGCTGGCGATGGCGCTGTCGGCCTGCGTGCCGACCCTGGTGCAGCCGCATGATCCGGCGCTGGTGGCCGGCGTCGAGGCGCTGTACGCCAGCGCCACCGAGATGATCGACAGCGGCGTCGCGGTCAGCCCGCGGACCGATGCCGAGCGCGAGGCGATCCGCCCGGCCAGCCGTTCGGAGGCGCATTTCAACCACTACGCCGCGCGCTACGACGCGCTGATCCGCAGTTCCGACCTGATGATCCTGCGGGCGATGGCCGGCGGCGGCATGGTCGGCGACACCGGCCAGAAGCTGCAGGGCCGGATCGAGCAGGTGATCGAGAACGCCATACCGAGCGTCTGCGCCGAGCTGACCGAAACCTTCAACGAGCTGGGCGCCAGCAGCCTGACGGTACGCAACCACGTCGATCTCAAATGCCTGCTGACCCGCTGGAAAGAGCAGCACGCCGATCCGGCGCTGACGCGCGGCAGCCTGATCCTGAAGCGCGCCAACTGGGAAGCACGGCGCGCCAGCCTGTTCCGCATCGTGCTGGCGATCCAGCGTGCCGAACTGGCGAAGCAGTCGTCGCCGCGCTGATTCCTTCCCCCGCCGCCCACGCAGGAGCCCGCACATGGCCACCACCATCAATGGCGTCAACTTCACCCAGGTCGGCAAGGAGGCGCTCGATGCCGTGCGGCTGATGCTCGATGACCCGAGCACCTGGAAATCGCTGAAGGACATCCTGCAGAACGTCGCCGACGGCCTGACCGCCGACATCAAGTTCATCGCCCGCAAGCAGCTCGGCGGCGAGTTCAACGAAGACGATGCGCGCGTCTATCTCGAAGACCAGAAGACCATCGCCCGGGTGCGCATCCGCTCGGTGGCGATCATCACCTTGCAGCTGGCCGAAAAAGTGCTGAACGCGCTGCTCGACGTGTTTCGCGGCGCCGCCCGCAAAGCGCTCGGCTGGACCGTGCTGTAGCGGCGGGCGCGTTCAGAACAGGTCGCCCGGGTCGACATCGAGCGACCAGCGGTGGCGGCTGTGCTGGCCAAGCCGTTCAAGCGCCGGCAGC
The DNA here is from genome assembly GCF_051860985.1 of Nevskia sp. Taxonomy (NCBI): domain Bacteria; kingdom Pseudomonadati; phylum Pseudomonadota; class Gammaproteobacteria; order Nevskiales; family Nevskiaceae; genus Nevskia; species Nevskia sp. Next base: position 11,657 of record NZ_JBIMKV010000032.1, on the reverse strand, counting down.
CAGCCATCGAGTTCGCGGTGCAGCGCCGCCCGCGAACCGCTGCGGATCAGCAGCTGGCCGCGCTGGAAGCCGGCACGGCGGGCCATCGTCGCCGGTGCCGGGCCCAGCACGTCAAGCGCGGCCGTTGCCGGCAGCAGCGCCCGCGCCTCGCGCAGGAAGGCCATCACCTCGCTTTCGCTGCGCGCCTCCACGCGCAGCAGCGCCAGATAGGCGAACGGCGGCAGCAGGAACTGCCGGCGCTCGGCCATCAGCGCTTCGGCGAAGGCCGGATAGCCGCGCGTCACCAGCAGCTTCAGCAGCGGGTGCTCGGGGTGGTGGGTCTGCAGGATCACCTCACCCGGCTCGCCGCCACGGCCGACGCGGCCGGCCACCTGGGTGACCAGCTGGCCCATCCGCTCCAGCGCCCGGAAATCGCTGCCGAACAGCGCCTGGTCGACGTCGACCAGTCCGGCGAACTGCAGGCCGGCGAAGTCGTGGCCCTTGGCCAGCACTTGGGTGCCGACCAGCACGTCGACGTCACCGGCCTGCACGTCGGCCAGCAGCTTGGCGAGCGCGGCACCGCTCTTCAGACGATCGGAATCGACGCGCTCGATGCGTGCTTCCGGGAAGCGCAGCGCCAGCGCGTCCTCGATCCGCTCGGTGCCCTGGCCGATCGGCACCTGCCGGCCGCCGCAGTCCGGGCAGGCCGGCGGCTGCGGCTCGACATGGCCGCAGTGGTGGCAGGCCAGCCGCTTGCGGGCGCGATGGACGACCAGCCGCGCATCGCAGTTCGGGCACGGCATCACGTAGCCGCAGTCGTGGCAGAGCAGCACCGGCGCGTAGCCGCGGCGGTTCAGGAACAGCAGCGACTGATGGCCCTGTTCGAGATGGCGTGCGACGGCGTCGACGATGGTCGGGCTCAGGCCGTTCTCCAGCACCGCGTGGCGGACATCGAGCAGGTGGATGCGCGGCGGCGGCGTGTCGTGTACGCGGCGGTCGAGCTTCAGGTGGACGTAGCGGCCGTCCTGGGCGTTGCGCAGCGTTTCCAGCGACGGCGTGGCGCTGCCGAGCACCACCGCCGCGCCGGCATCGCGGGCGCGGACGATGGCGACATCGCGGGCGTGGTAGCGCAGGCCGTCCTGCTGCTTGTAGGAGCCGTCGTGCTCCTCGTCGACGATCACCAGCTGCAGGCGCGGCATCGGCACGAACACCGCCGAGCGGGTGCCGACCACGATGCGCGCCACGCCGCTGGCGGCCGCCAGCCAGTGGCGCGCGCGTTCGGCTTCGCCGAGGCCGGAATGGAAGCTGGCGACACCGTCGCCGAAGCGCGCCTTGAAGCGCGCCGCCAGCTGCGGCGTCAGGCCGATTTCCGGCGCCAGCACCAGCACCTGGCCGCCGGCAGCCAGCACCGCTTCGGTCAGCCGCAGGTACAGCTCGGTCTTGCCGCTGCCGGTCACGCCTTCCAGCAGGCTGACGCCGAAGCGGCCGATGCCGGTGGCCAGCGCTGCCAGCACCTCGGCCTGCGGTGCGGTCAGCGGCAGCGGCGGCTGCAGGGCGCGCGGGATGCCGTCGTCGGCGCAGCGTTCGACCCAGCCGGCGTCGAGCGCCCGTTTCACGGCGGCGGCGCTGCCCGGCAGCTGGCTGCGGACGGTGGCGACAGCGCAGGGGCCGGGGGCCAGCAGCGCCAGCAGCGTGCGCATCGCGGTCGACCGGTTCGGCACCTCGGGCAAGGCGACGCGGCCAGCGGCGGTCAGCTGCAGGCCGTCCGGCGGCCGGATCGCCGGCTGCTCGCCACGGCGCAACGGGCCGGGCAGGGCGGCGGCGATCACTTCGCCGAGCGGGTGCAGGTAGTAGTCGGCCGTCCATCGGCACAGCGCCAGCAGGGCTTCCGACAGCAGCGGCTGGGTGTCGAGCAGCGTGCTGACCGGCTTGATCTCGTATTCCGGCGGCGGCTCGTCGCGGACCGGGCCGACCACCACGCCGATCAGCTCGCGGCGCGCGAACGGGACCCGGACCCGCTGTCCTGGCTGCAGCGTGCCGGCCAGCACGTCGGGCACCGCGTAGTCGAACACCCGACGCAGCGGCACCGGCACGGCGATCGTGACCTGCTTCATCGCGCCGGCCTGGAACGCTGCGGCCATCGCGGCGGACATGCTGTGGATAAAGATGTGTACATCCCCCAGACACGCGCGCAGCGAAAATGCCAGCGCCCGGGCAGACCGCTGGAAATCCTGCTGCTGTTCGGATTATTTATAAATAATTCAATCATCTGCACGAGGTGATGGCGCGCCCTGCGGTGCCGGGGCTTGACGGAGCGATGTCCTGCCTGCGGTCGCATCTTGTGCATAACAGCAATTTCCCGGGGCGCGGAGACCGGTCTGGGCTGTGGGAATACCCAGTCGCAGGCTCCCTCAGGACCCCGGAAGTCCCGCCACGGCTGCGTTTCCGGGCCGCCGATTCTGCCCGGCTCGCGTCGCCGGCGCCGGAGGCCCGACAATCGCCGTCCGCCCCGATGCCAGCCCCGATGCCTGCGCCGACCATGCCTGTTGCGATCGCCATCCGCTGCCCCGAGGCCGTCCGGTGACGCCCGCTGCCCAGGCGCGGCTCGGCGTGCCGGGGCTGGTGCTCGGCGCGGTGCTCATCGGTTTTGCGGCGATCGTCGTCCGGCTGGTCGAGGTCGGCCCGACGGCGGCCGCGTTCTGGCGGCTGGCGGTCGCCGTGCCGGTGCTGTGGCTGGCGCGTGCCGCGCAGCCGAAGCAGGACCTGCCGCCGGATCGCGCCGCGATCGGCCTGATGCTGGTGGCTGGCGTCGCCTTCGCGCTGGACCTGGCGCTGTGGCATCGCTCGATCCACCTGACCTCGGTGGCCAACGCGACCCTGATGAGCAACCTGTCGCCGGTGTTCATCGCGCTGACCCTGCATTTCGGCTTCGGCGACCGTCACCCGCCGCGCTTCTGGATCGGCCTGATCCTGGCGCTGGCCGGGGCCGCGTGGCTGGTGGCCGACAGCTTCACGATCAGCCACGAAACGGCAGTCGGCGATCTGATGGCGATCGGCACGGCGGTGTTCTACGCGATCTACCAGCTGCTGGTCAGCCGCAGCCGGCGGCGCTACACCGCGCTCGACGTGATGTTCTGGGCCAGCCTTGCCGGCATGCTGACCCTGCTGCCGATGAGCCTCGCGTTCGGCGAGCGGATCGCGCCGATCGGCTGGCGTGACTTGCTGCTGCTGGCGGCGCTGGGCGTTGTCGTCCACGTCGGCGGGCAGGGCCTGATCGCCTGGGCGCAGGCCCATGTCACGGCTTCGTTCGCGTCGGTGACCCTGCTGGTGCAGCCGGTCGCCGCCGCCGTGTTCGCGTGGGCGCTGCTGAACGAGCGCTTCGGCGCCCATCAGGCGCTGGGCGGCGTGTTGATCCTGACCGGCATCGTCACCTGCCGGCTGGCCCGCCTGCCGCGCTGAGCCGCCGGCCATACTGCGATCACTCCGGACCGGAACACCCTGCCGATGCGTGCCACCGACGCTGTCCTGCCGCCCGCCGACGAGCTGTTCGGCCACCCGAAAGGCCTGGTGGTCTGTTTCTTCACCGAGATGTGGGAGCGCTTTTCGTTCTACGGCATGAAGGCGCTGCTGGCGCTGTACCTGATCAAACACCACGGCTTCACCGATTCGATGAGCCTGGCGCTGATCGGCGCCTACGGCGGGCTGGTCTATGCCACGCCGATGCTCGGCGGCCTGATCGCCGATCGCTGGCTCGGCGTGCGCCGTTCGGTGGTGCTCGGCGGCGTGCTGCTGGCGCTCGGCCATCTGGGCATGAGCGTGGAGGGCGCGCCGGCGCGGGTGGTGGGCACGGCGGTGGAACGCGACACGCTGGCGCTGAGCGTCTTCTATGCCTCGCTGGCGCTGATCACCGCCGGCGTCGGCTTCCTGAAACCGAACATCTCGAATCTGGTCGGCAAGCTCTATCCGGATCGCGATCCGCGTCGCGACGCCGGCTTCACGCTGTTCGGCGCCGGCATCAATTTCGGCTCGCTGTTCGCCGGCGTGATCTGCGGCGTGCTCGGCGAAACCTACGGCTGGCGCTACGGCTTCGGCGCCGCCGGCATCGGCATGGTCGCCGGGCTGGCGGTGTTCATCAGCGGCCAGAAGTACCTGCTCGGCCACGCCGAAAGCCCTGACGAGGCACGGCTGAAGGCGCGCGTCTTCGGACCGCTGACCCTGGAATGGGCGATCTACCTCGGCGCGCTGCTGCTGCTGCTGCCGATCCTGTTCCTGCTGATGCAGGCCGGCCACGCCGTGCTCGGGCTGCAGCTGGGGCTGATCGCGCTGTGGCTGGGCTGGCTGGCCTGGTACCTGACGGCGCGCTGCACGCCGGCGCAGCGCGGCCGGATGCTGGCCTGCGTCTGCTTCATCGTCATCACCCTGCTGTTCTTTGCGCTGTACGAGCAGGGCATCGGCTCCTGGGTGCTGTTCACCGACCGGATGCTGGAAAAGGACTTCTTCCCGTCGCTGGTGATTCGCGACGGCCTGCCGCTGCCGTGGTCGGCGATTCCGCTGATCCTGAGCCCGCTGGTGGTGGCCGCCGCGCTGCGGGCCAGGCCGGGCGCGCGCTGGCCGGGGCGGGCGATCGGCGCGCTGGCGCTGCTGATGGTGGTGCTGGTGATCCGCGATGTCGTGGTGCTGCCGCAGACCGCCAGCTCGCTGACATTCATCGGCCCGCTGGTCTCCAACCTGATGGCGCCGTTCATCGCGGCGCTGTGGCCGTGGCTGGCGCGTCGCGGCCGTGATCCGCACCTGGCCGTGAAGGGCTCGCTCGGCCTGCTGTTCGGCGGCCTGGCGTTCATTCCGATGATGCTGGCCGCGCAGCAGGTCGGTGATCCGGCGCTCGGGCTGGTGCTGGCCAGCGTCTGGTGGCTGGTGCTGGCCAATCTGCTGATCGAGATCGGCAGCTTCCTGATCTATCCGGTCGGCCTGTCGGCGGTCACCGAGCTATCGGTGCCCACCGTCGGCGGCGTGATGATGGGCGCCTACTGGCTCGGCACCTCGTTCTCCGAGCAGGTCGCCGCCGGTCTCGGCCAGCTGGCGGCGATCGACCCGCTGCCGGGCGAGACGGTCGACGTCGCGGTCGCTGCCGGCGCCTATGCGGCGCTGTTCCAGCAGCTGCTGTGGCTCGGCGTCGGCTGTGCGCTGCTGTCGCTGCTGCTGGTGCCGGCGATGCGGCGCTGGACCCGCGCGCCGGCCGTCTGAGCCGGCGGCGGCGCCTCAGCCGGCGCGGCTGCCGCGCACCGCCGCGCGGTACAGCAGCCCGGCCACCACAGCCAGCACCACCAGCCCGGCGAACGGGCCGAACTGGAATGCGGCGGGCGCCGCCAGCACGTCGGCGTGGCCAGACAGCACGATCGGAATGGCGATGACGATGCCCATCAGCGCCTCGCCGGTGATCAGGCCGGCGGAGAACAGCGTGCCGTTGCGGTGCAGGCGGTCGCGGGCGTCCTCGTCGGTGGCGGCGACACCGGCTTGTCTCTCGACGAAGTGGGCCACCAGGCTGCCGAGGAAGATCGGCACCATCAGCTCCAGCGGCAGGTAGATGCCGATCGCCGCACCCAGCACCGGCACCCGGAAGTGCGCGCCGCGCGCCTTGAGGAACTCATCAAGCGCGATGATCACCGCGCCGATCACCGCGCCGATCACCGCGCCGATGGCGATGAAGTTCCACGGCAGCTCGCCGCCGAACATGCCCTTGGCGACCGAGGCCATCAGGTTGGCCTGCGGCGCGGCCAGCGCGTTCGGATGCTCCGGCGTCGGCGCGCCAATGCCGTAGGCGGCGGCCAGCAGGTTCAGCACCGGCGCCATCACCAGTGCGCAGGAAAAGGCACCGATGCCGAGCATCAGCTGCTGCTTCCACGGCGTGGCGCCGACCAGATAGCCGGCCTTCAGGTCCTGCAGGTTGTCGCCGCCGACCGAGGCCGCGCAGCAGACCACCGCGCCGATCATGATCGCGGCCACCGCACCGATGGATGAGTCCTTGCCAAGCAGCAGGAGCAGCACCAGCGAGGCGAACAGGATGGTGGCGATGGTGATGCCGGACACCGGGTTGTTCGAGGAACCGACCAGTCCCGCGAGATAGCCGGACACCGACACGAACAGGAAACCGGCAACGATCATGATCACGGTCATCGGGATGCTGACCAGCCAGTCGCTGACGATGGCCTGGTACAGCAGCGCCAGCGGAATGGTGAACAGCACCAGCGCCACCAGCATCCACTTCATTGGCAGGTCGCGGTCGGTCTCGGCGATCACCGTGCCGGCGGTGTTCTTGCGCGCGGCGGCCAGCCCGCTCCTGATGCCCGAGGCCAGCGACTTGCGCAAGCTGAACAGCGTCCAGATGCCGCCGATCAGCATCGCACCGACGCCCAGATAACGGATCTTCGCCGACCAGATCGCGTAGCCGAGGTCCTCGGCGCTGGCGCCGGCGATCTTCGCGGCCAGCGCCGGATCGGTGTCGAGGAAGAACGCGTGGTAGATCGGGATCGCGAACTGCCAGCTCAGGATGCTGCCGGCGACCACGACGATGCCGACATTCAGGCCGACGATGTAGCCGACGCCCAGCAGCGCCGGCGACAGGTTGGTCCCCATGAACGCGAAGAACTTGCCGATGAAGGTGGCGCCGATCGCGGCATCGGGAATCAGCTTCAGGCCGCTGGCGGCCGCCAGCTTCAGGAATGCGCCGATGGTGCCGGACACCGCCAGCGTCTTCACGCCTTCGCCGGGATTCTCGCCGGCCTTCAGCACTTCGGCCGCTGCCTTGCCCTCCGGGAAGGCCAGTGGTTCCTCGACGATCATCGTGCGCCGCAAGGGCACCGAGAACAGCACGCCGAGCAGGCCGCCGAGGCCGGCGATCGCCAGCACCCAGGAATACCGGAAGTCCTGCCAGTAGCCGAGGATGATCAGCGCGGGGATCGTGAAGATCACGCCGGCGGCGATCGACGAGCCGGCCGAGGCTCCGGTCTGCACGATGTTGTTCTCGAGGATGGTGCCGCCGCCGAGCACCCGCAGCACCGCCATCGACACCACGGCGGCCGGAATCGCGGTGGCGATGGTGAGGCCGGCGAACAGGCCGAGATAGGCGTTCGCCGCCGCCAGGATCATCGCCAGGATCACCGACAGCACGACGGCGCGGAAGCTCAACTGCGGGACGGCGGCACGGCTCATCGGGGCACTCCGTTCATGCGATTCGGGCATGCGCCGGATTGTTGCACGCGGGCCGCGCGCTGCCGGCAACGGTCAGCGCGGCTGGGCCGCCAAGGGGCCGCTGCTACTTCGCCGCCGGGACCAGCAGCAGGCGGTCGATGTCGGCGAGGTCGGCCTCGGTCAGCCGGCCGGCCTGCTGTTTCAGGGTCAGCACGCTGATCAGGTAGTCGTAGCGGCTCTGGTAGTAGCTGCGCTGCGCGACGTAGAGATTGCGCAGCGTGTTGAGCACGTCGACCTCGGTGCGGGTGCCGACCTGCAGGCCGACCTGGCTGGATTCCAGCGCCGTCTGGTTCGACTTCACCGCCTGCAGGTTGGCCTTGACGCTGGCGATGCCGGACATCACGCCCTGGTAGGCGTCGCGGGTCTGGCGCTCGATCGAGCGCTTCGAGCCTTCCAGCTGCGCTTCGGCCTGCTGCTGGGTGGCCGTTGCCTGGCGCACCTGCGACTGGGTCAGCCCGCCGCTGAAGATCGGCACGTTGAGCGTCAGGCCGACCTGGCTGCGCGTGGTGTTCGGATTGCGGACGAAGCTGTTGTCGTTCTCGCCGTAGCTGCCGTCCAGCCCCAGCGTCGGGTAGTGGCGCGCGTAGGCCACGCCGACACCCTTGCGGGCGATCTCGGTGTTCAGCTCGGCGATCTGCAGATCGAAATTGCTGTCCCGGGCGACCTTCAGCCAGTCGTCGACGGAAACCGGATTGGGGCTGGCCAGCGGGATTTCCTCGATCAACCCTTCGGCGGTTTCCGTGTAGCCGCCGGTGATCTCGGCCAGCGCGCGGCGGGCGTTCGACAGCGTGCGCTCGGCGCCGATCAAGGTCGCCACGCTGCCGTCATAGGCGGCCTGGGCTTCCTGCACGTCGGTGATCGCCGCCAGACCGACTTCGAAGCGCTTCTTGGCCTGCAGCAGCTGGCGCTCGTTGGCGTCGCGCTCGGCAGTATTGGTGCGTACCGCATCACTGGCCGACAGCGCGCCGAAATAGGCCTGCGCCACGCGCAGGATCAGCGCCTGCTGGGCGCTGCGGAAATTGGCTTCGGCCAGCGCCACCTGGGCGTCGGACTGCTTCAGTCGACGCCAGGCCTCGAAGCTCCAGATGGTCTGCGACAGCGTCACCTGGTAGCTGTTGGCGGTGTTCCAGAACGTCGACACGCCGTCGTCCGGCGTCGGCGGCGGGTTGCTGGGGTCGAGCACCAGCACGTCCTGCTGTTCGACGCGGGTCCGGGCGCGGGCGATGTTGACGCCGGCATTGAGCTGCGGAAGAAAGGCCGACAGCGCCTGCGGCCGGGCTTCGATGGCGGCGTCGCGGGCGAACCGGGCGGCGGCCAGCGTGGTGTCCTGATCGAGCGCCTTGCGATAGGTGTCGAGCAGGTCGTTGGCATCGACCGCGGTGAGCGGTGCAAGGAAGCAGGACGCAAGGGCGGCCCGGGCAATGGAACGGCGCATGAATCTTCCTTCAGGGAAAGGCGTTAGTAGCGGGGAACGGTCGGATCGACGCGCTGTGACCAGGCGTCGATGCCACCGATCAGATGCGCGACATCGGTAAAACCGTTGCGCTCCAGCAGGCGCCCGGCCATCTCGCTGCGCACGCCGTGGTGGCATAGGACGGCGATCGCCGCCGATGGGTTTAGCTCGCCGATCCGCTGGCCCAGTTCGCCGAGCGGAATATGGACGGCGCCGGGCAGCGCGGCGAGGTCGATTTCTTCCGGTGTGCGGACATCGAGCAGCACGGTTCCGGGGCGGTTGATCAGGGCCTTGAAGGCGTCCGGGGCAAGGTTTTGCATCGCGGGGGAAGTCGCTGCGGGGAAAGGGCTGGATTCAGCGTAGCACGCAGCAAAGCCTTGTCCGGACTGAATTTCCGGCCGCCTGAATCAGCTTTGCCGTTCTTTACCGGCCGGCTCGCCGGCCTCCGGATAGACCAGCTCGGCCAGCGCCGCGCGGCTGTAGACGCCGAGCTTGCGATAGACCCGGTACAGGTGGTTGGCGACCGTCGACGGCGCGATGCCGATGCGCTTGGCGGCCTGCTTGAAACTCAGGCCGTGGGCGATGGCGGTGACCACATCGCGCTCGCGGCGGGTCAGGTGATCGAGCGGGCCGGCTGGCCAGATGTGCACGCAGCGCAGTTCGTCGAGCGGCTCGCAGCGGATGCACAGGCCGCCGGCCACCGCCGTGTCGCCATCGGCCGGCAGCGCGAACGGCAGCTGCTGCGCCGGCCGGTCGGGAAAGTGGCGGTCGAGCATGTCGAAGAAGCGCGGCATGGCGTCGTGGAAGGCGCCGGTGGCGTCCACCGCAGCGGCGGCGCTGGCTGCCGGCCGATCGGCAAGCCGGCGCGACATCTGCAGGAAGAACGCATGCGAGGCGGCGTTGAACAGGTGGAACATCACCCGGCCGACGCGCGCGGCATCGCTGTCGCTGAACGGCTGGCTGCGATCGAAGCGATACAGCGTGACCAGCGAATACAGGCCGCTGGCCGGATCGATGTGGCCGGTCGACAGGATGCGCTCGATGCCCTGCGGCGCGAAGGTCCGGCGGTACAGCTCGGAGCCGTAGAACTGCGGGTCCGGCAGCACGCTCTTCATGTCGACCGGCGTTTCCAGCCGGCGCAGCAGCGCGGGGACGATCGGATTGATCGACTGGCTCGCCTCCAGCGCTTCCGGGAAGCCGGCCGGCAGGTTCAGCAGCGTGCAGGTGTGGAACTTCATCTGCCGCGCGGTACCGGTGCCCCAGATCGCGGCATCGAACGCCAGCAGCTGGCGCAACTCGCCGAGCGCCCAGCGACGGAAGCCGTCCGGCGGCACGGCCAGGCCACCGCGATAGAGCCGGCCGATCAGCTGATCGACTGGGTCGATGGCGACGGGGTCCGGAGTGCCGGCTTGCGGTTCAGCGCGGGTCATGGCGATCGGGGCGTGGCGTCGAGTCGGCGGGGTGGCGGGCCGGATTTACCATCTGCCGGTTCGGCGCGCGCGCCTATCCTGCGCCGAAACCGTCCCGGTTCGGCAACTGATGCTGCGCATGAAATCGATCCACACCTGGCTGGCCGAGTACAACGAAAGCCATCGTCACCCGGTCAACAAGCGGCTGCACTGGCTGTGCGTGCCGCCCATCGTGTTCACCGTGTTCGGCGGACTGCGGGCGATTCCGGTCGGCGACGCGCTGTTCAACCCGGCAACCGTCGCGGCGCTGCTGGCGCTGGTCTATTACCTGCTGCTGTCGTGGCGGCTGACGCTGGGCATCGCGCCGCTGCTGCTGGCGGTGCTGGCGCTGGTCGAGTTCAGCCACGCCGCGCTGGGGCCGCTGCACCTGCCGGTGATGGCGGCGATTTTCGTGCTGGCCTGGATCGGTCAGTTCGTTGGCCACCAGGTCGAGGGCAAGAAGCCGTCGTTCTTCAAGGACGTGCAGTTCCTACTGATCGGCCCGCTGTGGCTGCTGGCCGATCTCTACCGGCGCGCCGATCTCGAGCTCGGCGGCCGCCTGCACGGCTGAGCGCGGCCGACGCCTTCAGGCCGCGTTCATGCGGCCGGGCTATTCTGGCGGCCGCGTCATGCCGAAAGGTCGACGAAGCAGGTCGGCCCCGGCGTCTGTTTCCGGACCGGCGACGCGCCCCGAACAAGACCCGCAAAGGTGATCCCGATGACGTCGAAAAAATCCTCCGTCTGGCTGTGCGCGCTGGTGCTGGGCCTGAGCCTGGCCGTTGGTCTGGGTGCACCCAGCCCGGTGCGCGCGCAGGACCCTTCGGCCGGCGAGCCCACGGCTGCCGATGTCGCTCAGGGCGGCCAGCCGGGCGGCGACGTGCCGCAGGAAACCTATTCGCAGGAAGAAACGCTGGCCGCCGCGCAGAAGTTCTTCGGCGGCACCACCAGCGGGCTCGCCAAGGCGATCGAGAAGGCGTTTTCGGAACTCGGCCGCCCGGTCGGCTACATCATCGGCAACGAGGGCTCCGGCGCCTTCGTCGTCGGCCTGCGCTACGGCGAGGGCGAGCTGGTCTACAAGGGCGGCGGCTCGACCAAGGTGTACTGGCAGGGGCCGTCGGTCGGTTGGGATATCGGCGGCAACGCCTCGAAGGTGTTCACGCTGGTCTATGACCTGCGCTGGACCAAGGACCTGTTCCAGCGCTTCCCCGGCGTCGACGGCAGCCTGTACGTGGTGGCTGGTGTCGGCCTGAACTACCAGCGCGCCAACGGCATCACGCTGGCGCCGATCCGTACCGGTGTCGGCCTGCGGGCCGGGGCCAGCGTCGGCTATCTCGCCTACACCCGCGAGAAGCGCATCAACCCGTTCTGAGCCAGCGCTCTACGGACGCGATCAGGCCGCCTCCGGGCGGCCTGGTCGTTTCTGGGTTTCTGGCGCCAGCTTGGCCGTGCTGTTAGGGCCTGTCATCAATTGCTTTGGTCGCTGCGTTGCAGGTCAAAAGGCCGCCGGGCGAGGCGCGAACCGCGGGCCA
>NZ_JBIMKV010000031.1:0-22302 GCF_051860985.1 Nevskia sp. | reverse complement strand
CGCGTCCGAAAATACTTTCAGCATCGGCCTGTCCGATATGCAGCGTAGTTTTACTTTTTGTCCGCCGGATCAATAATATCCCGACTGCCTGATTGCCCTCCTGCATCGTCAGCATGCGGTCACAACCCCGACAGAACGCGGCAGACGAATGCTCCTCTGGCTCGCCGCGCTGCATCATTTGATCAGGGCGGCCGCAGAGGTGGCGGTAAGCACCTTGGGATCGTACTGGTCAGGCCCGAAAACGGGTGACGTGAACACGTTGAATTTACCTGCCTGTGAACCCCATCTTTTCAAATTGGTCCGGGGAATCGTGCCAACAGCAGTGCATCGCGGCACATATCAAATGGCCGGAGTTCCATGGCCGAAAAGGTCTCCGAGTCGGCATCACCTATCTTTCTGCGGGTGACGATCTGTATCGCCAACCCCTACGATCTTTAATTGCGTCCGAGTGATAACAACCACTCTGGGGCTTCGATCTCATTCCGCGATCAGGGGGCGGTCCGTCATGTCTCTATTGCCGTCGGCATTAACCAGGCGTCTATCGCTCCTCGACGCCGCGTTCCTCGCGCTTGAAACGCGCGACATCCCAATGCATGTTGCCTCATTGCAAATTTACAGCGTTCCGGCGGACGCCGATGGTGGCTTCATCAAATCTGTGGTGCACCGCTATCGAAAGCCCTATGGCGTAGGCTCGCCGTGGAATCAGCGTCTGGCCCGGGTACCGCTGGCGCGGATCGCGCCGGCATTCGAAACGACCGTCGATATCGACTTCGACTACCACGTGCGGCACTCGGCCCTGCCACAGCCAGGCGGAGAGCGAGAGCTCGGCGAACTGATCTCGCACCTTCACGGAACCCTGCTCGATCGCTCGCGACCGCTGTGGACATGCCACGTCATCGAGGGATTGAGTGGCAATCGCTTCGCGATCTACCTGAAGATTCATCACGCGATCACCGATGGCGTGCGCGGCTTGCGGATGATCGAGCGTGCACTGGAAAGCCAGCCTGGCAGCTGCTTCCGCCCGCCATGGGAAGCAGCGCCGAGGCCGGCAACAAAAGTGCCGCGCACCGTCGGCGCCGGCCTCGAACAGCAGCTTCCGCCGCTTGATGCGCTACGCGAACTCGTGCACGCCCTACGGCCGATGCTGCACCGACGCGCCGAGGAAGCAGATCTGGTGCGACCGTTCGAATCGCCGGCGTCGTCGCTGAACGGCCTAGTCACCAATGCTCGCCGGGTCGCGACACAGAGCGTGGCAACCGAACGCATCAAGCGCATCGGCGCGGCTACAGGTGCCTCGACCAACGACATCTTCCTGAGTCTCTGCGCCGGCGCGCTGCGCCGCCACTTGCTTTCCCTAGGCATGCTGCCCGCGCGTCCAATGACGGCGGCGGTGCCGGTCAGCCTGCGACAGGAAGGCGATGCCAGCAGCTCCAATGCGGTTGGCTTCGTCTGGTCTTCGCTGGCCACCGATATCGCCGATCCATCGCTGCGCATGCAGACCATTGTCCGCTCGATGCGCGCAGCGAAAGCACATCTGAAAAGCATGCCGTCCGAACTGCGCCTGCCATTTACCAGCCTGCTGGCGCTGCCCGGCTCGGTACTCGGCATGCTGGGTCTCGCCCATCGCCTGCGACCGGCAATGAACGTAGTCATTTCCAACGTGCCGGGCCCAGCGAACACCATGTACCTCGGTCCGGCGCGACTCGATGCGCTGTACCCGATCTCGATTCCGTCGCAGGGCCAGGCGTTGAACATCACCTGCGTCAACTATGCCGGTCGGCTAGATATCGGTTTCACCGGTAGCCGCGACGCCCTGCCCAGCTTGCAGAAGCTCGCGGTCTACACCGCTGAGGCGTTATCCGAATTGGAGCAGGCACTGGCATTGAAGAGGCCCACAGCAGACAAGGCTGATGCTGGCGAGATCGGGCCTGCAACGTCGGAGCGACGTTCAACTCGCAATCCAGCAAAGCGATGAGAGACGCCGTACTACAAGTCCGTGGAAGCCAATGAAGTCCCGAATCGACCCCAGGCGGTGCAATCAGATGCACCCAGACGTCGTTTGACCCTGCAAGCGGCACAAGTGCTCGTTGGACGCGATCAGCGCGCGCGATAGCCCCGAAGCAGACTTCGATAGCTGACCTGGATCAGCCGATGATTGGCAGCCGACGCTGACTTGCCAAGCGAGCAACACCTTTCTGCACACTGTCCTGCACCTTCGCGAAGATGCGGTTGACGTACTGGTCGTCGTTGGCCTTGTCAGCGTCGCTGCTGACAGCGATCGGCTCCAGGTATTCGTTGACGATCTTCGACGGCAGCGGAATATGGCTGGGCACCAGCTCCGGCCAGATGCCGAATGGCAGGCCAGCGACGATAGGCATGGTTTCGGCGCGCAGCAATTTCTTTAGATTTAGTGCCTTGGCCAGCCAGCGCCCTTCGGAGAGCACGAAGACCGTATCGGGTCCACCGACCGTCGCCACCGGCACGATTGGCACCCCAGACAGGATCGCCTGCTTGACGAAGCCGCGGCGCTTGGCGAATTCCACTTCATTGCGTCGCTTCCAGGTGCGCATCGCGTCGACTTCGCCGCCCGGCCAGACCACGACGCTGTGACCGGCGCCGAGCGCGGCGGTGACTGAATCCCGCGAAGCTGGTACCACGCCGACCTTCTTGAAGAACGGCCCGAGCACCGGCATTGCCATCAGCGCGTCATGCGCAGTGCCGTGCAGGGTGCGGCTCGTCTCGAAATGGCGCCACCAGTCAAATACCAGCGCCCAGGCATCCATGGTCAGCCAGGTGCCGGAATGGATGCCGATCAGCAGGCTGGCCTCCTCCGGCAACCGATCCCAGCCATGGGTCTCGACGCGGAAGTAGCGGTCGAGCATGAAATTCAGCACCGGTCGGATCTGACTCATGTACTCGACATCGGGCCCGCTGACATTCCAGTTGCGCCGGGCTCGCTCCTGAACTGAGCGCTGCACGGTACTCGCGGCATCAGCAGAGAACTTTCGCGATGCGCCGGCATCATCGTTGGGGCCACGAATGCTCATCGATCTGTCTCGCAATACGCCGCCGGTTATTCCCCGGCTGAAGTCTTGGCAGGACCTCCACAGTCTCACGCCAGTGCCTGATGCTGCGTTCGAGGCCCGTACGGATACACCTACTGAACGATAGGATTTCGGTCGGTATGCCGGCTGAGCCCGCCGCCAGGTGCGAAACCTCCCTACCGCGCCCAGATGACCTCAAGTCCGGCTTCGCTCCAGGCTTTGAAACCAGGCTCGTAGTGCGCTTCGACCACATTGCGCTTGATTTTCATGGTCGGGGTCAGAAAGCCGTTGGCGACGGTCCATTGATCGCTGACCACGACCATGAAGTCGAGATGCTCGTGGGGATCGAGTCCGGCGTTGATCTGGCGCTTGATCGCGCACAGTTCCTGCCCGATCGCAGCGCGCTGAGCCGAGTCCTGCGCGGCCTTCTGACCTGCTTCGCTGAGCGTGACGAGGGCGAATGGCTGCGGGAAGCCGGAGCCGGCAACGCACACCGTCTCGACCATCGGATGCAGCAACCGGCTCTCGATCGGCGCCGGTGCCACGTACTTGCCCTTGCTGGTCTTGAACAGTTCCTTGATCCGGCCGGACAGCCGCAGCCGACCCAGTTCGTCGATCTCGGCGCGGTCGCCGGTCCTGAAGTAACCGTCAGCGGTGAACACCTCGCTGCTCAACTCCGGCGCCTGGTAGTAACCGAGCATGCGCGACGGACTCTTGATCAGCAGCTCGCCGCGTTCGTCGATACGCCGCTCCACGCCTTGCAGCGGCTCGCCGACATAGCCAACCCGCGCCCGGCCGCTTCGCGAGATATGCGAGTAGGCGAAATCCTCGCTCATCCCCAAGCCTTCGAGCAGTTCCAGGCCGAGCGCGGCGAACCATCCGATCAGGCTATGCGGCAGCGGTGCGGAGCCGGAGAACGCAAGGCGCACCTGGTCCAGTCCCAGGCCGCCGAGCAATTGCGCGCGCGTCGCCGCAGCGGCCGCCGGGTCGGCCAGCAGCGCGTCGAGGTTCGCCTGCGGAAGCTTGGCCAGCACGCCGAGCTGGAACTTGAGCCAGAGCCGTGGCACCGAGTGGAAGATGGTTGGCCGGGCGCGCTGGATGTCGGCGCTGAAGGTCTTCAGCGACTCGTTGAAGAAAACCTGCGCGCCGTAGCGCAGTGCGGTCGCGAACACCGCGGCCCCCTCGAAGACGTGGGCCAGCGGCAGGTACGACAGCAGCCGGTCGCGATCGTCGATGGGCACGATCTGGGCAAGCATCGTCGAGCTGACCGCGTAGCTGCGGAAGCTCAGCATCACGCCCTTCGGAGCGCCGGTTGTGCCCGAGGTGTAAACGAGGGTCGCGAGCGACTCCGACGGGCGATCGGGATGGCCGGCGAGCGGCTCGACCTCCTCGACGATACGGGTCCAGGACCAGCAGTCGTGGTTCACCGGCACGCCAGGCGCGCCGCGCAGGCGCAGCACCGGCAGATTCGGCGTCAATGCACCACGCATCGCGTCCCAGTCATCGAGCGGTCCAAGGACGAGCAGCTTTGCCGCGCTGTGGTCGAGGATGTAGCGCACCGTCGATTCGTTCAGCGACGGGTAGATCGGGACCGCGACATGCCCGGCCATCCAGATCGCCAGTTCAGCCAGCATCCATTGCGCGCAGTTGCGCGACAGCAGCGCGATGCGGCTGCCCGGTTCGAGTCCAAGCGAACTCAAGTGGGCGGCGACTCGGCGCACCTCGTCGGCAGCCCGGCGCCACGTGTACGTTTCGACCTGTCCCTCGGCCGGCTGAGTCAACCAGATCGCCTCGGGACGCTGATTCTCCCAGTGGTAGAGCGCGGACAGCGGCGTCCAGCATCCGCTATCGGCGAGAAAGTCGTTGCTCATATTGTCCCCATTGTTCGTGCGAACTTCGGACATGGCGTTCACAGCCTGACGCCCCGCTCGCGCGCCGCGCGCAGCAGTGCCGTGCGACTGCCGACACCAATCTTTTCGTAGAGGTTGTGCAGATACCACTTCACCGTGCCTTCAGAGATGAAGCAGCGACTGGCGAGTTGGGCATTGCTCAGGCCCTCGCTGAGCAGGGCGAGCAGCTGGCGCTCGCGCTTGTTGAAATCGGCCAGCTGTGGCGCCTCCTCGATCGCGGACAGGTGGCCCAACTGGACGGCAGGGCTGGAGGCCCCCCCCATCGCGGGCAAGGGCTGCGGAACCGGGATGACGCCCGGGAAGCCTGCGTTACCGAGCTCGAGAATCTGCTGCGCCAGCCGGATCGCCGGCTGCATGCTGCTCGCGCCGCGCTCCAGCCAGCGTACCAGCAGCGTCATCAGCGGCCGGCCCTCGTCGAGAGCCGTGCGCAGCAGGCCCTCGGTGCTGGCGATCTCCAGTGCCTCCGAAAGCGCCGCGTGGCAGGCAGCCTCGTCGCGCCGCAAATCCTCGGCCAGTGCAACGCAGAACAACAGCTCGCTGAGCCGTGACTGGCGGCCGAGCCGGCGAGCCTTGTCGATCACCGGCCGCAGCAGCTTCAGCGCCTTCATCGCGTCGCCCTCGGCCGTCGCGATTCTCGCCCGAAGCATCTGCACCGAGATGCGGTAAGGCGGCGCCGTGGCCATTCCCTCGACCAGCGCCCGTGCGCGGCTCACCGCGCCGTTACGCAGCAGCAGCAGCGCCCGCTCTGCGCGCAGGTTGCCGCTGAGGCGCACGAAATTGCGCTGCAGCGCCACCGCCTCGCCTTCGGAAAGGATATCGAGGGCGGTACCGAAATCCCCGCTCACCGAGCGACTGCGCGCGGCTGCGATGTAGCCGAAGGTCACGGCATCAACGATGCCCTGGTCGGACAGCGCCGGCAGTGCCTCGCCGAGAATGTCACGCAGTTGGTCGAACTCGTTGCGCTCGTAACGAAGAAAGGCCTCGATTCCGCGCAGCAAGGTGCGCAGCCCCCCGAAACCCTGTGAACTCGGGCAGCGCAGCAGGCCGGCCTCGACCTGCGCCAGGGCCCCGCGATAGCGTCCGGCCTGCATCAGATTGAGCGCGCCGACCACATGGGCCCAGCCGGTGCCGTAGGCCGACTGCGCGGTCGCAAAATTGAACATGGCGTCGCGAAGCGCATAGTTGGCGTCGTCGTAGCGACCCATGCACTTGAGACAGAACGCATGCACGGTGGACGCGATGCCAAGCTGATAGGAAGCGTTGCCGGCGTTGGAAGCGATCCATTGCTTGGCCAATTCGCCGGCGGTGGCAAAGTCATCCCGCAGGGCCAACATCACGGCGCGTTGCAGGCGCGCGGCGTCGATCAACTCGGTGCGTGACGAGGCCTCGATCCGCTGCAGGCGCGACTCGGCCAGCTCGAACTGCCTCTGAAACACCAACACCCAGGCGACCAGCGAATCGACGTCCAGGTCGCAGCTACCGCTGACCCGCTCCCAGCGCCCGGCGAGGTCGAACAGCGTCTGGTGCTGACCGCTGCGGAAGATCGAAAAGAAGCCGATGTCGACGATCCAGCGCCGGGCCAGTTCGGCCAGCGGCGGGCCGGCGTCGAGTGCCATCCGTACCGCCCAGGCGCCGTAGCCGTTCTGCCACAGCCACTCGGCCGCACGGGCCAGTAGCGGCACCCGCTCGGTACCGCGGCTGGCACTGAGCAAACGGTTCGCGCCATCGCGCACCAGCGCGTGCAGCGTGATGATCGAAGGATCGTCCGGTTCCTGGTTCTGGACGATGCCGAGCGCACGAAAGTGCAGTAGCGCGCGGCTGACCTTGGGCTCCGACGCAAACAACGTTTCGAGCAGTGGCACTGGCGTACTGCCCAGGCAAGCCAGCGCCCAGAGCACATCGCGGTCGTCGTTGCTCTGGCTGGCGATGAAGCGCTCGTGGATGTAATCGCGCAGCGGCGCCGAGCCGAGGCCTGCGCTTGGTTCGGCGATCGGGCTGATGGCCACCGGAACGGCGAGCGCAAGGTGTACAAAAGCAGGCCAACCCTCGGTTGCGCGATACAGCCATTCCAACTGTGTGGGGTCGAGGCGGCGGCCGCGCAGTTCGGCGAACTGGCTGACCTCGTCGCGGCTGAGCACCAGATTGCGTTCATCGATCCAGCTGACCCAGCCGCGCACGGTCAGGCCACCGAGCCCAAGTTCAAGATCGAAGGGCTGCATCACGAGGCAGACACTGAAACGCTCGGAGACCAGGTTCAGCAGCTTCTCGAGGTAGCCGAGACTGTCGCTGTTGGCAATCAGGTGAACGTCGTCGATCACCAGACAGTGCCGGGCCTCGGGATCGTTGGCCAGGTGGCTGCACAGCTCCGAGAAGCGCATGGCACGCTCGGACTCCGCATGGATGCCGATTTCCCTCCCTGATGGCTGGCTGGCGCCGAACGCGTCGAGCAACTGGTCGAGGAACACCAGCGGATCGCGCGACGCGGCATCGAGCGCGGCCCAGCCACAGAAGGCGCTGCCGCGACGCTGCCGCAACCACAGCTCGGCGAGCACGGTCTTGCCGTAGCCGGACGGCCCGCGAATCACGAGGATCGGCAGCCCAGCATCAAGCGCCAGCACGCGGTCCCGGTTGAGCAGCAGGCGGCGCGTTTCCGGCAGTTCGCCGCGCTGAGAAACTTCGGCGGTCGGATGATTGCTCATTGCGGCACTTCAGGCGGCTTCCTGGTCGGGCGTCGCCGGTCGCCCCGCTGCGATCCGGCGGATACCTTGCGGGACAATGGCAAAGTTCGGTCGTGCATCGACAGGGGCGCGATCGGCGGCAGCCGGCGGACCGCCTTTAGGCTGAGATGGCGACGAAGTCCGGCTTCTCGCGCACCGCGCAATCCGGGCACTGCCAGCTGCGCGGCAAGTTCTCGAACGTGGTGCCGGCTGGATAGCCCTCTTTCGGACAGCCCAGCGCCGGGTTGTAGACATAGGCGCAGTTCGGGCAGCGGAAGCAGGTGGCGGCCGTGATTGTCCAGGCCGTCTGGACTTCGGCAGACGACGTCTCGATGCTGCTGACCTGCACGGCGGGCTTCACCGTGCTCCACTTCTTCAGCAGCGCATCCCGCTTCGGCGGATAGATATTGGCTTTGCTCAGATCGCCGCGGTGATGGGCAACTACCCGGTGGTCCATCAGCTTGAACCAGACCGGCGGGAAGTAGGCTGCGAGGATCATCGCGCCGTAGCCAGAAGGCAGCTGCGGGCTGTCCTCGAAGTGACGCAGGGCCTGATAGCGGCGCGTCGGGTTGGCGTGATGATCCGAGTGGCGCTGAAGCTGGTACAGCAGCAGGTTGGTGACGACGTGGTTGGAATTCCACGAATGCTTTGGCTGGCAGCGCTCGTAGCGGCCGTCCGCCATCTTCTGGCGGACCAGACCGTAGTGCTCCAGATAGTTCACCACTTCGAGCAGGCAGAAGCCGAAGATACCCTGCACAACCAAGAAGACCAGCGCGCCCGGCCCGAACCATACGCTGAGTCCTCCGAACAGCACCCACGGTCATCGCCCAGGCCTGCAGGTTCTCGTTGTCCATCGACAGCACCGGCTTGCCAAGACGCTTGAGACGCCCGGCTTCAATGTCCCAGGCCGACTTTGCGCTCCCGATCACGGTTCGCGGCAAGAAGGCCCAGAACGACTCGCCCAGCTTCGAGCTGGCCGGGTCTTCGGGCGTCGCCACGTTCTTGTGGTGACCCTTGTTATGTTCAATGAAGAAGTGACCGTAGCAGGTCGGAGCAAGCGTCAGCTTGGCTAGCCAGCGCTCGAAGCTGTTGGTCTTGTGGCCGAGCTCGTGTGCGGTATTGATGCCGACACCGTTGGCGACACCACAGGCCGCGACCAGCGCCACGAGTTCGTACCAGGCCAGATGGCCTGAAACCGCGAGGTACGCGCCCAGACCGGTCATCAGGTACTGGAACGGGATGTAGGCGTAGACGATGCGCAGGTAGTAGCGATCGGCATCGAGTTGCGGCACCGCCGACTCCGGCGCGTTGACCCGATCCTCGCCGACCAGCATGTCGAGCAGCGGAGCTGCCGACATAGAACAGGAACGGCAGGGTCCACAGCAGCCAGGCCGGACCTCCGACCATAACCGCCAGCACCGTCGCGACGCCAACCAGCGGTACTGCTGGGCTCAGCAGCCACCACCAGCGCTTGCCGTCGATCCACTTCTCGGCCGCGTCGCCACGCCCCCCCCGCCACCTCGTTCGCACCGATCGCACTCATCACAGGCCCTCCTCTCTTGGGGTGTGATCAGCTTGCGGCTTTGTCGATTGAGGAATGGGTCATTTTGCGCCAACATGTGGTCAAAGCGCGCCAGACTTTCAGGGGCCGCTACTCAAGCTGGAAGAGACCATGTCCAAATCCGAGTTGTTGGTACCGGCCCGCTATTACGCGCGACTGGCGGAAATCCTGGCCCGCAGCCACATCGACCTGGATGCGGTGCTGCGTTCCTTGCAACTTTCACCGGCCATCCTGACCGAGGCCGAGGCGATGCTCAGCGTGTCTCGGGTCGATCGACTGATCGAGAAAATCTACGAACTCAGCGGGCGTAGCGATCTGGCCTTCGAGTTGGGTCGCATGTTGAGTGCCAGTGCTCACAGCTTCGTCGGCTTCGGCATGCTCAATTGCGAAACCTTGGACCAGGCGCTCCGCTTCGAGGCCCAGTATTTTCGGCTGGTGATGCCGAGCTTCCGGATGCGCTACGCCAGCGGTGTCGATTTTGGCGAGATGCATTTCACGCCGACGGTCGCGCTGAGCCCGCTGTCGCTGAGCTTCCATCTTGAGGCGATCGGCGTGGCAGCGCTGCGCGAAGTAACCGACCTGACCGGTGACCATCGTCCGCCATGCAGGCTCGATCTGTCGATCGCCGAACCCGCGCACCGCGAGCGTTACCGGCGTGAGTTGACGAATGTACGGGTGTGCTTTGTCGCCGAGGCGACGCCGAGCGTGCGTCTGCGCCTGTCCGGTAATCCACGCGAACTGCGCCTGGCGATGGCCGACAATCATGCCCGGCAGGTCGCCGAGGAGCGCTGCCGAACGCTGGTGCAACAAGTGGCCAGCGGCGGCCATTTTGCCGACTGGGTGGTCATGACCTTGCGCGCGGTTGCCGAAGGTCTGCCGAGCCTCGGCGAACTGGCCGCCATGCTCAATATTTCCAAACGCAGCCTGAATCGCCATCTCGAACGCGAGGGAACCAACTTCCGCGAACTCTCCAATCGTGTCCGCCACGAGCTTGCCTGTGAACGGCTGGCGGCCGGCACGATGAGCGTCACTCAGGTCGGCTACTCACTGGGCTTCACCGACCGGTCCAACTTCGGTCGTGCCTTTCGCTCTCGCGCCGGCTACAGCCCAAGCGAACACCACAGTCGGTCGGCACCAGGACAAACCGATCGCCAATAGCACCGGGCAGGTCCGGGCCTGAGTCCAACTCATTTCCTGCCGAACGATAGGTGACCCGCCCTGCCCGCTCTGGCAGGATCTCAGCTCTATATGAAGGTGCCAGCCATCCGCGGTCGATGCCTCGGAGATGGCGCCCAAACTTCGCGCGGCCTATCCGGAGAGAGACATGGGAACAGCGGCAGCCTTCGACACCAAGACTGAACTGGACGAGGCCTACTCGATTCCACTCGGCGACATCGATGTCAGTCACCCCGAGTTGTTCCGTACCAATCGCTTCTGGCCCTACTTCGCCCGTCTGCGCAAGGAAGATCCGATTCATTACTGCGCCAAAAGTTTATTCGGCCCGTACTGGTCGGTCACCAAGTTCAAGGACATCCTCTACGTCGAGACCCATCCCGAAATCTTTTCCTCGGAAGCGCATCTCGGCGGCATCACCATTCTCGAGGGAAACAAGGCCGCCGTCCTGCCGATGTTCATCGCGATGGACCCGCCGAAACACGACGAGCAGCGCAAGGTGGTGAACCCGATCGTCGCGCCTGACAACCTGGCTCGGATGGAAAGCCTGATCCGAAGCCGCACCCAGAACGCGCTGAACGCGCTGCCGGTCGGCGAACCCTTCGATTGGGTGTCCAAGGTCTCGATCAACCTGACCACGCAGATGTTGGCGACCCTGTTCGGCTTTCCGTTCGAGGATCGCGACAAGCTGCCGTACTGGTCCGATGTCGCGACCACCATGCCCGGCCAGGGCCTGATCGATTCCGAGGAGCAGCGTATGCAGATCCTCGGTGAATGCGCGGCCTATATGACCCGGCTGTGGAACGAACGCGTCAACGCCGAGCCAGGCAACGATCTGCTGTCGATGATGGCGCACGACGACCGCACCCGCTCGATGTCGCCGCAGGAATTTCTCGGCAACATCATCCTGCTGATCGTCGGCGGCAACGACACCACTCGAAATTCGATGACCGGGAGCGTGCTGGCACTG
This sequence comes from Nevskia sp., assembly GCF_051860985.1. Lineage (NCBI taxonomy): Bacteria > Pseudomonadati > Pseudomonadota > Gammaproteobacteria > Nevskiales > Nevskiaceae > Nevskia > Nevskia sp. The sequence goes on along the minus strand of NZ_JBIMKV010000031.1, from coordinate 10,927 downwards.
AATCAGAACCCGGCCGAGTACGCGAAGCTCACCGCCAACCCGGCGTTGATCGCGCCCTCGTTCGTTCCTGAGGTGATCCGCTGGCAGACGCCACTGGCGCACATGCGCCGCACCGCAATGTGCGATACCGAGCTCGGCGGCAAGCAGATCAAGCAGGGCGATAAGGTAGTGATGTGGTACGTCTCCGGCAATCGCGATGCCGAATCGATCGATAACCCGGACGCGTTCATCATCGACCGTGCCAAGCCGCGCCACCATCTGTCATTCGGCTTCGGCATCCACCGCTGCGTCGGCAACCGCCTTGCCGAGCTGCAGCTCAAGATTCTCTGGGAAGAGTTGCTCGCCCGCTGGCCGCGAGCCGGCCAGATCGAGGTGCTTTCCGAGCCGACGCGCGTGCCGTCGCCGTTCGTGAAGGGCTACGAATCGATGCGGGTCCGCATCAACCCCTGATCTGAATCAAGCTATGTCAGTGGGTACGGTGGTGATCGTCGGCGGCGGCCAGGCCGCGTGTCAGGCTGCCGTCAGTCTGCGCCAGGAAGGCTACGCCGGTCGGATCGTGATGATCGGCGACGAGGCCGTGCTGCCGTACCAGCGACCGCCGTTGTCGAAGGCCTATCTCGCCGGTCAGCTCGCGGTCGAGCGCCTGTTTCTGCGTCCGCCCGCGTTCTACGAACAGCAGAAGATCGAGGTGCAGCTCGGCCGCACCGCGAGCCGCATCGATGTGATCGGCAGGCAGGTCGAACTCGACAATGGCGAGCGCATCGATTTCGATCAACTGGTGCTGGCAACCGGCGGCCGGCCGCGCAAGCTCGCATGCCCGGGCGCCGAGCATTCGCGCCTGTTCTACCTCCGCGACGTGCGCGACGTCGCTGCGATCCAGGCTCAGCTCAAGCCTGGCGCTCGCATCGCGCTGGTCGGCGGCGGCTACATCGGCCTGGAGATTGCCGCAGTCGCGCGCAAGCTCGGCCTTGACGTGACCGTGCTCGAAGCCGCGCCAAGCCTGCTGGCGCGCGTGACCTGCCCGCAGGTCGCGAACTTCTACCAGCGTGAGCACGAGGCCCACGGCGTGAAGATCCGCTGTGGCGTGATGGTCAACGGCATTGCCGGCGACGAGTCGCATCCCGCCGTGCTGACCGCCGATGGCCAGCGCATCGAGGCCGATTTCATCGTTGCCGGCATCGGTCTGCTCCCGAACGTCGAGCTGGCAATGGCTGCCGGACTGGTCTGTGACAACGGCATCATCGTCGATGACGAATGCCGTACTTCGGTGCCCGGCGTCTATGCCGCAGGCGACTGCGCGCAGCACCCGAGCGCGGTGTACCACACGAGATTGCGGCTGGAATCGGTGCCGAACGCCATCGAGCAGGGCAAGACCACGGCGGCGGCGATCTGCGGCAAGTCCAAGCCCTACCGGCAGGTGCCGTGGTTCTGGTCCGACCAGTACGACATCAAGCTGCAGACCGCTGGCCTCAATCGCGGCTACGACGAGGTGGTGATTCGCGGCGCGCCCGAGAGCCGCAGCTTTGCCGCGTGGTACCTGCGCGACGGTCGACTGCTGGCCGTCGATGCCATCAACCGGCCTGCCGAGTTCACTCTGGCCAAGAGCTGGATTGCCGAGGGCCTGCACATTCCATCCGAGCGACTCTCCGACGAGACGATCGCGGTCAAGAGCCTCGCCGCCGCGGCCTGAGTTATCACCCACGCGATCGGGACGCCCAAGATCCTGACCGACCATTCACTCATCAGAGGAGACGAAACATGGCCAAGGCCACTTATATCGAGCATAACGGCACGGTCCGCAGCGTCGAGGTCGATGACGGGATCTCGTTGATGGAAGCTGCGCTCGCCAACCTGATTCCCGGAATCGATGGCGACTGCGGCGGCGCAGCCGCCTGCGCGACCTGCCACGTGCACGTTGCCGAGGAGTGGCTGGACAAGCTGCCGGCCATGGAACCGCTGGAGCACTCGATGCTCGACATGGCGGCGGGCAGCGACCACCGCTCGCGCCTCGCCTGCCAGCTGAAGATGTGCACGAAGCTCGACGGCATCGTCGTGCGCACGCCGCTCGGCCAGCACTGAACTGTCTCCACTTCATCCTGTGACGATGAACCACGACTACGACTTCCTGATCATTGGCTCAGGCTTTGGCGGCAGCGTCTCGGCGCTGCGCCTGTCCGAGAAGGGCTACAAGGTCGCGGTGATGGAGATGGGCCGGCGCTGGACGCCGGAGACACTGCCGAAGACGAACTGGAACCTGCGGCGATTCCTGTGGCTGCCGGCTGTCGGCCTGCGCGGCTTCCTCAGCATGCGGCTGTTCAAGCACGTGATGATCATGCACGGCAATGCCGTCGGCGGCGGGTCCATCGCCTACGCGCAAACGCTGCTGGTGCCGCCCGACCGGGTCTGGAGCGAAGGCTCCTGGGCCGGCCTCGATCGCTGGACCGAGGTGATGCCGCAGCACTACGACACTGCGAAGCGGATGCTTGGCGTCACCACCAACCCCATTCTCGGCCCGGGCGACCGGATGCTGCAGAAGATGGCGGCGGCAAACGGTGTGGAATCGACGTTCTATCCCACCAGGGTCGGCGTGTTCTTCGGCGAGCCGGGGCAGCCGGCGGGGCGGAGCTATCCTGATCCCTACTTCGGCGGCAAGGGCCCTGCGCGCAACGCCTGCCAAGCCTGCGGTGCGTGCATGGTCGGCTGCCGACACAACGCCAAGAACACACTGGACAAGAACTATCTCTACCTCGCGGAGCAGCTTGGTGCCGAGGTTCACGCCGAAACGAAAGTCCTCGACGTACGACCTCTTGGCTCGACTGAGGACGGCTCCGAGGGCTACGAGGTGACGGTCCAGCCGAGCTTCGGCCCGGCCTCGAAGCGGCGCGTCGTGACTGCGAAGAATGTGGTGTTCGCAGCGTCCTCGCTCGGCACCCAAGAGTTGCTGCTGCGCCTGCGCGACGACGGCTCGCTGCCCAAGGTGTCGGAGCAGCTCGGCCGCCGGGTACGCACCAATGCCGAGTCGATCCTCACCGTGCGCTATCCGGGCATCGAAACCGATCTGTCGAAAGGCATCGCGATCGGCTCGGGCGTCCATGTCGATGAGCACACGCATATCGAGGCCGTTCGCTATCCGAAGGGCTCGGACATGATGGGCAGCCTGTTCACCGCGTTGACCCACGGCCAGCCGGGCTGGTCACGGCCGCTGGCCTGGGCCCGGGCAATGCTGTCGCTGCTGGTTCGCCATCCCGTCAAGGCGATCCGCAGCTGGCTGCCATTCGGCTTCGCGGCGCAGACCGTGATCCTGCTGTGCATGCAGACCGTTGAAGGCCACATCAACATGCGCCTGAAGCGTCCTTGGTACTGGCCATTCAAGCGCCGCATGGTCAGCGAGGGTGACCGCATCCCGACCTACATCCCGGCCGCCAACCGCTTCGCTGAAGCGGCCGCAAAGGCCACCGGCGGCGTCGGCGGCAGCTCGATCTTCGAGATCTTTTTCAACGTGCCGATGACCGCGCACTGCATGGGCGGCTGCGCGATCGCCGACAGCGCCGAGCAGGGCGTGATCGACGCCCAGAACCGGGTGTTCAACTACCGCAATCTCTACGTCGTCGATGGCTCGATGATCGGCGCCAACCTCGGCGTCAATCCAAGCCTGACCATCACCGCGCTGGCCGAGCGGGCAATGTCATTCATTCCTCGTAACCCGACAGGAACGGTCAACGCGGTCCTATAAGCGGATTCACATAGGCCGATTCGAGCTTGCCTACTTCTGCTTGCCTCAGGCCCTGGCGAACACGGGCCCGCGGACAGCGTCGTACGCTTCCACAATGTCCTTCCAGTGTCGGTCCACGTGACGCCGCGGCAAGTTGGCGACTAGGCGGACCGCGTCCGGCTTGAGCGGGGCACCCGACTCGGCACATCGCTTCGCAGCCCAACGGAGTCGGCGCAGCACGAACGCTTCGCGCGTTTCGACGAACCGATCGAGCTGCTCCTTCACCTGCGGGAACCGATCTTTGTACCCCATGTAGTGATGGACCGCGTCGTGCGCGCGCAGCAGTTTGGTCGCCGTCAGGTAAACCGGAAGGTCATCCCCGGCCAGCTGCTGAGGGGCCCACTGGGCGATTCGCTCGGCCAGATCCGCGTCCCGCCGCTCCCAGTCCTTGCGTAGTCGACGCGTGCCGTCCTCGTTGCGGAAGTTTCCGTGACGTCGGGGTAGCACTTCGTCGAGCCACTTGCGGTCGCTCTGGTAGATGGATTCGAAAGCGGTGTTGCACGCCTTTCGAACGACGTTACGCTTAACGCCTGGATTGCTGTCCAGATAGGCGCGCAGCGTCCGACGGTGATTTTCAAGCGCTGAACCCAGTCGCGCCCGCTGCCATCGCTGGTGCAGCCCTGGCTCCCACAGGGTCATCTTCTGCAGGAAGTAGTCCGACACACCGAACGTGTACGCCATATGCGTTTGGTCGACACCGGCCTGCCAAGCGTCAAGCAGTTGCTGATAGACCTCCTCTGATACCCCGGTGTCCGCCGGACGCGGAATGGTCCAGTTGCGCCTCATCATGGCCTTCCACAGATCGCCGAAGGTGATGCCGAGCTCCCGCCGCACGGCTTCAAAAGATCCGTCGTGAGTGGCTAGGGTCGCCAGCAGCTTTTTTGGCCACTCTGGCTCCACTGGCAGCACCACGGGATCGGCCACCGCCTCGACCATCTCGATGTAGTCATCGATGTCTGTACATACGACTCCCAAGATTGCCAAGCACTGGGCCGGCTCTTTGAGTCGGTCACGCGTGGTTGGGGCCAATACTTGACGGTGCCAGCCAACCTGCCGGTCCTGCTCGGAGGTGAATGAGAGTCCCAGCCTGCGAAGTATCGCTGGCGAAAATCGATTCTCGATAGCCCTGGCCAGCGCCAGTGAGTCGACGCCGCGTGCACGCTGATACTGCATCAGGACCATTGACCGCAGTACGCCCAGCGGATCGTTCGGGACGTCGTCATAGCGCTCCAGCATTCGCTTCCCCTGCGCGGAGAACCACCGCGCATCAACTACTTCCGACGGCTCAAGCGACGTACATGGGTGAAGCTGATTATGTCGGCGATCGCCACATCGGCCCGGCATGCGAAGCAGATTGCGGGGCAGATGCGCTCCATCGCTGCAGAGTTCGCACCCGTCCGTGAGCATCTCTGCGTGCTCAGCGCATACCCAGGTCGTCGCAAGCTGATGTTCGACGAGGTAGATGGCGGGCCGCCGGTCCAAATCTTCGCGGTGCACGCACCCGGAACACAGCCGCGGGAGGTCTGGCGGCGCGAGGCGTGCCGTGCTGAAGCCGAGTAAGGCGTCGTAAGAAGTGGTCCGGGGATCGGCCAGCGCCTGAAGCACACGCTCACGCCGCGCGGTACTCGCGAAGAACAGGTAGTACGGCAGAACCGTGTGGTGCCGCAAAAGTAGCTGCAGGTTGGACAGTGGATGGCCTTCCGGCATGACGCCGGCGATACGTGCAGCGTATGTCGGCAGGCCAGGGTCCAAAGTTCCCGGGCACCGGATCTTGCCGATCAGCGCACGCATATAGCTACTGACATCTACGCCGTAGCGGAAGTAACCCTTTGCCAGCACACTCAGCATTACTTCTCCCGGCCTCGCGGCCGGGAAAGTTGTCAGCTGCTCCTGCGGAACGAGTTCACGCTGTCTCATGCCGTCCCCGGGGCGGTGGTTGGGGTCTTGCCGTTCTGCGGACCATTGCGCAGGCCCGCCAGATGGGCTCCCAGGTGCTTGATATGCTCTGCGGCTGACGACCCGATCACGGGCTCTGCGTAGCCTTTCAGCAGCTTCGTGGTGTCCGCGTACATCGACTCGTACTTGCGCATGATCTGGGGCTCGTTGGTCAGCAGTCCCGTCACGATCGGGTGGATCGGCTTCATGAACAGGGTGTAGGCCTTCGCGAGGGAGACTTCGTCGAGCTTTTCGTAGCCACTCTCTATTGCGAGGATCTGCGCTTGGACGAGCAGGACCATCAGGTAGCGGGTGACCCCCGCGGTGTACTCGTAGATCTTGCTGCGGATCGTGTCGGTCAGCGGCGATTCCTTGCGTACCCACTTCCACTGCCACAGTGCTCTGACCATGTCGTCCCAGTACGCGTCGTCCGCGCTCGAGGGGCGTGTGATCTCTAGGTAGCCACCCTCGATGAAGCGCGAGGCTACGGAGTCGTCGGACGCGAGGTAGCGGTACGCCTCACTGGTCCCGACAAGCAGGATCGGGATGCCGAAATCGTCGCGGATGTGCAGGATCATCGAAAGCGCCTGCTCCTTGACGTTGTCCCGAGCCCGAAACAGATACTCGACGTTGTCAATCACGAGGATCCCGCAGTGCGAGCTGCGCAGGACCATCCGGCAGTAGTCGCGCTTGTCGCTGAGCGAGCGGCGCGCGCCGGGCATCAGCTTGAGGAAGGTGTTGCCCGTGAGCTGCCCAGCCATCTTGCCGGCATGCAGGTAAATGTCCGCCGGCTGGAGGTTCTCGCTCACCTTGAAGTAGTGGTACAGCAACTGCGTCTCGTGGAACGGCTGGCCGTGATAATCACGGTGCTTGATGAGCTGGTGCCCCATGCTGGACAGCACCCGCCCGACCGCGGTCGACTTCCCCAGACCCGAGGGGCCGATGAGCGTAGCGATGCGTCCGAACTCATTGGCCGCCCCGCAATTCTCACCAGAACCGTCGGAGTACAGGAACGACTCGCCGGCCGCCTGAAGCGGATTGCGGTTTCGCATGCCCTCGAGCATCAGGCCATATGCAGTGTCGAAGACTTTTCGGTGATCGGGCCCAGGGAGGAAGATGCGGTAGAGCCGTGACGGCAGCACCTTGCGCAGGGGCGCCGGGAGTGCGAGGTCGCACTCATTGAACATCGGCGTGACCCGCAGCTGCCGGTCGAGCGGCTCGATGTCGTACTCGTCCTCCGGGTTGTAGGGATACGGGTTCATGGCTTCCACGAGTGGGTGGCGGTGGAAGTCAGGAAGCACGTGGGGAATGTACGTCGCTTCGGCGACGCTCTGTGGTTTGTAAATGGAAGATCCTCCGGTCAGTGGCGGATGAAGTTGGTGGAGCGGCGCGGCTCGAACGGATCAGCGGGCGGCGGCGCGTTCTCTGCAGCGGGAACGTCCGGCATGACGGCGACGTTGCCCTTGGCCTGCTGCTCAGCCTCGTAATTCAGCATCTCGACGGTCTTCGCCTTGACCGTCGCCGCACTACGACCCTTCTTGCGCGCATTGGTAGTGGCGCCCGCTGCTTTGAGATCTGTCGCGGTCTTCGCTTTCGCCTGCTTGATGACCCCAGCGAACGCCTGCCGCTGCCCCGCTGCGATCGCGCGTCCCGAAAATTCGGCCTCGCTGGCGAGACTTTTGCGCTGTTCCCGGTAGATTTCGGCCTCCCAGTAGCGCAGATTCATCGCCTCTAGGTACTTCTCCTCGCAACGCGCGTCGACAAGCTGCCGAGTCTTGGGGTGCTCGAATTTGACGATGTGCGGCAGGTGTTCATCCATAAAGACCTGGATCTTGTTGTCGCCGCGCCCACGCAGCGCCTTGGTGGTGTAGCCGTACTCATGGAGCAAGGGCGACACGTAGGTACGCGTGTTGTAGAGAATGCCGTCACCGGTGATCGACGCCTTGATCGGCATCAGGAACGACTCGTACAGCTGCTTCTCCTCGAGTTGGCGGACCGCACCCGGCTCATTCTCAAGACGCCAGTTCCATACATCGATGCGTGACACCTGCGGAAGTCCCTCCGCGACCATACGGATCGGAATCACCTCTAACGGCGGCGGCTGCAGATTGATCTCCCGCAGGATCTGCACGATCCGCATCTCAAGCTCGTCCATGGTGAGAACAGCGGCTTTGAAGCCGTCCTCTTCGCCGCGTTCGATCTGACGCCCGTAAGAACCCGGGATTACCTCGCGGAGGATCCGCTCCTTGATCAGGTCGTGCGTCTTCTCGATCGCCCCCTTCTTCTCGGGCAGATAGGGTTCCCCGACCTTGACGCTGATTCCAGCGCGCACGATCGTGTAGGCCTTCTTCGATACCCACTCGCCGCGGTCCGCGTGCAGATTGGACGGCAGTCCCTGCACCCACTCCTCGGGGTGATACTCGACGCCGATCCTCTCGATCTGCTCGCGCTTGTCCGAGGCGCACTGCTTAAGCAGCTGCAGGGCTTCGGCAGTGCTGGGGTCATTGGGTGACAGCCGCCACCCTGTGATAACTGTCGAGGCGACGTCGATCGCTGTGTAGAGCGTGAGGGTCTTCAACACTTCGTCGCGCGCCCACGGTAGGACCACGCGCACCTGAAGCTTGGTCGCGTCGGACTGGAACACCTGGCCGACCAGGTCGACGTACTCGCGCGCGGAACCCTTCTTCGGACGCGGCTTGGGCGCTTTGCGCCGCTTGTTCGCACGCTCGCGCTCAATGCCTTCGGTGGCGCGAATGAGCTCGATCACGTACTTGAACTGGCTACGCGTCGGCACCTTCAGCGCGAACTGCGGCTTTACGCGGACCCAGCGACGGCCATTGGAGAGCGGGGTCTCATCGCACGCGTGAGGGTAGTGCTTGAGCATCGTGCAGACCCAGCTGTCTGCCGCAGTCAGGCCGTCTGCAATGTAGAACTTGCGGATGCCGGCCGTGAGTGCATCACGCACCGCCGGCAGCGCGAGACCTCCTTTCGATAGTCCTCGCTTCACCATGCTCCTCTGCGTCAGCTTCTTGGTTTTCTCGGTCCGCGTGTAGCGGGCGAACACCTTCTCGTCGAAGTTGTAGATCCAATAGAGGTGCAAGACCCGCCGTGCGGTGGACTCACTCATGCCCTTGATCTCGCGTAGCGACTGCGCGCGGTAGCGGGGATCGCGGATGGCGCGCTGAAGTGCTGCTGGCTCGAGAAGATCCTTGAAAGCAGCCTTCACCCTTTCCGCTTTCTCTTTAGCGTCCGCAGTGGGTGATTCACGATCGTAGGTCTTCACGCCTGGGCGTCCGACGATGCTTACCTCCTGCCGGATTTCGACGGCCAGTTCCCTCGCGCTGACGATGAAGGGTGCGGGTGGATCCGTCTTGGCCTCATCCCAGAACACCGGGATGAGGCTGACTTCGTCGTCGTGGATGTGCAGCACGCGACAGGCGGTGGGGAGCAACGAGCACACGGTGTCCGTGGGCCGGATGATGTTTCCGATGCTGATTCCTGAATGCATGGCGGGCCTCACTCCAGGATGACGTGGTTGGAGGGATGGAACCGATCGGCTTTAAGGTCGGCCGGGATGGCAGTCGCCCACACCGCGAGGTAGACGAGGTGGGTTACCTGATCAATCGAGAGGGTCATTGCCACGCCGAGCTGGCGGATCAGGTCAATCAGTGTGCGATCGGGTTTCCAGATCGCGAGAAATCGTTCGGCGGTCTCGCCGACGCGGGCGCGCACGGCGGCGTGCTCGTGGTGAAACAGGCGCCCGCGAAGATCGACCACGTTGTCCTTGAAGACCTCGGGATAGTCCTCCTCGGTAACTACCATGAACGTCGTGCCGGGCCGACGGGACCAGTAGACTGCTTCGATGGCCTGCTTCTCGAGATTCCGGACACCCTTGCGCGTCGTCGGATCGAGAAGCGCCTTGGGCTTGCAGTAGACCGCGATGCGGCAACCGTCCGGCATGTCGACGAGGATGTCCGTCGTCATGACAGCCCGCGTCTGGGTTCCCGGTATCGTCGGGTGCTTGACTCCGAGAAGCTCGGCGATATGTGTCGTCTCGTCCCGAGTCCCGCCTTCGCAGAGAAGCGCGTACTGTTCGCGGATCTGCGTGGCGCCTAGGCGCTCATAGATGCACGCTGTTGTCATCTCCAACCGGCTCATGAACTGATGAGGGGTGTCGCGCTCTGGGTAGAGAAGGACCGGCGTCTGCCAGCCCTCACCCACGGAGGGAACATCCCGTACGTCCATCGCCGGCTTGTAGAGAGTCCCGTCGCCTCGGCCGTAGCCCAAGCGCAGGCGACGCTCGATCATCTTGTCGGTGACACCGCTACGGCGCCTCACGACACGAGCACCCAGGCAGTGCGCACGCGCGTATCGAGATTTGACAAGAAGTGAATCGTCCGAGCTTCGAGCAGTCCCTGTGTTCTCCGAGCAAGTCCGTTGCTAGGGAAATGAATCGCTTTTAACCAAGGTTGATAGTCGGTCCCGTAGTGACCTACTTCTCGGCCGGCAACCTGGCATCTCTCGATATCTCGTCGAGTTGTCCGCTCTGTTTGCGCATTTTTCGACCTCGTCGTCTGCATTTTTGAAAGTCCTTCACTTAATTGGCCATAGGACGGATATTCAATACACTCGACTGGCAACGAGATATCCCTGCAAATCAGGGGGGTTTGTGACTCCAAATCGACTACCCAAAAAAAATGGCCGCCCGCGACTTGACCTTTCGTTCAGATTCAGGGCCGCTCTGTGGGCCTTGCGTGTCAAGTTGTCATTGCAGCGAAGCTGGGACGAACTTGATAGGGATTTGCTTGACGGGGCAATCGACGGCGTTACATCGTCAGACCCGATCACGGGTGCCCGACTTCGGGTGATGCACCGCATCTTTCGTCGTGGCGACGACCCCACCAAGGTCCGAGTCGGCACAAACGGGGCCGAGCAAAATCTTGTCGAGAAGGCTGCCCGTGAATATGCGGTGTGTGAAGAAGCGAAGGTCGAGTACGCCTCGCCCCTCTGGGCGCTTCTTGTTGAACCTGAACGCCATCAAAGAGCCGACCTTGAATCAGAACTCAACAGCGCTTTGATTCGCCTTGGTTTGACCAAGATTGACGACGGGCCGGGCATTACCGGCTTAATGCTTCGAGGCTCAGTGAACCGCCCCGTCTTTCTCGGAGGCTTCAAACCTTGAGAGGATGAAGCCATGAACAAGTTGACGCGTTACGCACC
>NZ_JBIMKV010000030.1:0-23301 GCF_051860985.1 Nevskia sp. | reverse complement strand
CCTCTCTCGTCGCGCCAATGGAACAACCATTGGCCGCTCCTCGTTCGTTGCACTGGGCAAAAACGACCTCCGCCGCAGCGACCAAAGCAATTGATGACAGGCCCTAGTCCTCGAGCGTCTTCACGAAGTGGAACGAGGTGATCTGCAGGCCTTCGCGGAAGTAGAACTTGTGCGCCTTCAGGCGCGGCGTGCCGGAATCGAGCGTCAGCTGCGTGCAGCCCAGCGCACGGGCATGGCGCTCGCACCAGCCGAGCAGCGCCTTGCCGACGCCGGCCGAGCGGTGCCCGGCATCGCTCACCAGGTCATCGATGTACAGCTCGCTGCGCGAGAAGGTCTTTTCCAGCACGCGCCAGATCGCAAGCCCCAGCACCACGCCGTCGTCGACCGCCACCAGCATCCGCCCACCGCCGGCGAACACCCGCAGCATCTGGTCGCTGTAGTTCGGCATCAGCTGCGGCCGCAGCTGGCGGTGCACGCCTTCGGCCTGCGCCAGCCAGCGGGCGGCCACGATGCGGCCCTCGCTGTCGGTGACTTCGATGAGCTGCAGCATGGCGCGTCACCTCGGGGTGGGGGAGGGGCAGTCTGCGACGGTGATCCGGGGCCGGCAAATGCCGTGCGATGCGCACGCCGGCCAGCGGCGGAACGGGAACTTGCGGCTGCTATCATCGGTCCACTTCGGCAGCTGAGGCTGTGCCGATTTACCTTTTATTTACAAGGAGCTTGTCGATGACTACGCCCAATCCGCTGCGCAGTGTTCCGGTCGCCGGCCGCACCTCCTCGGGCGCCGGCTACGGCGCCATTGCCACCAACACCGTGTTGCGCAACACCTACCTGCTGCTGTCGGCGACGCTGCTGTTCTCGGCGCTGATGGCGGGCCTGTCGATGGCCATCAACCTGCCGCGCGGCCTGTCGCTGGTCTGCTCGCTGGTGTCGATGGGCCTGCTGTGGTTCGTGGTGCCGCGCACGGCGAATTCGGCCAACGGCATCTGGGTGGTGTTCGCGGTCACCGGCCTGCTCGGCCTGGGCCTCGGCCCGGTGCTGAACAGCTACATCGGCCGCTTCGCCAACGGTTCGCAGATCGTCATGACCGCCTTCGGCCTGACCGGCACGATCTTCGTCGGCCTGTCGGCATTCGCGGTGAAGTCCGGCCGCGACTTCAGCTTCATGCGCGGCATGATCACCGGCGGCATCCTGATCGCCTTCGTGCTGTCGATCGGCTCGCTGGTAGCTTCGCTGCTCGGCTACCACTTCCAGCCGTTGGTGCTGGCGGTGTCGGCGATGTTCGCGCTGCTGATGTGCGGCGTGATCCTGATGGAAACCTCGGACGTCGTGAACGGCTACCAGACCAACTACGTGCTGGCCACCGTCGGCCTGTATCTGGCGATCTACAACCTGTTCGTCAGCCTTCTGCAGCTGCTCGGCTTCGCCTCCGGCGACGACTGAGCGCACGGCGGGCCCGCTGCTGCATCATCGAGAACCCCGCAGCGTGCTGCGGGGTTCTTTCTTTTCCGCCATCGAACGACTGCCATGAATCTCACCGTGCTCGGCCAGACGGCCGGCCTGCTGGTGCTGTCCAACCTGTTCATGACCTGGGCCTGGTACGGGCATCTGAAGACGCTGCACGACAAGCCGCTGTGGATCGCGATCCTGGCCAGCTGGGGCATCGCCCTGTTCGAGTACATGCTGATGGTGCCGGCCAACCGCACCGGCTTCGGCACGCTGAGCCTGGCCCAGCTGAAGATCCTGCAGGAGGTCATCACGCTGCTGGTGTTCATGCCGTTCGCGCTGCTGGTGATGAAGCAGCCGCTGAAGCTCGACTTCCTGTGGGCGGCGCTATGCATGTGCGGGGCGGTGTACTTCATCTTCCGGTAAGGCGGTGCGCCGGCGATGCCGGCCTACAATGCCGCGACCCCGCATCCCAGGCTGCCTCCCGTGTTGAAGGAATATCCGCAGTACGACGCCACCGGCCTCGCCGCCCTGATCGCCCGCCGCGAGGTCAGCGCCGCCGAGGTGCTGGAGGCCGCGCTGGCCCGGCTCGAGGCGGTCAATCCGAAGATCAACGCTTTCTGCACGCCGATGATCGACGCCGCCCAGGCCCGCGCCGCCGGGCCGCTGGACGGGCCGTTCGCCGGGGTGCCGTTCCTGCTCAAGGACATCGCCCAGCATGTGAAGGGCGTGCCGACCAGCGCCGGCAGCCGGGTCCTGAAGGACTGGTGTCCGGAGGTCACCTCGGAAATCGTGCTGCGTTTCGAGCGGGCCGGGCTGGTCAGCTTCGGCAAGACCACCCTGCCGGAACTGGCGCTGAAAGGCTGCACCGAAAGCCGGCTCTGGGGCCCGACCCGCAATCCCTGGAACCTCGAGCGGACGCCGGGCGGCTCGTCCGGTGGCGCGGCAGCAGCGGTGGCGGCCGGCATCGTGCCGGCGGCAAGCGCCTCCGACGGTGGCGGCTCGATCCGCATTCCGGCGTCCTACTGCGGCCTGTTCGGCTTGCGTCCCGGCCGGGGCCGGGTGCCGCCGGGGCCGACCCACGACGAGTTCTGGGAGGGCGCATCGAGCGAGCATGTGCTGACCCGCACGGTCCGCGATTCCGCCGGCCTGCTCGATGCCATCCACGGCGCTGACCTGGGCAGCCCGTTCCGGATCGCGCCGCCGGAGCGGCCGTATGCCGAGGAAGTCGGTCGCGATCCCGGTCGGCTGCGCATCGGCTTCTCGACCGCGTCGCCGATCAACCAGCCGGTCGATCCCGATTACATCCGCGCGGTACATGACACCGCCAAGCTGCTGGAAAGCCTCGGCCACCAGGTCGAGGAAGCGCGGCCGGCGATCGACGGCATGGCGCTGGCCCGCTGCTACCTGACCATGTACTACGGCCAGACGGCGGCGGCGGTCGATCACGCCTGCGCGCTGACCGGGGCGCGCGAAATCGATTTCGAGCTGGAAACGCGGGCGCTGGCCCTGTTCGGCCGCAGTCTGACCGCCGGCGAGTACGTCGCCCGCCGGCAGGAATGGAACGGCTTCATGCGTGCGCTGGGTGCGTTCCACCAGCGTTTCGACCTGTACCTGATTCCGTCGGCGGCGCAGGCGCCGGCTGCCATCGGCAGCCAGGAACTGCCGATGGCGGAACAGCTGGCGATGCGCGCGGTGCTCCGGCTCGGCCTCGGCCGGCAGGTGCTGAACAGCGGCGTGATCGACCGGATCGCCGCCAAGAGCCTCGGCCGGGTGCCGTTCACGCAGCTGTCAAACCTGACGTTCACGCCGAGCATGTCGGTGCCGCTGCACGTGGATCGCGACGGCCTGCCGATCGGCGTGCAGTTCGTCGCCGCCAGCGGCGGGGAAGGGCTGCTGATCCGGCTGGCGGCGCAGCTCGAAGTGGCGGCGCCGTGGGCCGGGCGCCGCGCGCCGATCTAGCTCGCGGCAACTACTTCCAGTCGAACGCCGTGGCGTTGCGCGCCCGCGGCTTGCCTTCGCCCTCGACCAGCTCGAAGGCGATCAGCACCTCGCGGGTCTTCAGGTCGCGGAAGCGCTCGGCACTGACCTTGCGGCCGTCCTCGGTGTAGTCGTTGGCGTACAGGATCACGTCGGTGCGCAGGTCCGATACCGCCAGTCCTTCGCGCACCGTCAGGTAGGCGAAGCCGCGTTCGTCGACGTAGTGCATGACGCCGATGCGGGTATCGCTCGGCGGCAGCAGGTCCGGAATCAGGAAGCCGTAGTGGTGGTAGTCGGCCTCGCGCTTGAGGTCGCCGCTGACATTGCCGAAGCTCAGCACGTCGACGCGCTTGCCCTTGTCCTGCAGCGCGCGCACCAGGCGCAGGAAATCGCCGTCGCCGGTGCCGAGCAGCACGTAGTCGAGGTTTTCGGCCTGCAGCAGCGCATCGACCGCCAGGTCGAGATCGGCATTGGCCTTGACCACGTCGACGCCATCGTCGTTGCGATAGCGCCGAGCTTCCTTCAGCACCAGGTGAAAGCCGTTGCGGCGCACCGCGTTGCGATGGTTTTCCTTGGCCTGACGGTAGCTGTCGTCCTCGTCCTCGCGCTGGACGTCGATCGACAGATAGGCGTTGGCGCGCAGCACGGTGGCGCCCTGCGCCTCGACCAGCCGCCGCACCGTTTCATAGCGGAAACCGCGCCCACCGGTCCTCGACAGGTTCTCGACGTCGAGGAAGATGCCGGCTTTCAGCACTACGCCGACTTCGCCCGCTTGGCCGACGTGGCCGCCGGCTTGGCGGCCGGTGCCGGACGCGGACGGCGCACCGGCTTCTTCAGCGCATCGATGCGCAGCAGCAGGTTCGGGTCCGGGCAGCGGGCCAGCCAGGTCGCCTTTTCCGACAGCCGGCAGACACCCGGATAGTCGCCTTCGCGGCCATCCAGCTCGCGGATGATCTGGAAATGCAGGTGCGGGGCCCAGCCGACGTTCTCGTGCGGCTGGCCGAGCCAGCCGATCGGTTCGCCGATCGCCACCGTCTTGCCGCGCTTGGTCAGCTGCAGCGACTGCCGCGACAGATGCCCGTACAGCGTGTGGAAACGCACGCCCTGGATTTCGTGCTCCAGGATGATGGTCGGACCGTAGTCGCCGAATTCCTTGTTGTCGCGCGTGGAATGGACCACGCCCGGCAGCACCGCATGGATCACGGTGCCGGCCGACAACCAGAGATCGACGCCCAGATGCACGGTGCGCGGCTCTTCCGAGCCGGTGCCGTAGAGGTCGCTCATCCGGTACATCGCGCGTTCCTCGCCGTAGCCGCCGGCCGCGTAATCGGCATTGGCGGCACGCAGGCGGCGCAGGATCCAGCGATGAAAAGCGCTGGCATCGGCCGGATCGGTGCCTTCCAGCGCGTCCGGCCCCGGGCCGAGCGCCAGCGGCAGGCAGCGTTTCGCATTCAGCGCGTACGACACCGGGCTCGCGGCCGGCGTCATCGCCAGTAACTTGCTGAAGTTGTCGCGTCCCATCGTCGTCAAACCCTGTCCTGTACGCGAGGGCGGCGTTTCGCCAGCAGCGGAACGACGCCCGGGAGTCACTTTGCCGCCGCCGCTGTCGACTGCGCCGGGGAGCGTGGTCGTCGAGCGGCGGGAAAACCGCCATTGTGCCGTGTGGCGCGTCACAAGTCGCCCCTTTGTCAGGTCTGGACCCGGTTTCGGGGATCGAAATCGGGGAAAAGTACCCGCATCTGCTCGTAAATCTGCTTCTGGCTGTCGTTTTCGGCCGCCGGCGTCTGGATCTGCACGGTGACGAACTGGTCGCCGGCCGGGCTGCCCGGCAGGCCGCGGCCCTTCAGGCGCAGCCTGCGACCAGACAGCGTGCCGGGCGGGAGGTTCAGTTCGACGGTTCCGCCGAGGGTCAGCACCGGCACCGGCCCACCCAGCGCCGCCTCCCAGGGGCTGACATTCAGTGTCATGTGCAGGTCGCGGCCTTCCGGCTTGAACAGCGGATGGGCCGCGAAGCTGAGTTCCAGCAGCACGTCGCCGCCGCGTGGCGCCTGGCCGGCGAGGCGGATGGTCTGGCCGGCGGTCACGCCCTTCGGGATGCGCACGTTGAGCGTGCGGTTGCCGATCGACACGCTGCGGGTCGCGCCCGTGTAGGAATCCTCCAGCGCGATCGCCAGCCGTGCCTGCTGGTCGCGGGCGACGCCGCCGCCGAAATCGTCGTAGCCGCCGGCGCCGCCGAAGCCGGCGCCGGCCGCGCCATTGCCGAACAGGCTGGAGAAGAAATCGGAAAATCCGCCGGCATCGCCACCGAAGCCGCCGGCGCCGGTCCGGGCGCCGCCCCAGCCGGGCGGCGGCGTGAAGCGCTGGCCGTTCTGCCAGTTCGCGCCGAGCTGGTCATAGGCCGCGCGCTTCTTCGGATCGCTGAGCACTTCGTTGGCCTCGTTGGCGGCCTTGAAACGCTCCTCGGCATCCTTCGCCTTGTTCTTGTCGGGATGGAACTCGCGCGCCAGCTTGCGATAGGCGCGCTTGATCTCCGCCTCGTCGGCCGTGCGCGGCACACCCAGAATCTTGTAGTAGTCCTTGTATTCCATCGGATTCCGGAAAACGGCAGCGGGGCGTCACGGCGCCGGTTGGCCGCGACGCCCCGCAATGTACGTCAACAGTTGTGGATCGGTCGGCTTCAGTGAGCCACGGAAATGCGCCGCGGCTGGGCGGTCGGCCGCTTGGGGATCACCACTTCCAGCACGCCGTTCGCGCCCCGGGCACTGACGGCCTCGGAATCGACGGTGTCGGGCAGGCTGAAGCGGCGGAAGAAGCGGCCATGGGCGCGTTCGACGCGGCGGCGCTCGACGGCCGCGCCGGCATCGGCGTCCTTCTCGCGGCTGCCGCTCAGGCTCAGGATGCCTTTCTCCAGCGTCACCTCGATGCTGGCCGGATCGACGCCCGGCACATCGGCGTGCAGCACGAAGCGGTCGGCGTATTCGGCGATGTCGACGGCCGGCGCCCAGTCGGCCGTGGCGCTCGACGAGGCATCGTTGGCGGCACCGCTGTCGCCGTTGACGTAGCGGTTGAATTCGTTGAGGAGCTCCCGGTGCATCGCCCAGGGCCCGAAAGTGCGTTCGCGGATCAAGTTGGACATGGAAACCTCCGTAGGAAGCGTGGGACTGGCGGGGCAGTTCTGGCAGCTGCCCACGCCCGGAATGCTGAGGTCGAGTGCTGCGGGTTCAAGAGCGGGCGGCGAGCGCCGCGCCGGCATCGAGCAGCGCCGCCAGCCGCTGCTCGATCGCCGCCAGGTCGGGAATCAGCGCCTCGCGGGCATCGCTGCGCAGCCGGACCCGGGCCAGCGCCAGCTCGGGCACGTCGCTGGCGCGCAGCGGCAGGGCTTCCAGCCCGTCGCGCGCCAGCCGCAGCAGCTGCGGATGGCGCTCGCAGAGCACCGCGCAGCGTGGCTCGCCGGCGCCCGGCGTCAGCGCCTGCAGCACCGCGATCCGCCCGCGCCGGCCGCCACTGTCGTGGCTGCCGCCGATCAGGCGCTCGAACTGCAGCACTGGCAGGTCGAGGTGCTGCCAGGCCAGCCAGCCGGCGAACCAGTCCGGTACCTCCCCGCCGGGGGCGCGCAGCGCCGCCGGTGCCAGCGAATCGGCGAGCGCCAGGTTCGGCAGCAGCAGGCGGTCGTCGTGCAGCGGCAGCAGCACGGCGTGGAGAAGGTCGTCGGCGGATTCGGTCATGGCATCAGGCCGGGCAGGCTGCGCAGCGTGGCCAGCAGCTGCTCGTCCTGCCAGGGCTTGGTCAGGTAGCGGTCGACGCCCAGCTGCCGCGCGCGGGCGCGGTGCTTGTCGCCGGAGCGCGAGGTGATCATCACGATCGGCAGCCCCGCCAGCCGCGCCTGCTGGCGGATGAAGGCGGCGACTTCGAAGCCATCGGCGCGCGGCATCTCGATGTCCAGCAGCACGGCGGCCGGCGTCTCGGTGTGCAGCAGCGCCATCGCCTCGACGCCGTCGCGGGCGCTCAGCACCCGGTAGCCGTGGCGCAGCAGCAGGCGCTCGGCAACCCGGCGGATGGTGATCGAATCGTCGACCACCAGCACCGTCGCCCGGCGGTCGTGCGGGCGCTGCCCGGCCTCGGCGTCGCCCTGCGGCGCCCGGCGCATGCGATCGGCGACCAGCGTCGGCAGATCCAGGATCATGGCCGGCCGGCCGTCGGCGAGCAGCGTCGCGCCGCCGATGCCGGGCACCGCGCCGAGCTGCGGGCCGGCCCCCTTGCTGACGATCTCGCGGTTGCCGAGCACCCGGTCGACGCGCAGCGCCAGCCGCTGGGGCCGGCCATCGGCGCCGTCACCGTTGAGGCGCAGCAGCAGCGCATGCAGGTGACGACCGTCAGCCGCATCGCCGGCCGGCAGGTCGACGAACTCGCCCAGATGACGCAGCGGCCAGTCCTGATCGGCCCAGCGGAACTGCGGATGCTCGCCGGCCAGCAGCGTGGCGGCCTGCTCGCGCGGCAGCCGGCCGACGCCGTCGATGGCGGCCAGCGGAATGGCGAAGGTTTCATCGCCGACACCGACCAGCAGCGCCTGCGACAGCGCCAGCGCCAGCGGCAGGTGGATCGTGAAGCGCGCGCCCCGGCCGGGATCGGCGTGCAGCGCCAGCGTGCCGCCCAGCTGGCGCACGGTATTGGCGACCACATCCATGCCGATGCCGCGGCCGGCGTCCTCGGTCACCGTGCCGGCGGTGCTGAAGCCGGGTTCGAGGATCAGCCGGGCCAGCGCCGGGTCGCTGATTTCCGCTGCCGCTGACAGCCGTCCGCTGGCGATGGCGCGGGCGCGGATCGCCGCGAGGTCGAAGCCGCGGCCGTCGTCGGCCACCTCGATGCGCAGCTGCGCGCCATCGCGGGCCAGGGTCACGGTGATGGTGCCGCGTGCCGGCTTGCCGGCCGCCACCCGCAGGGCCGGCGCTTCGATGCCATGCACCACGGCGTTGCGCAGCAGGTGTTCCAGCGGCGCGGTCATCCGTTCGAGCAGCTTGCGGTCCAGTTCGGCATCGGCGCCGACATACACCGGCTCCACGTCTCGGCCGTGGTCCAGCGCGGTCTGCCGGATCAGTCGGCTCAGGCGCGGCTCCTGGCGCGCGAACGGCACCATCAGCGTGCCCATCAGGGCCTGCTGCAGTTCGGTGGTCTGGCGTGCCTGCTGCACCAGCAGGCTGTCGGCGCTGGCCAGCGTGTCGTCCATGCTGGCGTGCAGCGACACCAGATCGCCGACCGACTCGGCCAGCGCCCGCGACAGCTCCTGCATCCGCGAATAGCGATCCATTTCCAGCGCATCGAATTCGGCCGCGTAGCGATCCTCGGCCGCCGCGCCGTGGCCGGCCCGCTGGCTGCTGCGGGCGCTGATCTGGGCATCGGTCTCGATGTCCAGCTGGCGTAGCTGGTCGCGGATGCGGCCGATGGTCTGCGTGGTTTCCGCCAGCTGCACCTTCAGCGCCGCCTGCTGCTCGTCGAGCCGGCCGCGGGCGATGGCGATCTCGCCGGCCTGGTCGAGCATCGCGTCGAGCTGCTCCACCGGTACCCGCGCCGTTTCGCGGTGACCGGGCGCGGCGGCCGGGCTGTCGTCGTCGGCCGTCGGGAACAGGCCCGGTAGCCAGTCGTGCAGCAGCGGCGGCCGATCGCCGGCAAGCGCATCCGGACATTCGTCGTTGCCGGCCGGGCCGGCGGCGGCCTCGGCGCCAGCATCGACGGCGCGGTCATCGGGGCGGCTGTCGTCGACCGTCTCAGCAGCGGCGACCGCTGCAGGCGGCTCGCCCGCCGCGCCGAGCGTCGCCTCGATCGCGGCCAGCACCGGCGCTGCGGGCAGCGGTTCGCCGCGCCGCCAGCCATCGAGCAGCCGTTGCAGGCCGTCGATGCCGTGGTCGAGCGCGGCCAGCAGCACGACGGCCGGCGCCGCGTCCGGGCGTTCGAGCAGGCTTTCCAGCCGGTGGGCGACGGTGCCGATCGCCGTGGCCGCCGCCATCCGGGCACTGCCTTTCAGCGTGTGCAGGTTGCGTCGCAGGTTGCCGAGGCTGCGCCGCTCCTCCGGCTGCCCGGCCCACAGCCCGGACGACACCGCCAGCGCGTCGAGCAGCTCCTGCGCTTCGCCGAGGAAGATGTCGCGCAGTTCGGCGTCCACCGTCGTGTCGCTGTCGATCGGAGGGCTCGCAGCGGCGGGGGCCGTGATCGGCGGCGCGGCGGCTTGCTCGCCGGCTGCCACCGCATCGTCGGGCGCTTGCGCCGGTGCGGACCAGGCGGCGATCGCTCCGGCATAGCCATCGGCGGCATCTTCGGCCACCGGCTGCTCGTCGGCCACGGCGTCGACCCAGCGCGCCAGCGTTGCCACCAGCGCGTCGAGCTGTGGCAGCGCCTCGGCCGGCAACCTGCGCTGCTGCTGCGGCGCCGGATCGAGCGCTGATTCCAGCAGGCCAGCCAGTCGGCTCAGCGCCACCGCGTTGACGATGGCCGCCGCGCCTTTGAGCGTGTGGAAGCTGCGCGACAGCGCAGCATCGATCGTCACTTCCGGCTGCTGGCGATCGGCCTGCGCCAGCCAGTCGCGCAGGCCGGCCAGCCGGGCGCGGCTGTCCTGGCAGAACACGCTGCGCAGGTCCGGTGCCGGCGCGGCGGCGGTTGCGGCGAGCGCCGCCAGCCGGGCGATCAGCGCAGCCAGGGCCGGATCAGCGAGCGCGACGCCGGCCTTCCAGCGGTCGATCACACCAGGCACGGCGTCGATCGCTTCGGTCAGCGCGGCGACGGTTTCCGGGCGGCCGGCGGCGTGCGGATCGAGGCTCGGTTGCAGCAGCGCTTCGCAGGCGGCGGCAAGCTCGCCGAGCGCCATCGCGCCGACGCTGCGACCGCTGCCGGTCAGCGTGTGGAAGGCGCGCAGCAGGGCGGCGCGGGTGCCGGCATCGCCGGGCGCGCGGATGAAGGCGGGCCGCAGTGCGGCCAGCGCCGCCAGCACTTCGGCGGCCTCGCCGGCAAACAGCGGTTTCAGCTCCTCGGTGGCCGCAGGTGGAAGTGGCAGCAACATCGGCAGCGACGGCGCGGGTGCGGCCGCCGGTTCAGCGGCTGGCGACGTCAGCTGCCGCACGGCATCGCGCCAGGCCTGCGCCAGCCGGCCGCTGCGCGGGCTGTGGTCGTGCCCGGCGTCCAGCCAGGCTTCCAGCGCGGCGATCGCCGGGGTGGCAGCCGCCGGCCGCATGGCAGCAGGAAGCTCGTCCAGCTGCGTCGCGAGCACCGCCGCCGCATCGGCTTCGGCGCCGCTGCCCAGCATCCGCAGCGCCGCCGCCAGCGGCTGCAGCAGCGGTCGCGTCGGCAGCTGGGCCGGCGATCCGGAATCGAGCCCCGGATGTTCCAGCAGCGCTCGGACCCGCGCCGCGTCGCCCCGCAGCTCGCGCAGCAGCGCCGTGCGCGCGGCCTGCCATTCCGATGCCAGTGGCGTGGCGCCATCGGCGCGGTCGTCGTCTGGCCGCAGCCCGGGCGCCAGCGCGGCCTCCAGACGCAGCAGCCGGACGGCGATCGGCAGCCAGTCGGCCAGGGCCGTACCGTTGCCGACGGCGTCGATCGCCGGCCCGAGCTGGCGCAGCGATCGCGCGGCGTCGACTTCGCCGAGCAATTCGGCGACGGCGGCGGCGCGCAGCAGGCGCGGCTGGCAGCCGGCCAGCGCCGTGCGGCTGCCGCGCTGATGCAGGTCGATGGCGTCACGCAGCTCGGCCAGTTCCTGCTGCAGCGCCGTCCGAGCCGCGTCGCCGCTGGCCCGATCCGGCAAGGCCGGCGGGAGATCGGCCGCAGCGGCGTCGGCCGGCAGCAGCCGCGCCAGCAGGGCGGCGCCGCTGCCGGTGGCGCCCGCTTCCTGCAGTGCGTGCAGCAGCAGCCACAGCGTGTCGCCGGTCTGGGCGCGGGCGGCGGCTTCGCCGCGTTCGGCCAGCGTCTTCAACTGGCTGCCGGCGCGGCCGAGCAGGCGGCGGGCATCGAGCGAGTCGATCCGGCGGCCGATCAGGCTGTCGGCGAACGCGGCGTGCGCCTGCCAGCAGGCGCGCAGCCGGTCGTCGTCGACCCGGCTGGCGACGGCGCTGGCCAGGGTCGCCAGCCGGGCCAGCGCCTCGTCGGCCGCCGGGTTGCGGAACCAGGCCAGGAACGCGGCCTGGAAGCCGGCCAGTTCGCGGCTGGCGAAAGTCGTGGCCGATTCCCCGGCCACTCCGGCGATGGCGGCGGCGGGCACGCGGTCCGGCCAGGCCTCGGCGACGGCGCGGGCCGCGAACAGCTCGGCGGCGCTCAGCTCGGCGGCGCCGCGCGCGGTGCGCAGCGCGTTCAGCGCTGTGCGCAGCCGTGGCGTGTCGAGCGGATCGTCGAGGCCGATTTCCAGCAGCAGCGCGGCGTCGTCGAGCGCCGCGCAGGCGCGCTCGCCGGCTTCGGTGGTGACCGCCAGCAGCGCCCGCATTTCCTCGATCAGCCGGGGGCCGGCGAAGGCGCCGGTGATCGCCCAGCCGCCGTGCAGTTCGCGCAGGTCGCGGTCCAGCCGGCGGCGGCATTCGGTCGGCTGCGAGCGGTCTTCCGGCCACGCTTCGAGCGCCGCCTGGATCTGGCCGAGCGATGACCGCAGCAGGCGGGTCAGCGCCGGTTCGCGCGCGCAGGAAGGCGGCAGCGGCATGTCAGCGTCCGGCGCGGATGAACAGATCGCTGCGCGCCAGCCGCTTCAGCGACAGCACCAGCCAGTCCTGGCCATCGCGATGGAAGGCGCCGAGCCGCCACGGCTGCAACGCCGGCGCGGCGGTGATCGACGGCCGCTGATCCTCCGGCACGAAGCGCCGGTAACCGATCACGTCGTCGACCAGGAAAGCGGCCGGTGGGCCGTCCTGCTGCAGCACCAGCAGCCGCTGTTCGCGCGCCTCGCCGGCCGGGCCGCCGTCGAGCAGCGCGCCGAGATCGGTCACCGGCAGCGCGCTGCCGCGCACGTTGGCGACGCCGAGCAGCCAGTCGCGGGCGCCGGGCACGCGGGTCAGGCGTGGCCGGCCGGTCACTTCGCGGATCTCGTCGCCCGGCACCAGCAGGCGCTGGTCGCGCAGCCGGAAGGCCAGCCCGGTCCAGGCCAGCGGCGCGCTGCCGGCCGGCCGGCCGTGGTCGCCGGGTGCGCCGCGCAGCTGCCGTTCGAGCGCGCGCAGCAGCTCGAACGGCGGCAGCCGGCGGAGGTCGGCGCCGATCACCGGGGGCCGGCGCTCAGGGCGCGCACGGCGCCCAGCAGCTCGTCGCGGGTGAAGGGCTTGGTCAGGTAGTCGTCGGCGCCGGCGAGCCGGCCGCGGGCGCGGTCGAACAGGCCGTCCTTCGACGACAGCATCACCACTGGCGTCTTCGCATGGCGCGGGTGGGCCTTGATCAGCGCGCAGGCCTGAAAGCCGTCGAGCCTTGGCATCATGATGTCGATGAAGATCAGGTCCGGCGCTTCCTCGACGACGCAGGCCAGCGCCTCGTAGCCGTCGGCGGCGGTCACCACCGCGTAGCCGGCCGATCGGAGCAGCGTTTCGGCGCTGCGGCGGATGGTCTGGCTGTCGTCGATCACCAGCACCTTGACCGGCGCGCCGGCCGCCGCTTCGGGGCGGTGCTGCTCGTCTGTGGCCACGGTCAAAGGCTCCTGCAATGGGCGGGTCGGCGGCTTGTAGCACGCGGATCGGCGGCGTCCCGATCGTGCCGACGACCGTGCCCGGAGGCCGGACAAGGGCCGTCGGCCGGGCGTCTTGGCAGAAGTGACCGATCGGTTACGCTACGCACCCCGCGCAGGCCCACTGCGCCCCGCCGGCAGATGTCGCCATGCCCAGCCCTTCGCATCACGCGGTACCGAACCTGACCACCGCCCAGACGGCGCCGCTGCTCCGTTTCGAGAGCCTGCTGCTGGAACGCGCGGCCGATATCGAGCGCTGGTTCCGCAGCCAGTGGGCGCTGACGCCGCCGCCGTTCTACTGTTCGGTGGATCTGCGCAACGCCGGCTTCAAGCTGGCGCCGGTCGACACCAACCTGTTCCCGGGCGGTTTCAACAACCTCAATCCGGCCTTCGAGGCGCTGTGCGTGCAGGCCATCCAGTCGGCACTCGAACGGGTGATGTCGACCGCCTGCGACGTGCTGCTGGTGCCCGAGAACCACACCCGCAACCGCTTTTATCTGGAAAACGTCGCGACCCTGCAGGGGCTGATCCAGAAGGCCGGCTACACGGTGCGGCTGGGCTCGCTCAGGGCTGACCTGCACGAGCCGGAATCCATTCAGCTCGATTCCGGCCGCACGCTGCATCTGGAGCCGATCCGCCGCGATGGCGATCATGTTTACGTCGGCGATTTCCGGCCCTGCGTGGTGGTGCTGAACAACGATCTGTCGTCCGGGCGGCCGGCGCTGCTCGACCAGATCGTCCAGCCGGTCATTCCGCCGCTCGGCGTCGGCTGGAACACCCGGCTCAAGACCCAGCATTTCGGCATCTACCGGGAAGTGGCGGCGGAGTTCGGCAAGCTGCTCGGCATCGATCCCTGGTGGGTCGATCCGCTGTTCCGCAACTGCGGCCAGATCAACTTCAAGACCCGCGAAGGCGAGGACTGCCTGGCCTCGAACGTCGAGCTGCTGCTCGAGGACATCGCCGAGAAGTACCGCGAGTACGGTGTCCGCGACGAGCCGTTCGTGATCGTCAAGGCCGATGCCGGCACCTACGGCATGGGCGTGATGACGGTGAAGAGCGCCGACGAGATCCGCAACATGAACCGCGACGCGCGCAAGAAGATGGCGTCGGCGAAGGAAGGCAACGAAGTCACCGGCGCGATCATCCAGGAAGGCGTCTACACCTTCGAGCGCTGGGGCGACGAGCAGTCCACCGCCGAGCCGGTGGTCTACATGATCGACAAGCACGTGGTCGGCGGCTTCTACCGCGTGCACGGCGGCCGTTCGAACACCGAGAACCTGAACGCGCCGGGTGCCAGCTTCCAGCCGCTGGCCTTCGCCGAGCCCTGCAACTGCCCGGACACCGCGCAGAACCCGGACGCTTCGCCGAACCGCTTCTACGCCTACGGCGTGGTGGCGCGGCTGGCGCTGGTGGCGGCGGCACGGGAAACCGCCAACGCGATGGCCCGCGAACCGCAGGCGGCCGAAGTCGCCTGAGCTGCAGGCGTTTCCGGTAACGGAGGTTTTTTGCTGCGTTGCGGCGCGGAATGACGTGAAATGCCGGCCGGTTTCCCTTTCCGTGCTGCCGCCATGACCGACGATTCCATCCTGCTGACCGAAGACGCCGACCTGCCGACGGTGCCGCTGGCGCCCGCGCCGTGGTCGCTGACCGGCACCGGCTACATCCTGCTGATGAAGCTGCCGGCGGCAGTGCTCGACGACCCGCGCCACACGCCGGCGGCGCTGCGCGGCCAGCGGCGCGGCGGGCTGTCGATGGTGATGCTGGTGGACTACGAAAGCTCGGCGGTCGGCCCGTACCGGGAGCTGCTGTACATCCCCGGCAAGTTCGCGTTCGGCGCCAAGGTCTACCAGTCGATCACCCGCATCTATGTGTCGAGCCTGGAATCGGTGGTCAACGGCCGGATCAACTGGGGCATTCCGAAGGATCGCTGCGACTTCGACTACCAGTATGGCGCCGACGGCCACGACCGTCTCGAAGCCAGCCTGAACGGCCAGCCGTTCGCGCGCTTCGCGTTCAAGGCCGGCGGCTGGCGGCTGCCGTTCTCCACCGCCATCGTGCCGAACGCGCTGCTGACCCTGGCGCAGCGTCACGGCGGCCGGCAGTTCGTCTACGTGCCGTCGGCGAGCGGCCGCATCCAGTTCGCCAAGGTCACCGACTGGTCCTTCGATGCCGCGCTGTTCCCGGATCTGGCGCAGGGCAAGGTGCTGGCCTGCGTCAAGGTGCCGCGCTTCGCGATGGGCTTTCCGGTGTCGGCGGTGCAGCCGGCCTGACGGCGGTTGCACGGGGTCCAGCTGCCATTCCGGCGACGGCTGGAATCCGGTCTCCGTTTCCGGCGGACGGCCGGCGTCGGCGCTGGATCCCGGCCTGCGCCGGGATGACATCGTGCTCGAATGCTGCTCTCCCGTGTCTTCCTGACCCCAGCCACCTCACGACCAGATGAATTTCGGCATCGGCGAGTTCTATTCCCTGGCCTGCGCACTGGTCTGGGCGGTGGCGGTGGTGCTGTTCAAGAAGTCCGGCGACAGCATCTCGCCGTTCGCGCTGAACCTGTTCAAGAACACGCTGGCGGCGCTGCTGCTGGGCGTCACCGTGGCGGTAGTAAGCCCGGCGCTGCCGGCGTTCACGCCGCTGTCGCTGCTGCTGATCGCGGTGTCCGGCTTGCTCGGCATCTGCTTCGGCGACAGCTGCTACCTGCGCGCGCTGAACACCATCGGCGCCAGCCGGATGGCGGTGGCGCAGACGCTGTTCTCGCCGTTCGTCATCGTGCTGTCGGCGATCTTCCTGCACGAGCGTCTGCACGGCCTGCAATGGCTCGGCGCAGCGCTGGTGCTGGGCGGCATCGTGCTGGTCACCTGGACCGACAACGCCGGGCCGGCGGCGGCCGATGCCGGCCGGCTGCGGCGCGGCACGGCACTGGGCGTGTTCTCGGTGCTGCTGATGGCGATCGGCATCGTCATGGTCAAGCCGCAGCTGGCGCAGCACGCGCTGCTGTGGGTGGTCTGGCTGCGCGTGGTGGCCGGCGTCGCCGGGCTGCTGGCGATGGTGGCGCTGCGCCGCAATGCTGCTGCGCTGCGGGCCGAATACCGGGCGGTGCGCCACTGGCCGCAGATCGTCGCCGGCTCGGTGGCCGGCACCTACCTGTCGATGATGCTGTGGCTGGCCGGCTACAAGTACACGTCGGCATCGGTCGCCGCCGTGCTCAACGAGACGGCGGCGCTGTTCATCGTGCTGTTCGCGGTGCTGTTCCTGCGCGAGCGGGTCGGGCCCCGGCAACTGGCCGGCGTTGCCGTCGCCATGCTCGGCGTGGGGCTGATGGTGCTGCGCTGAAGCCGGCGGCCGGCGTCGCAAATCCGGCGCGATTCGACGCGCCCTGAGCGGGTAAGCCCGCTTCCGACACCGCTTGTCCCGTGCGCTTGCAGGCCCCCGGACCGATGCTGACCCTGTGGTTCATCCAGACGTTCCACCACAGGTCGCGCCGTGAATATCCAGCCCTCCAAACCGTTTCATCTGCTGCTGTCCTCGCTGCTGTTCGGGCTGGCCCTGCCGGCGATGGCCGCCCTCAGCGCGCCGTTCGGCACCGGGCTCGCCAAGGTGGTGAAGACCGTGACGCCGACCACCACCACGCCTGCCGTCGTCGGCACGATCGACCCGGTCAACGGCTATCTGAGCGTCAGTGGCAGCCTGAAGCGCAGCTGGGTAAGCCAGAGCGGCGGGCTGGTGCAGTCGAACAACCTGCTGACCGTCAGCAGCGCCACGATGAACGTGGCCGGCGTGACCCGCCGTTATCTGTCGATGCGGCCGACCGCGCCGACCGCCAACCTGCCGGTACTGCTGCTGCTGCACGCCAGCGGCGTGACGCCGGAAGCGATGGCCAGCCTGACCGAGGTCGCCGACTACGCGGCGACGCAGGGCTTCTGGGTGGTGCTGCCGGCGGCGGTCGGCGGCGTCTGGAAGGACGATCCGCTGAAGACCGGCAGCGACGACGTCAACTTCATCACCGCGCTGATCGCCCAGCTCGGCGGCCAGGGTGCCGATCCGGCGCGCATCTATGCAGCCGGCTATTCCAACGGCGGCTTCATGGCCACCCGGCTGGCCTGCGCGGCCTCGGACCGCATCGCCGCGTTCGCCGTCGTTGCCGCCACCACCCGCTACGGCGTGTCGAGCACCTGCGGCACGCCGCTGTCGCGGCCGAAGGTCTGGTTCGTCGGTACTGCCGACACCATCGTGCCGATTGCCGGGGCGCTCGACCTGCGCTCGGCGGACTCGACGCTGGCCTTCTGGAACAGCCGCCAGGGTTGCGCCGGCGTGCTCGCCAGCAGCCTGCCGAACCGCTCGACCACCGATGGCACCACCGTGCAGCTGACCCGCTACACCGGCTGCAGCGGCAGCGCGCCTGGCGGCACCGCCATCGAGAACCAGGTCTACACGGTGACCGGCGGCGGCCACGCCTGGCCGGGCGGGCTGGTGTCAGTCACCGGTGTCATTTCCCAGGACATCAAGGCCACCGGCCTGATCTGGAACTTTGTGCGCGGCTACCGCCGCTAGACGCTGCGCGGCGTCATTCAGCGCGGCGGGGTGGCCGGCGCCGTGGGCTTCAGGTAGCGGTCGCGCAGCACGGTCTGGCGGCTGGTCATCGGCATCGTCCGGCCCTCGATCCAGACGGCGGTGGCGGCGCTGGTGACCTCCAGCGGATCGCCGTCCCAGAGCACCAGGTCGGCGATCTTGCCCGGCTCGATCGAGCCGAGCACGGTCGACAGGCCGAGGATCTGCGCCGGCTGCAGCGTGATCGCCGCCAGCGCCGCGTCGCGGCTCAGGCCGTTGGCGGCGGCGATGCCGGCCAGCTGGCGCAGGTTGCGGGCATTGTGGCTGCCGAACTCGGAGGCATCGACGAAGGCGAAGGCGACGCCGGCGCGGGACAGCCGGGCGATGGCGTCGCGGCGCACGTGCAGCGTCTCGAAATGGGCGGGCAGATTGCGGCTCGGATCGATCAGCACCGGCACCGAGCGGCTGGCCAGCTCGGCGGCCACCAGGTGCGCCTCGGCGGCACCGCTGATGATCAGCAGCAGGCCGTAGTCGTCGGCCAGCTTCAGCGCGGCCAGGATGTCCGACGCCCGCTCGGCGTGCAGCACCAGCGGCAGCTCGCGCTGCAGCACCCGGCGCAGCACCGGCAGGTCCAGCGGGCTCAGCTGGGCCTCGCCGGACAGGCCGTCGCCGAGCCGGGCGCCGCCGCTGCGCGCTTCCTCGAAGGCTTCCCGCAGCGCGGCCATGGCCGCCGGCCGGCTGCCGGCCAGTTCGCGGCCCTGCTCGCCGAGCGTGGCGAACAGCGCCGCCTGCGGCCGGGTGATCCATTCGCCGTCCGGCGCCAGCGTGCCGGCCAGCGAGACGATGGCGCCCTGGCCGGCGATCAGGCTGCCGCCCTTGCGGGTATCCGGCGCCGTCAGCGCCCGGGTCACGCCGGCGATGCGGTTGACCGGCAGCAGCGCCGAGCGCGGATTCAGCGCATCGGCAACCGACAGCGCGGCGCTGTAGCGCTTCTGGCCGGAGGCGACGTCGTTGGTTTCCTCGACGCCGTCGATTTCCTTGAGCCCCAGCGCACTCGACGCGACGATGATGCCCGGCGTCACTGGCCGGCCGCGGGCATCGATGACGCGGCTGCCGTCGGGAATCGCGACCTCGTTGCCGACCGCCTCGATGCGGCCGTTGCGCACCAGCACCGTGGCATCGCGCAGCACCCCGGCGCTGGCGACGGTGTGCACCTCGGCATGGATGATCGCGAACCGCTCGGCCTGCGCCGGGCTGCCGAGCAGCAGCGCCGTCAGGCCCGCCAGCCACCGCATCGGGCGGCGGCTCATGGGCGTGCTCCGGCGGCGGCTTCGGCAGGGTCGTCGGCTGTGTCTTCGGTCGCGGGACCGGCGTCGTCGGCCTCGGTGCCGAGCATGAAATCGCTGTCCGGCTGCGCCTTCGGGTGCGCGCGGTCGAGCTGCAGCACGCCGTCGATCCAGACCTGGTCGGCATGAGCGTAGACCGAGAACGGCGTGCCGCTCCACAGCACCACGTCGGCCGCCTTGCCGACTTCCAGCGTGCCGGTGCGGTCGAGGATGCCGAGTGCCTTCGCCGGGTTGGCGGTCAGCCAGCCGATCGCATGTTCCTCGCTGACCGGCAGGCCGGCGCGGCGGCCGGCGGCCATCGCCTTGGCGGCTTCCTGGTTGAGCCGCTGGATGCCGTCCGGATCGTCGGAATGGACGATCGCGCAGCCGGCGCCGTGGTCGCTGCGAGCGGCGTCGACGATGGCGATGTTCTCGCTGATCGCATCCCAGGCTTCCAGCTTGAAGCCCCACCAGTCGGCCCATAGCGCGCCGCAGGTGCCGGTGCTGGCCAGCAGGTCGGCGATCTTGTAGGCCTCCACCGCGTGGTGGAAGGCCTGGATCTTGAAGCCGAACTCCTTGGCGACATCGAGCATGGTCGCCATCTGGTCGGCGCGGTAGCAGTGCATGTGGACCAGGATATTGCCGCGCAGCACGTCGGCCAGCGTGTCCATCGCCAGGTCGCGGTCCGGCGACGGGCCCTTGCGCTCCTTGTTCCAGGCATCCCAGCGGGCGCGGTAGCCACTGGCCTTGGCGAACGCGGCGCGATAGCCGGCGACGTTGCCCATGCCGGTCGACGGCGAGCGGCCACCGCCCTTGCCGTAGACGCGCTTGGGATTTTCGCCGCAGGCCATCTTCAGGCTGCGCCGGGCGCCGGGGAACAGCATCTGCTGGTAGGTCACCGCCGGCACGTTCTTGATCACCACGCCGCGGCCGCCGATCAGGTTGGCCGAGCCCGGCAGCACCTGCAGCGTGGTGACGCCGCCAGCGCGCGCGGCCTCGAAGCCGGGGTCCTGCGGCCAGATCGAGTGCTCGGCCCAGACCTCCGGCGTGGTCGCCGCCGTCGCTTCGTTGCCGTCGCTGGTGGCCCAGACGGCCGGCGCCGGGTAGACGCCGAGATGGGAATGGACGTCGATGATGCCGGGCGTCAGGTAGCGGCCGCCGGCCTCGATCACCGTGGTGCCGCCGGCTGCCAACCCCTTGCCGATCGCGGCGATCCGGCCTTCGGACAGCAGCACGTCGGTATTGTCGAGCCGGCTGTCGAGGCCGGTCAGCACGGTGGCGCCGCGGATCAGCACCGTGGCCGCCGGGGCCGGCCGGTAGGTGGACGGGAACGGGTCGGCCGCCGTGCCTGCCGCCGGATGGCGATCGCTGCAGGCGGCGAGCAGCACGGTGACGAGAACGCCGAGGCAGGCGGGGACGGGTCGAATCATTGCGGCGGGTCCGGCAGGCGGGCGAGGTGCGTCGAGCTTATCGCGCTACCACGGGGCGGGACCGGCATTGCCGCGCCACCGGCCCGGCAGGTACGGTGCCGCAGCCTCCGAACGTCCTGACCCCGATGACCGCAACACCGCCCGCGTCCTCACTTGCCGCCGACACGGCCACCGATGATCCGCTGCAGTGGCTCGAAGCGATCGACGATCCGGCCGCGCTCGACTGGGTGCGCGCGCACAACGCGGCGACCTGCGCCGAGCTGGAGGCCAGCCCCGCGTACCGGCCGATTCACGACCGCCTGCTGGCGATCCTCGATTCCGAGGCGCGGATTCCGTACGTCACCAAGCTCGGCGCGCACTACTACAACTTCTGGCGTGACGCCCGGCAGCTGCGCGGCGTCTGGCGGCGCACGACCTATGCCTCGTACATCCGCGCCGAGCCGGACTGGGAGACGGTGCTTGATCTCGACGCGCTGGCGGCGGCGGAAGGCGAAAACTGGGTCTGGAACGGTGTCGTCTGCCGCGAGCCGGAAGCCGACCGCTGCCTGCTGCAGCTGTCACGCGGCGGCGGCGATGCCGTGGTGATCCGCGAGTTCGATCTGATCGACAAGCGTTTCGTGACCGACGGCTTCCAGCTGCCGGAAGCGAAGACCGAGGTCAGCTGGATCGACCGCGACCACCTTTACGTCGCCACCGACTTCGGGCCTGGCAGCCTGACCGACAGCGGCTACCCGCGCACGGTGCGCGAGTGGCGGCGCGGCACGCCGTTGGCCGAGGCGGTGACGGCATTCACCGGTGCCCGCGACGACGTGGCGGTGAGCGCGGTCAGCATCGTCACCGCCGGGCACCGCTACCGGATGATCCGCCGGGCCATCACCTTCTACAGCGGCGAGCACTGGCTGAATGTCGACGGTCGTTTCCAGAGGCTGCCGGTACCGGACGATGCGCAGGTCGGCTTCTGGCGCGACCAGATGACGGTCGAACTGCGTAGCGACTGGACGGTCGACGGCGTCGTCCATCCGGCCGGCGCGCTGCTGGCGATCGGCGTCGCCGAATTCCTGGCCGGCCAGCGCCGTTTTGCCCAGCTGTACCGGCCTGGGCCGCGCAGCGCGCTGAGCGGCGTGGCCGGGCTGCGCCACGCGCTGATCATCCACGAGCTGCACGAGGTCCGCAGCCGGCTCCATGCGCTGAAGCCGGGCCGCGACGGCTGGACGCGCACCGCCATCGAGGCGCCGGCGTTCGGGGCGCTCGGCGTGTCCGAGGTCGATGACCACGACTGCGACGACTACTGGCTGACCGTCACCGATTTCCTGACCCCGACGACGCTGTTCCGCGCCACGCTCGGCGGCGCTGCGCCCGAGCGGCTGAAGGCGCTGCCGGCGTTCTTCGCGACCGACGGGCTGGAGATCGTCCAGCACCACGCGACCTCGAAGGACGGCACGCAGGTGCCGTACTTCCAGGTGTCGCGCCGGGGTTTGCCGCTGGATGGCCGCAATCCGACGCTGCTGTACGGCTACGGCGGCTTCGAGGTGTCGATGCTGCCGAGCTACAGCGCCGGCGTCGGCGCCGCGTGGCTGGAGCGGGGCGGCACCTATGTGCTGGCCAACATCCGCGGCGGCGGCGAGTTCGGGCCGGCCTGGCACCAGGCGGCGCTGAAGGAACACCGCCAGCGCGCCTACGATGATTTCATCGCCGTCGCCGAAGATCTGATCCGGCGCGGCGTGACCTCGCCGCCGCATCTCGGCATCCAGGGCGGCAGCAACGGCGGCCTGCTGATGGGCGTGATGCTGACCCAGCGGCCAGAGCTGTTCGGCGCCGTCGTCTGCCAGGTGCCGCTGCTCGACATGCGCCGCTATCACCAGCTGCTGGCCGGCGCCTCGTGGATCGGCGAGTACGGCAATCCCGACCTGCCCGAGGAGTGGGCCTGGATCGCCCGCTATTCGCCGTACCAGAAGGTGGCCGCCGGCACGCGGTATCCGCGCGTGCTGTTCACGACCTCGACCCGAGACGACCGCGTGCATCCCGGCCACGCCCGCAAGATGGCTGCGCGGATGGCCGGGCAGGGCCACGATGTCCTGTATTACGAAAACCTCGAAGGCGGCCACGGCGGCGCGGCGAACAATCCGCAGCTGGCGCGGATGAGCGCGCTGGCCTACGCCTTCCTGTGGCAGCAGCTGTCCCGGCCTGATGCCGATCCCGAATCCTGACCTGGAGCGCTTCCGATGAATCCCGCCGACACCCGCAGCCCCCGCGCCACGTTCACCAGCATCGAGACCAGCACCGCCGAGGACTGGCAGCTGATCGCCAAGGAATTCGGCGGCTTCGCGCGCCAGCTGCCGGATCGCATCCTCACGCACCTGAAGCTGCTCGAAGGCGATTTCGGCGGCTTTCCGATCGACCGCCTGAGCCACTGCCTGCAGACCGCGACCCGGGCGCACCGCGATGGTCGCGACGAGGCCTATGTGGTCTGCGCGCTGCTGCATGACCTGGGTGACGTGCTGGCCACCTGGAACCATCCGGATGTCGCGGCGGCGCTGATCAAGCCTTTCGTGCCCGAGGCCTACCACTGGATGGTGGCCCATCACGGCATCTTCCAGGGCTACTACTTCTTCCATCACCTGGGCATGGATCGCGACATGCGCGAGGCGTATCGCGATTCGCCGCACTACACGCTGACCGAGGAGTTCTGCGCCAAGTACGACAGCCCGGCCTTCGATCCGGCCGCCGAGACGCTGCCGCTGGACCACTTCGAGCCGATGCTGCGCCGGGTGTTCGCCGAGCCGCGCCACTCGATCTACCGCGCCGCGCTTGACTAGGGCCTGTCATCAAATTGCTTTGGTCGCTGCGTTGCAGGTCAAAAGGCCGCCGGGCGAGGCGCGAACCGCAGGCCATAGCGATTCTATGG
>NZ_JBIMKV010000029.1:0-28357 GCF_051860985.1 Nevskia sp. | reverse complement strand
CTATTCACAAACCCAAGAGCTCGCCATCGCGGCGTGACTCAATCGAAATGGCCTCCGGGAAAACCGGGGCGGTTCAGCTTGACGTGCTCGACGTTCTTCGCGGTGATCTCGTCGCCGACCTTGATCTTGCCCTTGGTGTTGACTTCGATCGACGTCACTTCGTCCGGGTAGGCCTTGGTGACTTCGCCAGTCGCGGCGATGGTCGGCCAGACCGGAGCAAGCACGCCGCCGCCGACGCCAGCGGCGACGTTGGCCATCATCTTTCTGC
This sequence comes from Nevskia sp., assembly GCF_051860985.1. Taxonomy (NCBI): domain Bacteria; kingdom Pseudomonadati; phylum Pseudomonadota; class Gammaproteobacteria; order Nevskiales; family Nevskiaceae; genus Nevskia; species Nevskia sp. Next base: position 28,089 of record NZ_JBIMKV010000029.1, on the reverse strand, counting down.
GGGAGAAGTCGAAATCGTATTTTCTGATGCGCATCGTTTTAGTCCTCCAGATGGAAACCGCAGCTGGGCAGACGGCAGCCTCCGGCCGCCTGACAGCGTGAGCAAAGATTGGTTACGAGTGGGGGAGAGTCCCCAGCCTTAGGTACGGCTCCGAACGAATGATCAGATGCCGCACCATCACGCGTTCACCCAGGATTTCGACACGGCGGCACTTGCCGGAAACAAACACGCAAGCACACGAACCCGTGCTGTTCCCAGCCTGAGAAGCGTTGTCGTGCATGCTGGTTCTCCTCCCGCATTGCCCATGTTTTAAGCGTGTCAGGACCGTCATCTGCGAGACGTTGCCATCTGTCTCGCAGTCATCACGTCATCGCACGTTTCGCGTCGCAACAGCATTTTCGACGGCAACCGAATACCGGCCACGTCGATTTCAGCCGTCCGGCGATCGGCAGACGAACCCGTCTCCGATCGCTGCAATCGTATGGTGCCATATTATTTTCTGATTGCAAGCACCGCAGGCTGTTTTCTGCGGAGGGCGGACTATCCGTTGACCGCAGCGCAACATGCAACAGTGGGCAGAGGGGTGCCCCCACCTTCCGGTTGGGGTCCCCCTGCGTGCCGCTGGATCAGCCCTGCAGATCGACCGTGAAGTCAGCGCTGGTGCAGGCGCGGAGCATGTCCAGCGTCACTCCTTCGGCCAGTTCGGTGAGCCGGACACCGCCGCCGCGACGGTCGATCTCGAACACCGCGAGGTCGGTGATCAGCAGGTCGACCACGCCCTTGCCGGTCAACGGCAGCGTGCATTCCTTGAGGAACTTCGAGTCGCCGCCCTTCTCGCGGTGGTCCATCACCACGACCACGCGCGGCACACCGGCGACCAGATCCATCGCGCCGCCCATGCCCTTGATCATCTTGCCGGGTACCATCCAGTTGGCGAGATCGCCCTTTTCCGAGACCTGCATGCCGCCGAGGATCGACAAGGCGATGTGGCCGCCGCGGATCATGCCGAACGAGTCGGCGCTGCTGAAGTAGCTGGTCTGCGGCAGCTCGGTGATGGTCTGCTTGCCGGCGTTGATCAGATCGGCGTCCTGGTCACCCTCATAGGGGAACGGCCCCATGCCGAGCATGCCGTTCTCGCTCTGCAAGGTGACCGTCATGCCGTCCGGGATCATGTTCGCGACCAAGGTCGGGATGCCGATGCCGAGGTTCACGTAGTAGCCGTCGCGCAGCTCGCGGGCGGCACGGGCCGCCATCTGTTCACGGGTCCAGGCCATTACCGGTTCTCCCCTGCAGTCGGGCGCGGCCGGGTGGTCAGGCGCTCGATGTGTTTTTCGTAGTGCCCGCCCTTCACCAGCCGCTGCACGAAGATGCCCGGCGTGTGGATCTGGTCGGGATCAAGTTCGCCCGGCTGCACGATCTCCTCGACTTCGGCGATGGTGATGCGCCCAGCAGTGGCGATCATCGGGTTGAAGTTGCGCGCGGTCTTGCGGTACACGAGGTTGCCCTCGGTATCCGCCTTCCAGGCCTTGACCAGCGAGATGTCGGCGGTCAGGCCGGTTTCCATCACGTACCAGTCGAGCGTGCCGTCCGGATTCGGGAACTGCCGCGTTTCCTTGCCTTCGGCGACCTTGGTGCCGTAGCCGGTGCGCGTGTAGAAGGCCGGGATGCCGGCGCCACCGGCGCGGATGCGTTCGGCCAGCGTGCCCTGCGGATTGAACTCGATCTCGATCTCGCCGCTCATGTAGCGGGACTCGAGGATCTTGTTCTCGCCGACGTAGCTGGCCAGCACCTTGCGGATCTGGTTGTTGGCCAGCACCCGCCACATGCCATGGCCATCGCAGCCGACGTTGTTGCCGATCACGGTCAGGTCCTTCGCCCCGGAATCGCGCAGCGCCTCGATCAGGTTTTCAGGAATGCCGCACAGGCCGAAGCCGCCGGACATGACGGTCATGCCGTCGAAGGTGATGCCGGCCAGCGCGCTGGCGGCATCGGGATAGATCTTTCGGGACATCTCGGGGCGGCTCCTCGGAAGTGACGGCTTGTCGTTCTTGTCGGTTCAGCGGCCGGCCGCAGCCAGCAGGCGGCGGGCTGCCTTCAGGTGCGGAATGTCGAGCATCTTGCCGTCGAGCGACACGGCACCGGCGCCGCTGTCGAAGGCCGCGATCACGCGCTGCGCGAACGCGATCTCCTCCTCGGCCGGCGTGAACGCGGCATTGATGATCGGCACCTGGTCCGGGTGGATCGCGATCTTGCCGGTGAACCCGTCGTAGCGCGCAGCCTGGCTGTTGGCGCGGCAACCGTCCGGGTTCCGGAAATCGACGTAGACGGTGTCGAGCGCCTCGACGCCGAGCGCATGGCAGGCCAGCAGGCACTGGCTGCGCGCGTGTTCGTAGACCGGCCGCCAACGGCCATCCTCGGCACGCGGATCACCGGCGCCCATCGCCGAGCTGAGATCCTCGCCGCCCCAGAGCATGCCGCGCAGGCGCGGGATCGGCTTCTTCAGCAACTCGCCCATGCGCAGCACGGCGGCCGGCGTTTCGGTGCAGACGGCCAGGATCGCCGTCGACCCCAGCGGCCGGCCGGCCGCAATTTCGGCCATGTCCAGATAGTGGCTGACCCGCTCCAGGCATTCCGGGCCGAAGATCTTCGGCAGCACGATGCCGACCGGGCCGCTGCCGATCACGGCGGCGAGATCGGCCAGCGTTTCCCCCGATGCCAGATCGTTGACCCGGATCCACACCTCGCTGCTGCCGGCATAGGTCTTCAGGTAGTCGACCAGCATCTGCCGGGCCAGGGCCTTGCGTGCCGGCAGCACCGAATCCTCCAGATCGAAGGCCAGGGCGTCGGCCCCGCAGGCAACCGCCTTGGCGAGCTTGCGCTCGTTGTCAGCCGGCACAAACAAAAGAGATTTCATGATCGGTTCGGGCGTGGGGCAGTGGCGCGCATCGGTTGCCGGCGCCCCCGAAAGCAGCGGCTTCGGCGGGGCGGTTCTGGAGCTGCGCGATAATAGTATGGTACCGTATTAATATCGAAAAACAATCGCGCCGACGACGACCATTCGTCTCCGCGATCGGCTTGCGCCACATAGTCCGGAGACAGGGTCTTGAGTCAGCACAGGAAAGGTATCGCATCGTACGGTGCCTGGATTCCCCGGTTGCGAATGAGCCGCGCGGCGATCGCCGATGCGCATGCCTGGGCGCTGCCCGGCCTGAAGGCGCAGGGCAAGGGCGAGCGTGCCCTGTGCAGCTGGGATGAAGACGCCATCACCCTGGCCGTGGCCGCCGCCCGCGACTGCCTGCGCGACAACGGCCGCAGCCGTCCGGCGGCACTGTCGCTGGCCTCGACCACGGCCCCGTTCGCCGACCTGCTGAACGCGGCGATCGTCGCCAGCGCAGTCGACCTGCCGCCGTCAACTTCCTGCCACGACACCAGCGGCAATCTGCGCGCCGGTCTGTCGGCCTTGGCCCAGGCGCTGGAATCGACCAGCGACGGCGACACGCTGGTGGTCGCCGCCGATCGCCGTTCGGCCAAGCCGGGCAGCGTGCAGGAATTCCAGTTCGGCGCCGGCGCTGCGGCACTGCAGGTGGGCGACGATGCCGGGATCGCGCGTTATCTGGGCCGCGAATCGGTCACCCACCTGTTCGTCGATCACTTCCGCGCCGCCGGCGAGAAGCACGACTACTTCTGGGAAGAGCGCTGGATCCGCGACGAAGGCGTATCGCGTGCGGTGCCGGCCGCCACCAAGAAGCTGCTGGCCAAGCTCGGCAAGTCCGCTGGCGATGTCCAGTGGTTCGGGCTGGCCGGCGCACCCGGCGGCTCCGACAAGCTGGTCGCCAAGTCGCTCGGCATCGCGCCGGAACGGCTGATTCCCGACCTCGCCGCCCAGGTCGGCGACTGCGGCACGGCGCATGCGCCGCTGCAGCTGATCCATGCGCTGGAGCAGGCGAAGCCGGGCGATCTGATCATCATCGCCGCGTTCGGCCAGGGCTGCGAGGTGCTGGCCTTCGAGCGCGGCGAGGGCACGCACCAGCCGGCGATGGGGCTGGCGAAGTCGATCGCGGCGCGGATTCCGGAAACCGCGTACCTCAAGATGGCCTCGTTCGAAGGCGAGATCGATCTCGACTGGGGCATGCGCGCCGAGGCGGACGTGAAGGCCGCGCTGACCCAGCACTACCGGTCCTCGGACCAGATCAACGCCTTCGTCGGCGGTCTCTGCAAGGCGTGCAACACCGTGCAGTTCCCGCGCCTGCCGAACTGCGTGTCCTGCGGCGCTTCGGATACCCAGACGCCGTTCAGCCTCGCCGACCAGGGCGGCCAGATCGCCACCTGGAGCGCCGACTGGCTGCAGTTCTACCTGGCGCCACCGCTGTACGTCGGCCTGGTGCAGTTCGATGTCGGCGCCCGCCTGCTGATGGAAATCGTCGAGGTCGGCAACGCGGGACTGGAGGTCGGCACCCGCCTGTCGATGCAGTTCCGCGTCAAGGCGCGCGACCGCAAGCGCCACTACAGCCGCTATTTCTGGAAAGCCGCGCCGGTGCGCTGAACGCTGGCCGACCGAACGACTCACGAGAACACCACATGGCAACGGGCATCAAGGACAAGGTCGCAATCCTCGGCATGGGCTGCTCGCGCTTCGGCGAGCGCTGGGATGTCGGCAGCGAACAGCTGATCAACGAAGCCTTCCTGGAAGCGCTGAAGGACGCCGGCATCGAGCGCACGCAGATCGAGGCCGCGTGGTTCGGTTCGGCGCTGGACTCGGTCAACGTCGGCAATTCGGCGATTCCGCTGGCCACCGCGCTGCGCCTGCAGGGCATTCCGGTGACCCGCGTCGAGAACATGTGCGCCACCGGCACCGAAGCGCTGCGCGGCGCTGCCTACGCGGTGGCCAGCGGCGCGGTCGACATCGCGCTGGCGGTCGGCGTGGAAAAGCTCAAGGACACCGGCTACGGCGGCCTGCCGGTACCCGGCAAGGGCACGCTGAATGACCTGTGGATGCCGTACTGCTCGGCCCCGGCGGGCTTTGCCCAGCTGGCCGCCGGCTATCGCGCCAAGTACGGCATCGACCGCGAACTGTTCAAGCGGGCGCTGGCCACAGTGTCCTGGAAGAGCCACCAGAACGGCACCAAGAGCCCGAAGGCGCACCTGCGCAAGGCGGTGGAGATGGACACCATTCTGAAGGCGCCGATGATCGCCGAGCCGCTCGGCGTGTTCGATTGCTGCGGCGTCAGCGATGGTGCGGCGGTGGCGATCGTCACCACGCCGGAGATCGCCCGTGCGCTCGGCAAGCAGGATCGGGTGACGATCAAGGCGCTGCAGCTGTCGTCATCGTCCGGCCGCGAGTCGGGCATGAGCGACTGGGATGGCGCCAGCGTGCCGAATACACGCATGGCCGCCGCCGCCGCCTACCGCGAAGCGGGCATCGACGATCCGCGCAAGCACCTGAGCCAGATCGAGGTACACGACTGCTTCTCGGTCACCGAACTGGTGACGATGGAAGACCTTGGCCTGTCCAGCGACGGCGAGGCCTGGAAGGACGTGCTCGACGGCAAGTACAACGCCGATGGCGCGATTCCCTGCCAGATCGACGGCGGCCTGAAGTGCTTCGGCCATCCGATCGGCGCCACCGGCCTGCGCATGGTCTACGAGCATTACCTGCAGCTGCTCGGCCGCGCCGGCGAGCGCCAGCTCAAGAACCCGACTCTGGGCCTGTCCCACAACCTGGGCGGCGTGCCGTACAACGGCGTGGCGGCGATCAGCATCGTCGGCCTGATGTAGGCCGATTGGTCGGACGGCCGACGATCGCAAGTGCCTGCCATTGCAAGCAGCGCCGGCCCCTTCCCCGCCTAAAGTTTGGCTCGATTCGTGCGGTAACATACGACTGGCGCAGCAGCTGCGGAAATTTCTACACTGCGCGCCACCCACGTTCTCCGATGCCCGTCATGCCAGCCACAAAAACGAAATCCGAACGGGTGGCGAAAGTCACCAAGGCCATTGCCCAGGCCCGGGGCACCGATGATGTATCGCTGGCCGGCAGCCCGCGCGGCGGCGGCGCCGACCTGATGCCGGCAGAGCTGGACGACCATGCGCGTGACGGCATCCGTCTCAGCTTCCTGATTCACGACGTGTCACGGATGCGGCGCAGCGCCTACGACCACTACATGAAGCCGCTGGGCATCACCCGCGCGCAGTGGTGGGTGCTGGCCCACCTGTCGCGCCACGACGGGATGATGCAGACGCAGCTGGCCGACGTGCTGGAAGTCGGCAAGGCCAGCCTCGGCGATGTCATCGAAAGCCTGGAAAGCGGCGGCTGGGTGTCGCGCCGTCCGGACCCGACCGACAAGCGCGCCAAACGCGTCTATCTGTCGAAGTCGGCGCAGGGGCTGATCAAGCGGATGACGCAGCTGGAAGTGGAGTTCAATGAACGGGTGCTGTCCGATTTGTCATCGGAGGAACAGGCAACCCTGTTCAAGCTGTTGCTGAAGGTCAAGCAGTCGATTTCGCGCATCGCCGCCGCCTGATCCGCAGCGGTCGCCACGGCGAAGAAGCCGCAACGAAAAAAGCCCGATGCCGGCGATGCCGGCATCGGGCTTTTTGCTGATGCGCGGGCGCTCAGCCGGGCATCGCCGCGGCCACACCGGCCCGCGCCGGCGCCGCGCGCCGCTCGCCGGCCGCTTCCCGCGCCAGTTCCTGGTACATGAACCACGTGGTGCCGATCAGGTAGGTGCCCCAGACCACCATCGGCACGTAGAAGCCGAACAGGCCGTGGTAGGCAAACGGTCCGCTCTTGAAGAACGCCGGACCAGCGGCGGTGACCAGGCTGGCCGCGCCCGCAAAGGTCAGCCAAGTGAACCAGCGCGGAATCATCGGCACGGCACGGGTGTCCTGCAGCTCCACGATGCCGGTGGCGATCATCTCGATCGCCAAGTAGATCCAGCCGAGCAGGAAGGCGAACCACGACCAGTCGTACCAGGCCTGGATCACGTCGCTGCCGAACTCCGGCCGGTAGGCGGCCACGATCCAGGCGCAGCAGTTGAAGAAGATGATCAGCGAAATGAAGATGCCGCAGACGCCGGCGGTGATCGACCACAGCGGGAAGCGGCCTTCGATCTTCGACAGCATGATGCCGAACTGGATCGAGCCCGGCGTCAGCAGGCCGGCGGCGATGTAGAAGATCGTGCAGCCGATGATCGTGCCCCAGCGGTGCGTCTCGGTGAACCACTGCTTGGTGGCGTCAAGACCGGCATCGGCCGGGAACGGCGCATAGAAATGGCCGATGCCGAGCCAGCCGACCACGGTCAGCGCGGCAAAGATCCAGGTGCACCACAGCCCCATCTTCTGTGAGTTGATGCTCGCTTGCTGCTGCATGTTGTCTCCTCCCGAGTGATGGCCGGAACGCGGCGACGGCCGCCGCGTTCCGGCCGGATTGGCTTCAGAACACCATGACCGGCTTGATCGCGCCGCCCTTCTCGGACGAATGCGCGGCTTCATTGATCTCGCTGAACTTGAACTTCGTCACCAGCCGGTCGAACGGGAACTTGCCCGCCTTGAACCAGGCCGCCATCTGCGGGATGAACACCTTCGGATCGGCGTCACCCTCGGTGATGTACTTCACGCCGACACCGCGAATCAGCATGCTCATCATGTTGGCCGGCAGCGTGGCGTCCGGCGGCGGCACCGCCACCAGGCCGAGCATGCCGTTCGGCAGCATGGTTTCCACGGCCACGCCGATCACCGCCGGGATGCCGGTGGTGTCGAAGGCGTGGTTGACGCCGCCGCCGCTCAGTTCCTTGATCTTGGCCAGCACGTCGGCCTCGGCCTTCGGATCGATGGCGTGGGTCGCGCCAAGTTCCAGCGCCAGCTTGCGGCGTCCCTCGTTCGGCTCGACGACGATCACCGTGCCGGCACCGATGGCGCGCGCGCCCAGCAGCCCGGACAGGCCGACCGCACCGCCGCCGAAGATCGCCAGCGACTGGCCGGCCTTCAGGCCCAGCGACAGCACCACCGCGCCGGCGCCGGTCTGGATGCCGCAGCCGAGCGGCCCCATGATCTCCAGCGGCAGGTCCTTGTCGATGACCACGGCATTGCGCTCATGGGCCACCGCATAGCTGCCAAACGACGACTGGCCGAAGAAGTTGCCGGCGATCTGGGTGCCGTTCTGGCTGAGCGCCGTGCTGCCGTCGCCAGGACGAACGCCGGAGAAATTGTTGGCGAGGAAGTTGTAGCAGTACGCCGGCTGGGTGTTGTCGCAGCTCGGGCAGGCGGCGCAGGAGTTGAAGCTGAGCACCACGTGATCACCCGGCTTGACCGTGGTGACCGCACTGCCGACCGATTCGACGATGCCCGAGCCTTCGTGGCCGAGCACGATCGGCAGCGGCACCGGGAAGCCGTCGCGCACCACCAGATCGGTGTGGCACATGCCGACACCGACCATCTTCACGCGCACCTCGTGCTCGCGCGGCGCCGCGACGGTGATCGATTCGATCGTGAACGGACCGCCGACCTGGCGGACGATGGCGGCACTGGCGGCGAGAGGCTGGTTGGACATGGCGTGAACGGTTCCTGAGCGTGGGTCGAGGGAAGCGGGAGCGCTCAATCGGCAGCCGCGCCGCACAGCGGCGAACGGTGACGATCGAGCGAGCGGTATGGGATGCCCGGGCCGGGCCGGCGACGCCCTTCGAAAGGCTGGCCGTTGCCTGCGAGCGCGGCGTGTCGGAAAAGGGTTGCAGCGGATCTCGGGCCGGCGTCCAGGTCCATGACCGTCTCCTCTCGCGGACCGCAGGACGTGGCTGCGGCATGACTGTGGCCCGTCCAGGCAAGCGATTCCGCATCGCCGGCAGCACTGGCAGCGCCTTGTTGTCAGTAATAGTATTGTACCGTACTATCTGCTGCAAGCATCCCGTGACCGTTGCCGGTCGCTGAAGACATGCGGTTCGCGACGGAGTCCGTGATGGGTCTATTGAAGAAGCTGTTTGGCGGCGGTGAAGCGAAGTTCGTCGAAGTGGCACCGTTCGGTTCGCGCTATGAAGTGCCGTCCGGCGAAACCATGCTGGAAGCCGCGCTGAAGAACGGCGTGCCGTTCCCGCACAACTGCACGGTGGGCACCTGCGGCTCCTGCAAGTGCAAGCTCAAGTCAGGCCGGGTGTCGGCGCTGACCGACTTCGGCTACACGCTGTCGCAGCAGGAAATCGCCGCCGGTTTCATCCTCGCCTGCCAGGCCATTCCGAAGGACGCGCTGACCCAGGTCGAAGTCGAAAGCCAGGCGCTCGACGCACCGAAGGCGGAGTCGTTCAAGGGCCGGATCGCCGCCACCGAGACGCTGACCCACGACATCGTCCGCATCACCGTGGCGCTGGACCGGCCGATCCGCTTCGTCGCCGGCCAGTACGCCAACCTGAAGTACGCCGGGCTGGAGCGGGCGCGCAACTATTCGTTCGCCGATGCGCCGGACCGCGACGGCCGCAGCGAAGTCAGCTTCTTCATCCGCAAGGTGCCGAATGGTGCCTTCACCGAAGCGCTGTTCAAGGGCGAACTGGACCAGTTGCCGCTGGAAGTCGAAGGCCCGCACGGCAACTTCCATCTGCATCCCGGCACCTCGCCGATGATCTGCATCGCCGGCGGTTCCGGTCTGGCGCCGCTGCTGTCGGTGCTGGAAGCGGCCCGCAAGGACCGCGTCAAGCGCCCCTGCGCCTTCCTGTTCGGCGCCCGCACGCAGGCCGATCTCTACGGGCTCGACCAGATCCAGCAGATCGCCAACAACTGGGCCGGTACCTTCGTGTTCCTGCCGGTGCTGTCCCATGAACCGGCCGACAGCAGCTGGACCGGCGCCCGCGGCCTAGTCACCCAGTTCATTCCCGATGCGCTGCCCGGCGTCGCACTGAACGATGCCGAGGGCTACATGTGCGGCCCGCCGGGCATGATCGACGCCGGCATCGCCTCGATGACCGAGTACGGCGTCAAGCTCGACGCCATCTACTACGACAAGTTCACCGACCAGAGCCACATCGCCAAGATGCCCTGAGCGCGGAACGCAGGACGCCGTTCGACATGAACGGCGCGGCACCCGACTTCGGTAGGGGCTGCTCCGCAGGCCGCATGGGCAGACTCCTTTTTCCAAGATCCGCCGGCCGCCGCTCGACTTCATCAGCGGCGGCACATACCAGCAGCGGGCAGCGGCCGTCCTTGAGCGTGGGGAGACAGCAATGACGCAGAATCTGAAGCACGGCCTGTTCGTGGTGCTGGGCCTCGTGGCGCTGTTCAGCACCTGGCCGCATGCCTTCGACTGGATGGCCAACGGCGGCAACATTCTCAATCCGGTGGCCTTCTTCGGTGACGCCATCAAGGCCGGCGGCACCGCCGCCTTCCTGAGCATCGACATGGCGATCGCCTGGGTGGTGTTCATGATCTGGGTCGTGTTCGATGCCCAGCGCATCGGGCTGGGCCTGCGCTGGGGCTGGGGCTTCGTCGGCCTGTCGTATATCGGCGTCTCGCTGGCCTTCCCGCTGTACCTGGTCGTCCGCGAGCGCTTCCTCGACCGCCAGCGCCACGCCGGCTGAACACCGTAGCCGCCACGCCGGTATTCTCCCGGCCCCCTGCGACCATTCGGACACAAAAAACATGATCTCCCTTCGCGCGACAGCCCTGATCGCTGTCGGCTCGCTTGCCAGCCTCAACGCCCACGCCACGCTCGGCATCTTCGAGCACGGCTCCGGCATCAAGGCAATGGGTTTCGGCGGCGTCAGCTACGTCGGCGCCAGCGAGAGCACGGCGCTGAGCGCCAACCCGGCGCAGGCGATCGCCATGGGCAACCGCTATGACGTCGGCGTCGACCTGCTGCGGGTCAGCGGCGGTGCGGAAATCATCGGCAACGCCGCAGGCCCGGACGGCGCCTACCAGTACAAGAGCAACTACTACCCGATCCCCCAGGTCGGCGCGAACTTCAAGGTCGGCGACCGCTGGGCGTTCGGCGTCACCGCCTTTGCCGCCGGCTTCGGCCCGGTCTATCCGCAAAGCCCGTACGCGCGCTTCGCCGGCCCGAACGACAACGGCGTCTCCGATTCATCGCAGACCTCGCTGAAGATCGGCGGCCTGTCGCTGGTGGCCGCCCACCGGCTGGGCAGCCACAGCCTCGGCATGTCGCTCAACCTGCAGCACCAGTGGCTGTCGGTGGAAGGCCTGCTGCCGTTCGCGCCGCTGTCGGAAACGCCGGACGCGGTGTCGAACCAGGGCCCGCACACCAGCTACGGCATGAGCCTGACGATCGGCTGGACCGCGCCGCTGACGCCGTGGCTTGACGCCGGCCTGTCCTACCGCACGCAGGCGCTGCAGCTGCGCATCGAGGAATACCGTGGCCTGCTGCCGGACCAGGGCAAGCTGGAAATCCCGGCGATCTTCGGCGGCGCGCTGCTGGCCCGCCCGGCCGACGGCTGGCGGCTGGCGCTGGAGTACCAGCATTTCGGCTACCAGCGCAGCAACGGCTTCGGCAACGGCATCGATCGCCTGGCCGCCGGCCGGCCGCTCGGTTCCGCCAACGGCCCGGGCTTCGGCTTCAACAACCAGAACGCCTACAAGCTCGGCGTGGAGCATGAGGTGTCGCCGTCGTTCATCGTGCGCGGCGGCTTCATCTACTCCACCCAGCTGCTGTCGCGGCACAACATCCTGCTCAACCAGCAGTCGCCCGGCACCTCGAAGTTCCATCTGACCCTCGGCAGCACCTGGACGGTCGCCAAGGTGCACGAGCTGTCCGGCTTCTTCGCGATGTCCGAGCGCCGCCGCGTGACCGGCGAGAACTCCATCCCCGCTGCTTTTGGCGGCGGCGAGGCGACGATCGCCAACCGCAACATGAGCATCGGCATCTCTTACGGCCGCCGTTTCGGCGGCGACTGAACCGCCCAGCCGCCATGCGCCTGACGCCACCGCCGTTTCCGGACCCTGTCATTCGGCATCCACGTGGAACGGCGCTGGCGCTGGTCGCCGGGCTGCTGGCCGGCAGCGCACAGGCGGCACCAGTCGACCGGGTGCTGACCGTGGTCGCCACCGTCGAGGCGACCCAGACCTGGGAGAAGAACGACCCCAAGTACCCGGCGCGGCAGTGGTCGAAGGGCAGCACCCGGCAGCGCTACGAGCTGCGGGTGCCGATGCGCAGCGACGGCGAGCGGCAGATCCGCAACCTGCTCGATCCCGATCTCGATGCCCGGCTGGAAGCCAAGACCGTGCACCTGGCCCGGCTGGCGAAGAAAGCCATCGAAGCCAGCGGCGGCAAGCTGAAGCTGCCGTCGACGCCGGCCGAGGAAGCCGAGCTGGCCAAGCGCATGCAGTACGACCAGATGAAATGCCGCGGCGACGCCGTGTGCAACCAGGAAACCCAGCTGTTCTACGCCGCGATCCTCGCCGCCACCCAGTATCCGGAAGCGATGGAAGAGGAAGACGAGCCCGGCCGCTACTACCACTTCCTGCCGTACAAGGGCTGCGCCGGCGCATCGCGGGTGACGCTGGAAATGGATATTGCCGGCGAGCGCTGGAACAAGACCGTCGACCGCCTGGTGCCGTTCCAGGAACACCGCACGGCCGACAGCCACAACGCCAGCGACGGCCTGTCGCTGTGCAGCCACTTCACCATCGTCTTCGATCCCGACGACGCCAAGCGGCCGCTGTGGGTGGAGAACATCCACATCCCATCGCCGGTCGGCGTCACCGAGTTCACCGAATCCCAGCACACCTCGCGGGCCACCGAGCCGCAGCCGATGCCGACGGCGGCGCTGGAATGGATCACCGACACCCTTCGTCATGCGCCGGCCAGCGGCAAGGCATCCGCCACGCTGCCTCTGCCGTTGTCACTGAACGGCAACTCGACCTGGCTGGGCCTGTGGACCGGTACCGCGAAAGTCAGTCTCGAGTGGTCGTTCCCGCCGGTGGCGCCATCGCCACCGGCCGCCCCCCAGCCGGCGCACCGCTAGCGGCGCGCCCCGACAGGCACCGCCCATGCGCATCCACACCCTCCTGCTGCTGACCTGCATCGCCCTCGCCACCGCTGTCGCCGGCTGCGCCCGCAGCCCGCACCTCGCCGAACCCAGCGGCTTCTTCGTCGCGCTGAAGACCTGCCGCGCACGCTACGCGGAGATTGACGCCAAGATCGACGCCGCCGGCGTCCGCGACGGCGTGTTCTATCGCGTGCCGGGCTTTCCGTACCTGCGCAGCGACCGCCTGCTGGCCTCGTTCCGTGACGAGGTCAAGACGATCGACGAGGTCGGCGCCTGGCTGCGCCGGATGCGCGAGTTCGATCAAGAAGCCCGCGAGTTCGAGTACGAGAATCTCGGCCTCGATTCCCAGCAGCGCGCGATCCTGCGCGGCGAGTTCCTGAACTGCGGGCGCGGCCTGGCGGCGCTGGAATTCGACGATCCGGACAACTTCAAGCTGGTGCACGACACCATGGTGCCGCCGGATGCCTATTCGTCCGCCACCCGGGCACTGGGCCTGTATCCGCTGACCCTGCCGCTGCAGCGCGCCCGCCTGCGCGCCCACGAGGACGCGGTGCGGCGCGCGTTCGCCAGCCCGCGCAGCGAACGGCTCGGGCCCGAAGCACCGCTGCGCTGGCAGGTGCAGCCGGTGGAGGACGTGTCGCTGATCCCGACCCGCGTCAGCGATGCCTACCCCGACGAACTGGGTTTCCCCGGCCTGGTCGATTCGGCCTGGCGGGCGATTGCCGAGGTCAACGCGCCGGAGCTGCTGATGGCGGCCGGCAGCGGCCAGCGCCAGCTCGGCACGCCGGTCTGGGTCGACGACGGCCACGGCGGCGCGCGGCTGGACATCGACACCCGCCAGCACACCGTGCACTACCAGATCGGCTTCACCCGCTTCGGCGGCGCGCGGCTGATCCAGGTCAACTACTTCCTGTGGTTCCGCAGCGCTGATGCGCTGCCGGGCGAGGCGCCGGTCGACAGCCTGATCTGGCGGGTCACGCTCGACAACGAGCTGCGGCCGATCGCCTACGACAGCGTGCGCGGCTCCGGCCGCGAGCACTTCTGGTTCGCCGTCCGCGCCGACCTGCCGCGCCGGCCGAGCACCGATGACGGCCTGAGCCCGTTCTTCCCGCAGGACACGCCGGCCCCGGCCGAACCGAGCCTGATCCTGGCGCGCGACGGCGGCCTGCGCGGCGTCACCGCTGCCGACACCACCTTGACAGCGCAGCGCTACCAGCTGGGCCGCTTCGAGGAGCTGTACCGGCTACCGCTTCCGGGCGGCGGCAGCCGCAACCTGTTCGGCGCCGACGGCACCATCGCCGGCACCCGCACGCCGGCCCCGGAGTGGTACGCGGTCAGCGGCGTGCCCCGGCCGGGCGTGCTGCGCCACTTCATGCGGCTGCCGGTCAGCTATGTCGGCGAGCAGCACTTCGACGACGCCTACGTGCTGGAACAGGCCTTCGTGCCGCCATCGCCGGCCGTGGTCGGCCAGCCCTGAGCGATCGCGCGCCCGTGACGACATCGCGTCATCACGATGCCGACGTCGATGCCGACGCGATGGCCGGCTTCATCCCCGGCCACGACATCGAGCAGGCGGCGATCGCCGGCTTCGAAGCGCGACTGCAGGCGCTGCTGCCGCGCGCGCCGCTGCGGATGCCGGTCGACGAGAACCGTCTGCGCCAATTGCTGGAACGGGTGTCGCAGGGCGATGCCGAGGCCTTCACCGCGCTTTACGACGAGACCAGCCGCTACCTCTACGCCGTGCTGCTGCGGATGTTGCGCGACCCCGGGCAGGCCGACGAGGCGCTGCAGGACTGCTACATCCGCATCTGGCGGCGCGGCAGCACCTACGCGCCGGAACGCGGCGACGCCGCCGGCTGGCTGATCGGCATCGCCCGCTACCGGGCCATCGACGTGGTGCGCAGCCGCCAGGTGCAGGCCGAACGCCTGAGCAGCCACGCGTCCGATCTGCGCGACGCCGCCGTACCTCCACGATCGCCCGAATTCGACGCCATCGTGCTCACCGACATCGACCGCCTGTCCCGCTGCCTCGACACCATGGACGACGCCCATCGGCGCTGCCTGCTGCTGAGCTTCTACGAGGGCTATTCGAACCAGGAGCTGGCCGATCACCTGGGTCTGCCGCTGGGCACCGTCAAGGCCCGCATTCGCCGAGCGCTGGTGCGCCTGCGGCAGTGTCTGGAAGTGGGCCGGTGATCTACGACCATCCCGAACTGATCGACCGGCTGGCCGCCCAGTATGTGCTGGGCGCGCTGCGCGGCCCGGCCCGCGCCCGCTTCGAGCGGCTGATCGCCACGCGTCCGGATGTGCGCCGCCGGGTCGGCGTCTGGGAAAGCCGCTTCGCGCCTATCGCCTACGGCCTGCCGGCCGTGTCGCCGCCGGCGGCGCTGCGGGCCGCGCTGATCGCCGAAACCCGGCGGCAGCCGTCGTCATCGTCATTGCCGGCGTCGCCAATCCGCCTGGACACGGCAGCACCCGCACCGCGCCAAGCGCGGCCGCCGCGCCGGCGCGCGGTCTGGTTCCGGCGCGTCCGCTTCCTGGCCGCCGCCTGCGGCTGCGGGCTGCTGATCGTCGGCGGCCTGATCGAACTGGCCGGTGCCCGCCTGAGCTTCCCGGCCCAGCCGCCGGCCGGGCCCGCCGACCGCGCCGAGCTGGCCGAACCCGAACTGGGCGGCGACGAACTGCGGCCGCTGCCAGTGCTGCTGGCGCGCCTCGGCATGCCCGGCTCCCGCATGGGCTGGATGATCAGCCTGTCGCCGGATCACCGGAAGCTGGCGATCACCGCCAGCGACGACTACCTGAGCACCGGCCGCACCAGCGTGCAGCTGTGGTGGCTGGCCGATGACGGCGCGCCGCGACCGCTGGCGATCCTCGGCACCGAGCGCGACTCCACCGTCGTCGTCGACGTGCCGCAGGGCCTCGACGCCAGCCGCACCGTGGTGTTCGCGATCACGCTGGAACCGCCCGGCGGCTCGCCGACCGGCAAGCCGACCCGCCCGGTGCTCGACCGGGCCGACCGGCCGGCGCCGCCGATCTGACCCGCAGCGCCGGCCGCGCCGCGCAGCGCCAACCACCGCTTCTTCCACTTCCTTCCCTTTCCCCGCAGCCCTTCCCGGATACCTGACGACGATGAAACTGCTCCGCTACGACGCCGGCTACAGCCGCCGGAAATTCCTTGCCGATGCCGCCAAGGGCACGCTGTCGACCGGCGTGCTGATGCCGCTGCATGAAGCGATCGCCAAGACCGGCGAGATCAGCAAGGCCTACCCCGAGGAACTGCTGTCGATCGAGGGCTACACCAAGGGCAAGATCAAGACCGGCGACATCATCGACGCCAAGAACGTCGAACTGGTGAAGGACCTGATCGAGCCGGTCCGTTACGAACAGATCCTCAAGCAGGGCCGGCGGCTGAAGATCGTCAAGACCACCACCGATGTCATGCGGCTGTCGCCGTGGGAGTACATCGAAGCCACGCTATCGAACAGCGGTCGCGGCATGTTCGATGCCAAGGGCAACGTCGTCGACAAGAACACCGGCGGCCCGTGGATCGGCGGCAACCCGTTTCCGAACCCGACCAACGGCATCGAACTGTTTGCCGCCCAGACCCTGAGCTGGGGCCGCCATGACGCCTCGTTCTACGCGCTGAAGCTGACCACCATCGACCAGGGCGGCCAGGAGCGCTTCAAGTATTCCGGCGGCTGGGCCGAGCTGTCACCGATCGGCCGCGTCAGCATGGACCCGAAGCCGTACTGGGAAGAGCAGAAGACCAAGCTGCGCTTCCAGAGCGTGTTCTTTCTCGAACCGCAGGCTTATCGCGGCACCAGCTTCCTGAACGTCTGGGACTACGACCACTCCACCTTCCCGCAGCTCTACGGCTACGTGCCGGAGTTCCGCCGCATCCGCCAGTTCCCGACCAACCAGCGCTTCGAGCCGCTGATCCCCGGCCTGACCCTGTTCCTGTCCGACGCCTGGGCTGCCGGCGATCCGCTGCACACCTGGGGCAACTACAAGATCGTCGGCCGCGGCCCATTCCTCGGCGGCCTGTCGGACAGCTGGAACCACGAGAACGACAACTGGGAACACGGCACCCACGGCGGCCCGAAGGGCAAAACCTTCTGGGACGCGACCGTCGAGCTGATTCCCGAAGCGATCATGGTCGAAGCCGAACCGCTGAAGTTCCCGCGCGCCCCGATCGGCAAGAAGCGCGTCTGGTTCGACGCCCGCAACCAAGTCGTCGTCGGCATGGTCACCTACGACCGCAACATGCAGCCGTACCGCTCCTTCGATGGCGCCTACACGCTGTATGAAGCCGGGAACAAGAAGGTGATGGACGGCAAGCACCCGTACTGGAGCTGGGCGCATGTCACCTCCAGCGACATCCAGACCAACAGCGTCACGCGGATCGAGCAGGTGCGGGCGGTGGAGGGCCAGCATGTGTCCGGCGCCAATGATCCGAAGCTGTATGACCGGTATCTGACGCAGGCGGCGTTGCAGCGGTTGGGGGCGGTTTGAGCTGAAGGTTGCTCAGGGCCGCAATTGTCGGGTTATCCGGCAGGGATGCACGAAAACGTTGCTGTGGCAGGTTATCGTGTGTTTTTGCAGGCAAAATCCAAGCGGGCGTAGCGCCAGCGCTCCTAGAACTTATCGCTCGTCTGTCGCTCGCCCTTCGTCGAAGCATCTGGCAAGGCCTACGTCTTGCCTTAACAGTAGCGAGCCGAAGGGCGCTAGCATCGATGCTTTGAGCAACCTACAACGAGATCAGACGTGTCCATCTACTCCATCTGGAACAACAAAGGCGGCGTTGGCAAGAGCTACTTGACCTTCCAAGTAGCGGCCGAGTACGCCCGCATCCATCCCGAGAAGCGAGTGCTTGTGATCGACCTTTGTCCACAGGCAAACTCTTCTTCCATGTTGCTCGGCGGAATGCAAGCAGGAGAGGCGAATCTCAACCGAATCCATCTCGGGGTACCTAGACTCACTGTGTCTGGTTACATCGAAGAAAGAATTTTCAGCCCGTACGTAAACCCCAAGTCGGGCGCGCGCTTCGCACTGCAGGTGCATCAGTTCAACTTTCCTGTCCCCAGTAATCTCTTTTTGGTGGTCGGCGACGAACAGCTTGAGATCCAGGCATCGCGGGTCAATGCAGCAGCGTTCCCTGGGCCGCAGGACGCCTGGCGTATCGTGCACACTTGGATCAGTGACCTCATACAGGACATCGTAACGTCTTGGGATAATGCGGACCACACTGTCTTCATCGACTGCAACCCAAGTTTTTCGATCTATACGGAACTTGCACTATCTGCCTCCGACCGCTTGATCGTGCCGTTTTCGGCAGATGGCTCCTCCAAACGCGCGGTTCGTGCTGTCCTTGCCCTGATCTACGGAGTAACGCGCCAGCCGGGCCAGCAACAGTCCGAATTCCACACGAACTCCCAGCGATTTCGCATGGCCCAGCCGACTCTATACATGTACGTGGGAAATCGCCTCACCCAGTACAACCAAGCATCAGGCGCCGCCTTTAAGAGCGTCGTGAACGAGATTGGCGAAGAGATTTTTGCGGTCTGGCAAACGAATTCCAATCTTTTCTGTGTTCACCCTTCTGGTGCGCCAGCGCCGACAAGTAAGCGTGCATTTAAGCAGATGTTTCAATATGAAGTTAACGATGCCAATACAGCCTCCGTCGTCTCAGGTACACTCGGAGTACCAATCTCTGGGCTAAGTTCTGGCAGAACCCAAGTGCTCGGCAAAGACGTAGTTGTCAATCAGTCACAGCTTGACAAGCAGGTGCCGAACATTCGCGAGCTAGCTGCCGCTATCGAATAGCGCTCCACCATTCCACAGCGACGCCTAACACTTCGCTCAAGCTGATACGCCATCGCAGGCACTGTATACGCCCTAGGGCGGGTCCCGACCCATCGCCTAGATTTGCTGCCCCAGTGGAATTAAAGGGGCCAGAGTCGAGTTAATGTCGACTCTGCTTTTTGTCCCGAGCCTCATCGCACTATTTCGCGCTATCGCGCGAGTTACTTTCTTCAACCGCTGAAGAAAGTAACCAAAGAAGGGCGGCCCAGGCAGGGCGTCGGAGGACGAAAAGCCGTCCTCCGATGCCCTGCGCTTCTCGCGCTCTCCGGGGTACCGCGCTGACGGGCCATCCATGGCCCGGCATCGCTCGACCGGCATCCATGCCGTTCGGGTTCGCAGCGAGCAGTGCTCGCTAAGCGCGAACCCTCACCCCCTCCGATCGCTGCGATGCTCGGCGCCATGCAACGGCAGGGATCAGCAGAAGCAACAGCCAAAGCTAAGGCAACGGCAACGGCAACGGCAACGGCAACGGCAACGGCAAAACCGTACCGCCGCTTTTGATTCGGCTTTTGCTTTTGCGGTTGCTTTTGACGTTCGGCCCTCTGCGTGGCGCCGAGCATCGCAGCGGGCTCTGGGGGCAGCCGGCATGGATGCCGGCTGAGCGATACCGGGCCATGGATGGCCCGTTATCGCGGACCCCAGAGATCGCGAGAAGCGCAGGGCATCGGATTGCGCTGTTGCTTCATGCGATCCGACGACACGCCGAGGGCCTGTTTTCTTTGCTTACTTTCTTTTGCGCCAAAAGAAAGTGAGTCGCGCGATAGCGCGAAAGTGCGGCACGAACACAACCGGAGTAGCCGGCGCCATCGCCGCCCGTCAGGTCACGTGCAGCACGGCCCGCTCTGGATTCCGGCTTTCACCGGAATGACGACTCAGGAAGGCAAGGCCAAAGCAGATCGCCCATCAGCGAGCAGCGGCGCAGGCCGCAAGCAATCAAACCGCGAACCGCGCCCGCACCGACCCCAACCCCGCAATCCGCGCCTCGAAGCGATCCCCTGCCTTCACCGCCACCATCGGCCCGAGCGCGCCGGACAGGATGGTGTCGCCAGCCTGCAGTGGCCGGCCGACTTCGACCATCTTCCGCGCCAGCCACAGCACCGCGTTCAGCGGGTGACCGAGGCAGGCGTGGCCAACGCCGGTCGACACCACCTGGTCGGCGCGGGTCATCTCCATCGCGCAGTCGCGCAGGTCCAGCCCGGCCAGCAGCATCGGCGTGTTGCCAAGCACGTAAAGCCCGCTGGAGGCGTTGTCGGCCACGGTGTCGACCAGGCGGATGTCCCAGTTGGCGATGCGGCTGCCGACGATCTCGATCGCGGCCACCGCGTAGCCGACGGCGCGCAGCACGTCGGCCATCGTCGCCTGCTCCGTGGTGATGTCGCGCTCCAGCACGAAGGCCACTTCGGCTTCGACCTTGGCCTGCAGCACGCGGTCGAGCGTCACGGCCTCGTCGTCGCAGACGGCCATGTCGGCGAACAGCATGCCGAAGTCCGGCTGGTCGACGCCGAGCTGCTGCTGCACGGCCGTGGAGGTCAGGCCGATCTTGCGGCCGGCCAGGCGGCGGCCGGCCTTCAGCCAGTGCCGGGTGTTGAGATCCTGCACCGCGTAGGCCGCGGCCAGATCGCCGGGTGCCAGCCGGTCGCGGATCGGGGCGATCGGCCGGCCGCTGCCGTAGGCCTCGCGCAGCGGCTTGGCCAGCACCGCCGGTGACGTCGGCTTTGCTGCTGCCGACGCTGCCCCGGCCTTGCCGGCTTTCGCACGCGCTGCCATCAGGCAGCATCGCCGAAGAAGGCGCGGGCGACGCGGTTGAACTCTTCCGGGTCTTCGTACTGCGGCCAGTGGGCGCTGTCGGCTTCCATCACGTACAGCGTCGAGCCGGGGATGCGGGCATGGGCGGCGCGCGCCGAATCGAGATCGTGGATCGGGTTGTCGCGCGTCCACAGCAGCATGGTCGGCACCGTGATCTGCTCCAGCGGCACCAGGAATTCGTCGTGGCGCGGCAGCATGCGGTTGACCTTCGGCGTCACCTCGCGGCCTTCCGGCATCAGGTAGTAGCGCAGGCGCAGGTTGACCAGCTCGTCGGTGACCAGACGGGCGTGGTTGCTCGGGTGGATCAGCCATTCGATGCGGTGCTTGACCATCTCGAAACTCGGCGCGACACCGGCCGCTTTCTTCGAGCGCTCCATCAGGTCCAGCATGTCGGCGCGGCCTTTTTCCGAGACGATCGGAATGCCGGCGCCGGTGTTGAGCATCAGCTTCAGCACCCGCTGCGGGTACTTCACGGCGAAGAAACCAGACACCCAGCCGCCCAGCGATTCGCCGGACAGGTGGGCGCGTTCGATGCCCATCGCGTCCATCAGCTCGCGCACCTGCTCGGCCAGCACCGGCGGCGTGTATTCCATGTCCTTGCGGGTCGACAGCGCATGGCCGACGTAGTCGAAGGCGATGCAGTGGAACTGGTCGGACAGCGGCACCAGATTCTTGCTGTAAGCCTCCAGATGGCCGCCGATGCCGTGCTGGAACAGGATCACCGGCGCGTCCTTCGGGCCGGCTTCGGCAATGCGGATGCGGCCGTAGGTCGGCGTGTCGATGTAGCGGATCTCGGCGCCGACAAAATCGTTCCACAGGCTCATCGTGTTACTCCGGGGTTCTTGGACAGCGGGGGGTTCTGGTTGTTGTCGGATGCGTGGCTCGACAGCGCCGCCAGATGGCCGCTGACGATCAGCTTCCATTCGGCGAGCAGGCTGCGGAACAGCGCCTCGTCCTGCTGCCACAGCGCACGCACGGCGAAGCCGCGCACCACGCTGATGGTCAGCCACAGCACTTTTTCGGCCTTTTCGCGCGGCACGCCGCGCGCCACCAGCAGCTCCAGCCAGGCCTGCTCGACGCCGAGACGGCTGCTGCGCGCATGGGCGTAGATCTGGTCGCGGATCGCGCGGCTCTTGCTGCCGGCCAGCACCAGGTCGAGCACCACGGTGAAGTCGGGCCCGAGGAAGAATTCGATGCCGTCCTCGATGATCGCGTCGATCGGATCAGCCGCCGCAGCAACCGACGCCGCGCGGCGCGCGCCGCGATTCAGGCTGGCCTGCAGCAGGTGTTCGGCGGTGGCCACCACCAGGCTGTCCTTGCTCGGAAAGTGATGCTGCAGCGCGCCGCGCGACACCTTGGCGACTCGCGCCACTTCATCGGTGCGCAGGCCCGCATAGCCCTTGCGGCGCAGCACCACCGATGCTGCTTCGACGAGCCGCTGGCGCATCTCGTCCGAGCGTTCGGCCTGGGTGCGGCGGCGCGTTGCCACCGGCTTGTCCGGCCGGGCGACCAGCGCCCGGGCGCGCGGCCTGGTCTTCGGCGTCAGGCCGTCAGCAGACGACATGGAGTACGCCGTCGATGACTTTCACCGGATAGGTCTGCAGCGGCTCGCTGCACGGCGAGTTCAGCGCTTCGCCAGTGACGATCGAGAACTCGCAGTAGTGCCAGGTGCAGGTCACGCGATCGCCGTCAACGGTGCCCTCGTCGTTCAGCGAGGCGTTCTCGTGCGTGCAGGTGTCCTGCGTCGCGTAGTAGCCGCCGTTGATGTGGAACAGCGCGATGCGGGTGCCGTCCGGCAGGAAGGCGCTTTTCATCTCGCCGTCGAGCAGTTCGGATTCGGGGATGGTGGCGACGGTCTGGGTCATGGATTCATGCGGGTTGTGGACTGCGCAGCCGGCGGTTCGCGCCGGCCTCAGAGCATCGTGGTGCCGCCGTTGACGCTGATCACCTGGCCGGTGACGAAGGCGGCTTCGCGGCTGCCGAGGTAGGCGACCATCGAGGCCACTTCCTCCATCGTGCCCGGCCGGCCCATCGGCACCACGTCGATGACCTTGCGCACCAGTTCGGGATCGCGCTTCGCCACTTCATCGAGCTGCGGCGTCTGCACCACGCAAGGCGCGACGGTGTTCACGGTGATGCCTTCGCGGGCGTATTCGCGGGCCAGACCAGTGGTCATGCCGTGCATGCCGCCCTTGGCGGCGTTGTAGGCGGCGTGGTCGAACAGGCCGTTGCGCACCGAGTCGGCACCGAGGTTGACGATGCGGCCATAGCCCTGCGCGCGCATCGTCGGCAGCGCGTACCAGCAGCACCAGATGCAGGTCCACAGGTTGCGGTCGATGGTCGCCTTCAGCGTTTCCGGCGTGTGCGCCAGGAACGGCCGCAGGATGCCGCCACCGGCGTTGTTGACCAGCACGTCGATGCGGCCGAAGTGGTCGAGCGCGGCCTTGATGGTCGCTTCGGCGACCGCCTGCAGGGACAAGTCGCCGGCGACACCGATGACCTTGACGCCGTAGTCGGCGATCAGCTCGTCGACCGCCGCATCGACCTGTGCGGCATCGAGATCGCCGATCACCAGGTTCGCGCCTTCCGAGGCGAACCGCTCGGCACACGCATAGCCGATGCCGCGGCCGGCGCCGGTGACGATCGCCACCTGGCCTTCAAAGCGCGGGCCGGTCATGACCGCTGCTCGATCGCGCCGATCTTGCCGAACGCCGGCGTGGCGACGCTGCCCCAGGTATCGAGCGTGGCCGGCACCGGTTCCAGCAGACGCGCTTCGCGGGCGCCGGCTTCCGGGAAGCATTCCATGCCGAAGCTGTACTCGACGGTCATGCCGTCCGGATCGAGGAAGTACAGGAAGATGCTTTCCGACGGTAGGTGACGGCCCGGGCCGAACACGATCTCCACACCGGCTGCCTTCATGCGGTTCATCGCCCGTCCGATGTCGTCGATGTCGCTAACCATGAAGTTCACGTGGTTCAGATGGTCGTGATCGCCGCTGAGCACCGCCATCGAGTGGTGCAGCGGGTTCGGGAAGCAGCGCAGGAAGGCCGCGAAGCCGGGCACGAAGTCCGACGTGCGGAAGCCGAGCTGCTCGTTGAGCAGGCCGACCGTGCCGTTGAAATCGGCGACGTTGAGCACCACATGGCCGAGCCGTTCGATCTTCGCCAGCCGCGCCTCGAAGGGCTTGGCCATGAACATCATCTGCACGAACAGCTCGATGCACAGGCCGCAGCCGGGAATCCGGAAGCGCAGCGCATCGACCAGCCGCAGCGCCTTCTTCTCCTCGGCCGACACCGCGTCCACGGCTAGCCCGATGCCGGTCAGGTGCTTCCGGGCGGCGGCGAGGTCGGCCGCCGATTCCAGCTCGAAGGCGATGCGCTTCAACCCCGGTGTCGCGGCCGGATAGAGCAGCAGCGCGTGGTGATCGCGCGAGCAGCGCAGCGCAACACAATCGTCGGTGGCGGCGCTGACATCGAGACCGACCAGATCGCGATAGAACGCGGTGCTGCGCGAAAGACTCGTGACATTGAGCGCGACGTAGCCGAGGCGCTTGTAGCGGAAGGGGATATTCATCTGCACGGTCTCACAGGATGATGCTGATGCGGCCATTGGGCTTCAGGCCATCCATGTCGAGAATGCAGCGCTTCTCGTGGATCAGCAGCCGGCCGTCCTGCACCACCAGCCGGTAGCGATAGCTGCCGATGTAGGTTTCGGTCAGGCCCATCTTGGTACGGTAGGTCAGCACCGCCGCGCCGACATCCAGCTCGGTGTCCGAGCGGCCACGGATGCGCACGTTCGACACCAGATGCCGGGTCTTGGAGCGCGGGAACTCGGCGTGGGCGGTGCGCTTGAGCAGGCGTTCGACGCGCTGCTCCAGGCGGAAGCGGTCATCGGCGACATAGAACAGCGAGCTGTCCGGCGAGGCATTCGGCGCCACGTCGGTGGCCGGCACGTTGTAGGTGGCGTCGGCGGTGAACAGGGTCAGCCATTCCTTCAGGCGCCATTCGTCGAGCATCTCGGCCTCGAGGAACATGAAGTCCTCGACCTGCTCGCGGGTGACGTTGGCAATGGTCAGCATGCTCATCAGCGGTCACCTCGCGCCGGGGCGGCAGTAGCCTTGGTGCAGGCCTGCCACTGGGTCCAGAACGCGCGCATCTGCAGTTCGTCGTCGTAGTTGACCTTCTCCTTCTTCATGCCCTTGGAGATGTCGCTCCACGGGGCTTCGAGCATCGCTTCGAAGCCGCGCTGGCACTGCTCGAGCGCTTCGACATCATCCGGCGTCGCGAAGCCCCCGGGACCGAGGAATTCGAGGAAGTTCGACAGCCGGTACTTGCGCGCCCAGGCGTTCTCTTCCTGCGGCGCCAGCGCCCAGCCGAACACGTTCATGGCATCCGGCGCAGTCGGGTAATAGGTGCGCACGGTGATCGCCATGATGTCGTTGATGACGAGGTTCGGGAAAATGAACATGTTGCGGTTGAACAGCGCGATGCGGTCCGCGCGTTCCTTCCCGAAGCGCTCGATCAGGCGGTTGTGGACCTTCTCCAGCTCCACCTTGCCTTCCTCGCCCCACAGTGGAATCCACTGCGCGACCGGCCGGCCCCAGGGCGCGCGGTACTCGATCACCGCATGGCCGTTGCCGAGGTCGTAGCCGGTGCCGTCGAACGGCACCGGGCTCATCGAACCCTGCGAGTTCTTCAGGTAGTCGACGTAGGTCGCGTGGGTGTTGATCGCGTGGTAACCGTCGATCGAGTTCTCGGTCAGCAGCTTCCAGTTGGCGCGGATCTGGTACTCCTGCGTACCGCCGACCAGGGTCATCATCGTTTCCGACTGATCGGCGACGATGTCGATCCACTCCTTGGCACCGGCCAGATAATCCGGCAGCGACTGCACGCCGGCATCGAAGCAGATGAACCAGAAGCCGCGGTAGGAATCGATGCGCGGCACCGCGACCAGGTTGGCCTGGCCATCGGCATTGAAGTCATCCGGATAGCAGTCAGCACCCGGCTGGCTCTTGAGCTTGCCGTCGGCTCCGAACACCCAGCCGTGATAGAAGCACTGGAACGACTTGGCGTTGCCCTTGCGCTCGCGGCAGACCTGGGCGCCGCGATGCGGGCAGGCATTGAAGAAGGCGTTGATCTTGCCGCTCGCATCCTTGGTGAACAGGATGCTGCGCTTGGCGACGATGCGGGTCACGAAGTCGCCCGGCTTCACCAGTTCCGACTCATGGCCGATGTACAGCCAGCACTTGTTGAAGATCGTCTCGTACTCGGTCTTCAGGATCTCCGGATCGACGAAGCTGCGCCGCGCCACCTTGAAGCGATGCTTCTCCTTGTCGGTCCAGACGACCGGCAGCTCGGACAGCGGAATGGGTTTCGAATCGACGGGTGCGTTCATGGGTGCGTCCTGTTCAGACAATGACGAGACTGGCCGCAGCGGGAATGTCGAATTCCTCGCCGCAGGTTTCGCAGGTGATGTCCACGCAGCCGCGCGGATCGCTCAAGTAGCCTTCCAGCGCCGCCTCGCAGCGCGGACAGTGAAACCAGACCTGGACCGCTTCGACCTTGACCTGCATGACGCAGAGTCGCGCCTGGCCCGGTGATCTGACGGCAGTGGAAGTCGGCTTCATGCGCGCCTGGGGCTTTCGAGCAGCTCGGGGAAATCGGCTTCCAGATATTCCTGCTCGCCGCGGCTGCCAGCCGCACGGCGCTCGGCCTCGGTAGCGCGCAGTTCGTTGCGCTTGACCTTGCCGGACACCGTCTTCGGCAGCTCGCAGAACTCCAGCACGCGGACCTTCTGATACGGCGCCAGCCGCTCGCGGGCAAACAGCAGGATCGCCTTCGCGGTATCGGCGTTCGCCGCATGGCCCGGCGCCAGGATCACGCAGGCCTTGGGCACGCACAGCCGCTTCGGGTCCGGGCTTTCGAACACGGCGACTTCGGCGACGGCCGGATGTTCCAGCAGCGCACTTTCCAGCTCGAACGGCGAGATCCGGTAGTCCGAGCTTTTGAACACGTCATCGCTGCGGCCGACGTACCAGTAGTAGCCATCGGCATCGATCGACGCGACATCGGCGGTGCCGTAATGCGAGCCGCCGAGCGCCTTCGCGGTCTTCGCTTCATCTCCCGCGTAGCCCGCCATGATCGCGGTCGGCCGTGGCGCAAGGCGCACCGAGATCTCGCCTTCCTTGGCCGGCTTGCCGTCGAGGTCGAGCAGGTCGATCGCATAGCCCGGCAGCGGCCGGCCCATCGATCCCGGTCGCAGCGGCTGGCCCGGCGGATTGCCGAGCATGGCCGTGGATTCGGTCTGGCCGAAGCCTTCGCGGACGGTGAGACCCCAGGCACGCTGCACCTGTTCGATCACTTCCGGATTCAGCGGCTCGCCGGCGCTGGTCAGCTCGCGCAGGCGCACCGGATGAGCCTTCAGGTCTTCGAGGATCAGGCTGCGCCAGGCGGTCGGCGGCGCGCACAGGCTGGTGACGCCGCAGCGGGTGATGGTCGCCAAGGTCCTGGCGGCATCGAAGCGGCCCTGGTTGTAGATGAACACCGTCGCGCCGACCTGCCAGGGCGCGAAGAAGCAGCTCCACGCGTGCTTGGCCCAACCGGGCGAGCTGATGTTCAGATGCACGTCGCCCGGCTGCAGGCCGAGCCAGTACAGCGTGCTCAGGTGGCCGACCGGATAGCTGGTCTGGGTGTGCAGCACCATCTTCGGCTTCGAGGTGGTGCCGGAGGTGAAATACAGCACGCAGGGATCGCTGCCCCGGGTCGGGCCGTCCGGCGCGTAGTCGGACGGCGCCTGCGCCGCGTCCGCATAGCCGGTCCAGCCATCGGCGACGCCACCGACGACGATCTTCAGCTGGCCGTCGGCGATGCCGTCGAACTTGGCGATGCTGGCGGCATCGGCGATCACCGCGCGCATCGCGCCCCGCTCGATGCGGTCCTGCAGATCGGCCGCCGACAGGATCTGCGTGGCTGGCGCCAGCACCGCGCCAAGCTTGATCGCCGCCAGCATCGTTTCCCACAGCTCGACCCGGTTCGGCAGCATCACCAGCAGGCGATCGCCCCGGGCGACGCCAAGGCTGCGCAGCCAGTTCGCAGTGCGATCGGACGCGATCCGCAGTTCCTCGAAGCTGCGCTTCAGTTCGCTGCCCTGCTCGTCGACGATCCACAGCGCGGTGGCGTGGTTGCCGCGCGCCAGATCGTCGAAGTGATCGAGCGCCCAGTTGAACGCCGGCAGCTGCGGCCAGGCGAATTCGCGGAGCGCCGACGGATAATCGGTGCGATGACGCAGCAGCAGGTCGCGGGCCGCACGGAAGGCGGCGGTGGCGGGGCTCATCGGATCAGGCAGCCAGCAGGCCGCGTTCACGGGCCATGTTGATGGCGGTGTCTTCGATCATGTCTTCCTGTCCGCCGACCATCTTCTGGCGGCCGAGTTCGATCAGGATCTC
>NZ_JBIMKV010000028.1:0-30636 GCF_051860985.1 Nevskia sp. | reverse complement strand
TAGCAGGTCCCAAGGGTTTGGCTGTTCGCCAATTAAAGCGGTACGCGAGCTGGGTTCAGAACGTCGTGAGACAGTTCGGTCCCTATCTGCCGTGGGCGTTTGATATTTGAGAGGAGTTGACCTTAGTACGAGAGGACCGGGTTGAACGTATCTCTGGTGTTCCGGTTGTCACGCCAGTGGCATCGCCGGGTAGCTAAATACGGACGGGATAACCGCTGAAAGCATCTAAGCGGGAAGCCCACCTCAAGATGAGATATCACGGGTCTTAAGACCCCTAAAGAGCCCTTGTAGACAACAAGGTTGATAGGCGCGATGTGGAAGTGCAGTAATGCATGTAGCTAACGCGTACTAATTGCTCGTGAGGCTTGACCATATAACGCTCAAGCGTTCTTGTCCTGAACAGACAAGGCATAGCGTTCCTACAAGACGTAAAGTGGCAAAGGCATTGATGTTGCCCAACATGTTTGACTACAACCCCAATTCGAGTAAACGGCCATAACCAAAACCGGTTGCTCAAACAGTTTGCCTGGCGGCCATAGCGAGTTGGAACCACCCGTTCCCATCCCGAACACGGAAGTGAAACAACTCAGCGCCGATGGTAGTGTGGCCAAGACCATGCGAGAGTAGGACACTGCCAGGCTCCAAATGAAGAACCCCGGATCGGTAACACGATCCGGGGTTTTTTTGGGGAACTATATATTTAACTAGCCGAAAATAATCCTGCGAGCGAATGCTCGCAGGATAAGTTTTATTTTTTGTTAAGGTCGTTTATGTCAATTTCGAGTTGCGCTCCAAATACTCGTTTGAAGTGCCGCTCGTACTCTTCTTTGTTTGACGATACGCTGGCGATGCCGGTAAGTTTGCCAAGGTGAACGCGGAGAGCTTTCACGCCGATTTCCGATAAAAATTGATGCAATTTACCGGATTTGCGCGTGCTTTTTCACGTTTTTCCCTTGTCATTCCAAGGATTGTGCCTTTGCTTCTGGCCAGAGGCTCATAGACTTGAGCTTCTGTCAGATGTTTGAATTTCCACGGCCTGTTTCGTTCGGGACGGGGCAGTTCATAAAGCCGATACCACTCGTTGTACAACTCTTCAGGAAATTCGCGCTCGTACTCTCGGGCTTCTTCGCGGACGTAGAACTTAAACGCAGCGATCACATCTTGTTTCGTTGCGTCATAGCCGGATAGCGCGTAGACGAGTCCCTTGATCCCGGCCTTCGCAGATGCGGCAAGAATTACGTGTGCCTGCCGAATAATGTTCTTGTAGCGCGCGTGCTTCAATTTTCCTTCAGATTCCGCCTGAATAACGGTCTTGCACAAATCGATCAGAAGCGTCACATCGTATCCGTTAGCAATGCTGCTCCCGACCGCGCTAGCTGCTTGAAAAACAATGGGATTATCAAGTTTTTCTTGAAGCTCGCGACCAACGTAAGGGCTGATGGTCGCGCTCTGAACAAACTCTTTTAGGCGGCCGCCACTGCCTGCTGAAAGACCAAGCGCCGGACCCATTCCGCGTTGGCTAATAACTGCTGTTTTTTGCTCGTCGTCCAAGACATAACATTCGACGTCAATGCCGAATTCACCTTGAAATGATCCTTTGTGGGTAGCTTGAAGCTGGCCCCTGGCCTTGGCGGGTTTCTTGCTAGATAGCGTCTTCTTTGAAATTACTAGGCCGTCGGCTACTTCGTCCAAGCTAGCCTCAATTGGTTGAATGACCTGATCGGTCTTCTTAGGCATTGATCAACTCCTTATAGGTGAGCCGACGCTGGCCCATGTTGGTGATCGTCTCGTCAATAAACTGCATCGTGCCGCCTTTAGCCGTGTTGTGACGGAATGCAAACTCGTTGACGTACCGGTGCAGATGTTTAGCACTCAGGTAATGGAAGATCCCATAATGCCCACGCTTCAGGACCGCCCAAAAGCTCTCGATGCTGTTGGTGCTGGCCATGCCGTTGACGTACTCGCGCGCACTATGGCTGACCGTCAGGTGCGTATAGATACTCATGCCGCGATAGGCTGAGTGCTCATCCGTGCAAACAACGGAACCAACCTGAACATTGCATCTGACCTGCCTGCCGTTTCTCGGACCCCGTGACGCTTAACATTCTGGCTCCTGCCACGAGCGAGGAGCACATGAAGCAGGCACGATTTACTGACGAGCAGATGGTCTGGATTCGCCGGGAGGCGGATGTGTCACCAGTAGCGGCAGTGGCGAAGAATCACGGCGTATCGGAGCCGACGATCTACGCTCGGCGGAAGCGGTTCGGATCGCTGGAAGCGATGGACGTCCGGCGGCTGAAGACGGTGGAGCAGGAGAACGCCCGACTGAAGAAGCTGCTGGCAGAGCGGGATCTCGAGATCGAGTGATGAAGGAGATCACGCGGGGAAAATACTAGGCGTGCCCGGGCGTCGCCGGGCCGTGGTTCACGCGGTGAATCGCGGCCTGTCGCAACGACGTTCGTGCGCGCTGATCGGGGTAGCGCGGTCAGCCTTAGGGTATGAATCGGTCATGGCGCGGCCAAGGACGCGCCGGTCGTTGCTGCGATGAAAGCCCTGGCCGCGCAGTAGCCGCGCTATGGCTACAGGCGCATCCGGATCTTCCTGCTGTCAACGGCAACATAAAGCTCACCCAGGGAAGTTGCTGATCAGCAACTCAGAACTGACCCACCTCGATGGAATCCGCCGGTAGATGGGGTTGATGATTCCGGCTTTTCGTTTGTCCTTGAGTCGGTAGCTCTCTCCTCGGATCCGGATCACGTGGGCGTGATGCAGCAGGCGGTCGAGCAGCGCGGCGGTGAGCGTGGTGTCGCCGTCAAAGGCTTGGTCCCACTGCCCGAACGGCAAGTTGCTGGTCAGCAACATGGCGCCTTTCTCGTAGCGTTTGGCGATGACCTGGAAGAACAGGTTGGCTTGGTCACGGCTCATCGGCAGGTAACCGATCTCGTCGATGATCAGCAGGCGCGGTCCCATGACGTTGCGTTTGATGAAATCGGTGAGCCGGTCCTGTCGCTGGGCGGCGACGAGGGCGACGACCAGATCGGCAGCCGAGACGAAGCGGGTCTTCATCCCGGCCTGCGCGGCGAGATAGCCGAGGCTGATCGCCAGATGGGTCTTGCCGATGCCAGATGGGCCGAGCAGCACGACGTTCTCAGCGCGCTCGACAAAGGACAAGCCGGACAGCTCCTGGATCGTCTTCTTGGTCACGCCATGAGCGAAGGTGTAATCGAATTCCTCCAGCGTCTTGATGATCGGGAAGCCGGCCAGCTTGGTCAGGACACTGCGGGATCGGGCCTGGCGCGCCGACAGCTCGGACTTGAGCAGGCTTTCCAGGAAACCCGGGAACGTCAGCTGATTCGAGACAGCCTTGGCAGCCAACTGCGGATAGGCGTCGATCAGGGCATCGAGCTTCAGCGCCTGGCAGGCTTCAAGGATGCGATCGTGATGCAGATCCATCAGCGCACCTCCAGCGGGCGGTCGAGACCGACAGGTCATGCTGCAGCGGCGTGGCGCTGAAGTGATCCCACTGCGGTGGCTTGGCCGCTGTGGGGATCACCGGCAAGGTCGGCACGATGCGCTTGCCGCTGTAGGTCGGAGGCAAACCTTGCAGGGCTTTCTGCTCGATCAGCAGTTGCGCGCGCGGCACCTTCAGCGCGGTGCCGTGCAGCCGGGCATTGGGACATCGCGCAGCCACGTCCAGACCTTGGCATTGGCAGTGTCGACATTGAGCAGCAGCCGGTCCTGCGCCAGATTCGATGCCAGCGGGTTGTAGAAGCTGCGCCGCAGATAGCCGTTGAATCGTTCGACCTTGCCCTTGGTCTTCGCTCGATACGGTCGGCACAGCTTCGGCACGAAGCCGCAGTGGCCAGCGAAATCGAGAAACGCCGGCTGGAAGCGGTGCTCGCCCGGACCATAAGCGTCGCGCTCCAGGACGACCGTCTTCATGTTGCCGTATAGCCCTTCGCGCGGAACGCCGCAGAAGAACTCGAAGGCGTGCTCGTGGCAGGCCAGCAGCGTGTCCAGACGCTCGTCGGTGACGAACTCGACATAGCTCGCCCGCGAGTAGCCCAGCGTCGCCACGAATGCCGAGAGCGGCAACTTGCCGCGTCGGAACACCACCCAGTCGCACTGCATCTGATGGCCAGCGGGCGTTTTGAAGCGAACTAGCGGCTCGGCCGGCAGGCTGCGCAGATACGCGCGCAACCGGCTCAGACCACCGGTGTAGCCCTGCTCAGCGATCTCCGCCAACAGCACTGCCGCCGGCAACCACGCCGGATGCGCGGCGCGCACCCGCTCGGCTAAGTACAGCCGGTACGGATCCAGCTTGTGCGGTCGCGCTGGCGGACGCCTCAAATCGACAGCGGCCTGATCCCGCAAATACCGCCGAACCGTGTTTCGAGACACCTGCATCTCCCGGGCGATGTCCCGGATGCTGCGGCCCTGACGGGCCAACACCTTGATCTTCCTGATCCCCTCTCTGCTCAGCATGGCCCTCCCGAAAAAGGGCCAAGGCTACGAGAGGTGGGTCAACTCCGAGTTGCTGCCCCTGGGTCAGGTTAAGGGTGCTGCTGACACTGCGCCGGGAAGGCAAGCGATGAGCGTCGATCGCTGCCTTCGGCTCTGGCAACAATCGGCGCTGCAGGTATCGCGAAAGCGGCCACGGCGGCGGGTGCGCCACGAACGGATCGGCCGCAACCACCGACTTCGCGGAATCACGTCTGGGCCTACGACTTCGTGTTCGATGCCTGCGCGAACGGCCAGCAGCTCAAGTGTCTGACGATCATCGACGAGTACACCCGGGAATGCCTGGCCATCGACGTCGCTGGGTCCATCCGAAGCAGGCGGGTCATCGACGTGCAGACGAGGTTGATCACCGTTCACGGCGCGCCGCGATACCTGCGCAGCGATAACGGGCCGGAATTCGTTTCCCGAGCGATCCTGGACTGGATCGTGGCTTCCGGCATGAACACCGCCACCAGCGACCCCGGCAAACCTTGGCAGAATGGCACCGACGAATCGCTCAACGGCAAGCTGCGGGACGAATGCCTGTCGATGGAATGGTTCCGGTCGCGAGAGGAAGCCAAGGTGATCATCGAAACCTAGCGGCGGCACTACAACGCCGTCAGGCCGCATTCCAGTCTCGGCTACCAGACCCCGAACGAGTTCAAAGCTGCATTGAAGCAATCAACCCAACTGGGTGCCAGTCTCTAGATTCAACAGGCCCGAAAAAGGCCGGCAGGTCAGGGTAACGTCACACTGCTTTAGGGGAATAAGTCATATAGCGATCTAATAAACTGTCTTCTAATGTGACAAAAATCACAGAAAGATCACAAACAGTGAGATAGCCTCTAGCTGCGCTGATGAAGCGTACTGCGACATCTACCCACGGATGGGCAAGGCGTTCGTAGGGGGTGATGCGACGAGTTGCTCGCCGCGTGGCCTCGTCGTTAAGAAAATGATCAACGGATTGAAGTTTTCTTAGCGACGTCACGCTGTAATGTAGGTCGGCTCCCTCCGAAGGGATATGGCCGTGCAGCGAACATATCTCAGGCTGCTTTCTTTTTCGCCGGCAGAATGTTCATCAATTTGCAGATGATGCCGAGCATGACTTCATCGGCTCCGCCGCCAATCGAGGTCAATCGGGAATCCCGATACGCCCTTGAAATGTTGTTGTCCCACATGAAGCCTTGGCCGCCCCAGTATTGCAGGCAAGCGTCTGTCAGTTCTCGTCCCAAGCGGCCGACTTTCAGTTTGCACATGGATGCGAGCATCGTCGCATCACGGCCGGCGACATATTCCTCCGTCGCCTGAAAAACCATCGCCTTCAATGCTTCCACTTCTGTCCTGAGTTCGGCGAGGCGGAAGTGGACATATTGATTATCGATCAATGGTTGTCCGAATGCATGACGCTGCCGCGTGTATGCGATCGTTTCATCGATGAGGTTGGTGTAGCTGTCGATTCCAACGGCGGCGGCGTACAGACGCTCTTCCTGAAACTGGAGCATCTGGTACATGAAACCCATGCCTTCTTGCCCGATCAGATTACGTTGAGGAACGCGCACGTTGTCGAGAAAGATCATCGCGGTGTCGCTGGACCGCATCCCCAGCTTGTCGAGTCTGGTACGGCGGTCCACGCCTTGCGCATCCATCGGGACCACGATTAGCGACTTGTTCTGATGCGGTTTGCCGTCCGAGGTGTTGACCAGCATGCAGGCCCAGTCGGACTGAGTGCCATTAGTGATCCACATCTTCGAGCCATTGATGACGTAGTCGCCGCCGTCCTTGCGAGCGGTAGTCTTGATGCTCGCGACGTCTGATCCTGCGCCGGCTTCCGATACTGCGATTGACACCACAGCATCCCCCGTGATCGCGGGGACCAAATACTCCTTGCGCAGATCGTCGCTTCCGAAACGAGCGAGTGCAGGGGTGGCCATGTCGGTCTGCACCCCGATCGCCATCGGCAATGAACCGTTATTGCAGTTGCCCAGCGCCTGGGCGAACACCACTTCGAACGAGTAGTCGAGGCCTTGCCCGCCATAGGCTTCCGGCTTGGCGATACCGAGAAGTCCGAGCTTTCCCATTTTCTGCAGCACTTCGCGAGCGGGCCAGATGCCGGCTTTCTCCCATTCCTGGATGTGCGGATTGAGCTCCTTCTCGACAAAACCACGGACCTGTCGGTACAACTCCTTATGTTCATGGGTAAGCAACATTACGGTTTGCTCGCGCTGATTGATACCTGATTTATAGCAGCTTGGCGAGTGGGAAGACAGGCCAACTAAACTGATTGATAAAATTGGTAACAATTATTTCCACTCGAAGAGCAACTTTGAAATTGTCAGTGATGCCCTGCCACCCGATCGCTGATAGACGTCTTGTCGACCGCGAGTTCGAACATCAGCGGCCACAGCTTCCCGGTCACCAGCAGATGTCCGTTCTCGGGAATCCGCGCGATTCCGTTGAGGACGGCTTCGCGCGCGTCCCACCCGGGCAACTGCTTGAAACGGCCGGAAAGCGCGGTCAGATCAAGCCAGGCACGGACGTGCCCAGAAGCCGGGTCGATGATCGCGATCCGATCTGACAGCCAGACGTTGGCGTAGATCTGCCCATCGATGAATTCGAGTTCGTTGAGATTGGCGATCGGGCGGCCGTTGTCGGTGACATCGAGTGTGCCGATCTCGGTGTAGCTGCGAGCGTCGTGAAAGCGCAGCTTCGAAGAGCCGTCGCTGCGAATCAGGCGGGTGCCGTCAAACGTCAGGCCCCATCCTTCGCTGGACAACCTAAAGCGGCTCAGAGGCCGCAGTTCGCGATCGAAGACATGCGCGATGCCGTTCATCCAGGTCAGCTGGATGATCCGCTCGCCGACGACGGCTACTCCTTCCCCGAACTGATCTTCCGGCAACGATCGTGTGAAAAGCAGTTGCCCGGTCTTGCGCGAGCGCACCAGAAGATGGGATTGCCCGTAGAGACCGGTACCCTCGATCAATCTGTCACCATCGATCGTCAGGCCCTGGGTAAACGCCGATCGGTCATGCGGATGCTCCGCGATCAGCTCCCATCGAGCCAGAGGGGCTGCAGCCGCCCACGCCGGAAGCAGCGCCTGACCCATCCACCAGCCCAGCATCAGTACAATCCGCACGCTCGCCTCGCGACCTGAATTGAAAGCCATGATCCGCAGCATGACGGGCTACGCCCGCGTCGAACAACAGGGCCCGGCAGGGCGGTTGAGTTGGGAAATCCGCGCGGTCAACCATCGTTATCTTGAAGTGCAGTTCAAGCTGCCTGACGAGTTCAGGGTGATGGAAAACGACCTGCGACAGCTTGCCACGCAGCGCATCGGTCGAGGCAAGGTCGAGGCCGGTCTGCGCTATACCCGGGACGCCGGGCCGTCCGAAGCCTTGCAGATCGATCACGAGCGGCTTGCGGCCGTGCTCGCGGCTATCGAACGAGTCTCTGGCCAGCAGCGCACCTCGACGGCGCCGGACCCGATTCAGGTGCTGGCCTGGCCAGGTGTGGTTCGCAACGACGCCGCGCCAGCCGTGGCGGCGCCAATTGCCGATGCCCTGCTGCTGTTCCAGACCGCGCTCGATGATTTCACCGCCACCCGCGCCCGCGAAGGCGAGCGCACCAAGACCTATCTGCTGGACCGGCTCGATGCCATGGCCGCCAACGTGGCGGCGGTTC
The DNA here is from genome assembly GCF_051860985.1 of Nevskia sp. Classification (NCBI taxonomy): domain Bacteria; kingdom Pseudomonadati; phylum Pseudomonadota; class Gammaproteobacteria; order Nevskiales; family Nevskiaceae; genus Nevskia; species Nevskia sp. The sequence continues at coordinate 22,458 of NZ_JBIMKV010000028.1, read as the reverse complement.
GGCAGCGTGCGCCGCAGGTTCGTGACGCGTGGCTGGAACGGCTGCGCGCAAAGATCGCGGAGTTGGGTGTCGACGTGGAGCCAGCGCGACTCGCCCAGGAAGCCGCCATGGCCGCGCAGCGGCTGGACGTTGACGAAGAACTGTCCCGACTCGACAGCCATTTCGTCGAAGTACGCGACACCCTTGACCGCAACGAAGCCGTCGGCCGGCGCCTCGATTTCCTGATGCAGGAACTCAACCGCGAGGCCAACACCCTGTCATCGAAATCCCAGGACGCCGAGATGACGCGGCTGGCCGTGGAAATGAAAGTGACGATCGAACAGATGCGCGAGCAGGTACAGAACATTGAATGAATCATTGATCCCCGGCACCCTCTGGATCGTGTCGGCGCCCAGCGGCGGCGGCAAGACCAGCCTGACGCGGGCTTTGCTGCCACGTCTTACGGCGCAGGGCTGGCCGGCGGAAATCTCGGTGTCGTACACCACGCGCGCGCCGCGTCCGGGCGAGCAGGAAGGCGTGCACTACCACTTCGTCGACGAGGCGACATTCGCGACGATGGTCGAACACGGTGATTTCCTTGAACACGCTGAAGTGTTCGGTCGCCATTACGGCACCGGCCTGACGCGCACCAAGGAACTGCTGGGACGCGGCATCGACGTCATCCTCGACATCGACTGGCAGGGCGCGCGCCAGGTGCGTGCGCGGCGCTCCGATGTCCAGAGCGTCTTCATCCTGCCGCCATCGTCGGCGGAGCTCGAACGGCGGCTGCGCGCGCGGGGCACCGACAGCGACGAGGTGATCTCGGCACGCATGCGCGCTGCCCGGGCCGAGATGTCGCATCACGGCGAGTACGACTACCTGCTAGTGAACCGCGATTTCGAGCGGGCGCTCGATCAGATGTCGGCGATCTTCATCGCTCGGCGCCTGCGCAGCGCCACCCAGCAGGCGCGGCACGAAGCCCTGATCGACCATCTGCTGGCCGAACAGCTCGTCTGAGCTTCGGTCTGGCACGCTTTTCGCGCCGCCGGTATACTCCGGCTCTTTTCCGCAGCACAGAGCATCGTCGCCATGGCACGAGTCACCGTTGAAGATTGTCTGGACCGCATCCCGAACCAGTTCGAGCTGACGCTGGTTGCCGCCAAGCGCGCGCGCCAACTCGCTCGCGGTGCAGAAGCCAAGCTGCCGTGGGGCAACCACAAGTCGACCGTGCTCAGCCTCAAGGAAATCGCCCACGGCTACGTCGATACCGGCGTGCTGCAGGAAGCGGATCTGCCGGCCATCCAGCAGCCGAAGATGGAACTCGAAGCGCTCGATCCGAGCTTCGACCTCTAAGCAGCAGGCGACTCGCCGCAGTACCGAAAGGGGCCGCAAGGCCCCTTTTTCGTGGCCGTCGGTCTTGGATGGGCGCGACCCGCGTCTATACTCAAACCATGGATATTCCCGTGATCTCGCGCATCGGCACCGCACTTCGCACGCAGCGCGTGGCGCGCGAGTACGGCATCGATGCGTTGACCCGGTTGCTTGAGGAATACCTGCCGGCACCGCAGATTTCCGAGGTTCGCCGTGCCTACGAGTTCGGCGCCAAGATGCACGCCGGCCAGAACCGGTCGAGCGGCGAGCCGTATATCTATCACCCGCTGGCGGTGGCCAAGATCCTCGCCGAGATGCGGCTCGACGCGACCACGCTGTGCGCGGCGATCCTGCATGACGTGATCGAGGACACGCCGGTCGGCAAGGAAGAGATCGCCCGCCTGTTCGGTCGCGATGTCGCCGAGCTGGTCGACGGCGTGTCGAAGTTCCAGAAGGTCGAAGGCATGTCGGGCGCCGAGCGCCAGGCCGAGAACGTCCGCAAGCTGCTGCTGGCGATGGCGCAGGATCTGCGCGTCATCCTCGTCAAGCTCGCCGACCGCCTGCACAACGTTCGAACGCTTGATGGCGTCGAGCCCGCCAAGCGTCGTCGGGTGTCGCTGGAAACACTGGAAATCTATGCGCCGATCGCCCAGCGCCTCGGCATCAACACCTTGCGGATGGAGCTCGAAGACCTGTCGTTCGAGAACCTGTATCCGCAGCGCTACAAGGTGTTCGAGAAGGCCGTCAGCGCCCGTCTGGGCGACACCAAGGGGTTGATCAAGGAAATCGAGCACAAGCTCGAGCGGGCGCTGAAGGAAGAAGGCATCGGCGCCAGCGTGGTCGGCCGCCAGAAGAACCTGTACGGCATCTACGAAAAGATGCAGCGCAAGCGCCTGCGTTTTCTCGACGTGATGGACCTGCTCGGCTTCCGCATCCTGGTGTCGAAGGTCGACGACTGCTACCGCGCGCTGGGTGTTGTCCACCACGCTTACCGGCCGATTTCCGAGCTGTTCAACGATTTCGTCGCCAATCCCAAGGTCAACGGCTACCAGAGCCTGCACACCACCTGCATCGGTCCGCAGGGTCGCAAGATCGAGGTGCAGATCCGCACGCGCGAAATGCACCACATCGCCGAGAACGGTATCGCCGCGCACTGGCAGTACAAGCTCGACACCAAGGGCGGCGCCACCAAGGCGGTCAGCGGCAAGAACGACAGCCAGAGCGCGCCGCAGGTTCGCGCCCGCGAATGGCTCGGCAACCTGTTCGCGGCGCAGACCGGCGCGGCGCCGCTGGAGTTCATCGAGAACGTCAAGGTCGACCTGTTCCCGGACGAGGTCTACGTGTTCACGCCGAAGGGTCACATCCGGCAGCTGCCACGCGGCTCCACGGCCGTCGACTTCGCCTATTCCGTGCACACCGAACTCGGCGATCACTGCGTGGCCGCGCGCATCGACCAGCAGCTCGAACCGCTGAACACGGTGCTGCGGAACGGCCAGACCATCGAGATCATCACCGCCCGCCACGCACGGCCGAACGCGGCCTGGCTGAACTACGTCAAGACCGTCAAGGCGCGCCAGCACATCCGCAACTTCCTGAAGAACCAGCGCGAGGACGAGGCGGTCCGGCTCGGTCGCCGGCTGCTGGAAATCGCGCTGCGCGAACTGAACGTGCCGCTGACCGTGCTCAAGGAGGAATCGACCGGCGCGGTACTGAAAGCCTTCGGCCTGGCCGACATCGAAGACCTGTACGTGTCGATCGGCAGCGGCAGCCGGCTGGCGCCGCTGGTGGCGCGGCATTTCCTGCCCGATCCGAACCAGAGCACCACGCCGGGCGAATCGGTGCCGCTGGCGGTGGAAGGCACCGAAGGCCTGGTCATCGATTACGCCAAGTGCTGCCATCCGATCCCCGGCGACGAGATCTGTGGTTATGTCTCGATCGGCCGCGGCATCGTCGTCCACCGTCTGGAATGCAAGCACGTATCGGCCCGCAAGGGCGCCGCGCAGGACCGCGTGCCGCTGATCTGGGCGCCGAGCGTGCAGGGCGATTTCCTGGCCGAACTGAAGCTCAAGGCCGAGAACCGCCGCGGCCTGCTGGCCAGCGTGGCCGGCGAGATCGCGGCCGCCGGATCGGGCATCGAGAACGTGCAGATGCCGGAGCGCGGCGGCAGCGACGCCGCACTCGAAATCCGCTTCGTGATCACCGTGCGCGACCGCGTGCATCTGGCCCGCGTGCTGCGCCGCCTGCGCCGGCTCGAAGCGGTCCAGCGCGTCATCCGTATCTAGTCGTCAGCAGACAACAGCGCCGGCCCAAAAGCCGGCCCCGCGAATTCCGGAGTTCCCCATGAGCCGCACCATCATCAAGACCGACGACGCCCCGGCGGCGATCGGCACCTACTCGCAGGCCGTCAAGTGCGGCAACACGGTCTACCTGTCCGGCCAGATTCCGCTGGATCCGAAGACCATGACTCTGGTCAACGCGACCATCGAGGACGAGATCCACCAGGTGTTCAAGAACCTGCGCGCAGTGGCGACGGCGGCCGGCGGCGGACTTGGCGACTTCGCCAAGCTGAATGTCTTTCTCACCGATCTCGGCCACTTCGCCAAGGTCAACGAGATCATGGCGACCTACTTCGCCGAGCCCTATCCGGCACGCGCCGCGATCGGGGTCGCCAGCCTGCCGCGCGGCGCGCGAGTCGAGGCCGACGCGGTGATGGTCATCGACTGAAAACGCACCCGGTCGGCACTGCCGCGATGACGGATGCCCGCAGCAGGACGGCCAGGCCCGGCAGCAAGCCGCCGCTGACGCTCGACACCGAACTCACCTTCCTGAAGGGGGCCGGGCCGGCGGTGGCATCTAGGCTCAAGCCGCTGGGCCTCGAGCGGGTGCGCGACCTGCTGCTGCACCTGCCGATCCGTTACGAGGATCGCCGCCGCATCGTGCCGATCAACGAGGTCGCGCACGGTGTCGAGGCGCTGGTCTGCGGAAAGATCGTGTCCGCCGAGGTGCGCTTCGGCGCCAAGCGCTGGCTGCGCGTGGTGATCGACGACGGCCGGGCCAGCCTGGTGCTGCGCTTCTTCCACTTCAACGAAGCGCAGAAGGCGGCGATGACCGACGGCCGCTGGCTGCGCGCCTTCGGTGGCGTGCGGGTCACGCCGTCGGGCCCGGAAATCGTCCACCCGGAATACCGGATCGCCGATTCCGCGCTCGAACTGCCGCCGGAAACGCGGCTGACGCCGATCTACGGGCTGGCCACCGGCATCACCCAGACCCGCGTCCGCGCGCTGATCCAGCAGGCGCTCGCCGTGGCTCAGACGGACGCCGACTACAAGGCCGATTTTCCCGGTCTCGGCGGGCCGGCGACGCTCGACGCGCTGCGCACCCTGCACGAGCCGGACGGCCGCGATCTCGGCGATCTGCTGCTCGATCGCCACCCGGCGCAGATCCGGCTGGTGCGCGAGGAACTGCTGGCCCACCAGCTGTGCATGCGTCTGCTGCGCAAGCAGAGCAAGTCGGCGCCCGGCACCCGCATCGAAGGCGTGCTGGCGGCCGAAGCCCGCCTGCAGGGTGCCTTGCCGTTCGTGATGACCGGCGCCCAGCGGCGCGTGGTGTCGGAAATCGCCCGTGACCTCGCGGCCGGCAAGCCGATGCTGCGGCTGGTGCAGGGTGACGTCGGTTCCGGCAAGACCGTGGTCGCCGCCAGCGCGATGCTCGGTGCGGCGCAGGCCGGCCTGCAGTCGGTGCTGATGGCGCCGACCGAGCTTTTGGTCGAGCAGCACGCCCGCACGCTGAACGGCTGGTTGTCGCCGCTCGGGGTCGAGGTCGGCCTGCTGACCGGCAAGATGAAGAAGTCCGAGCGCGACGAGGCGCTGCGCCGCGCGGCGACCGGCGCCACGCCGGTCTGGGTCGGCACCCATGCGCTGTTCCAGGGCGACATGAAGCTGAAGAAGCTGGGCCTGATCGTGGTCGACGAGCAGCATCGTTTCGGCGTCGGCCAGCGGCTGGCGCTGCGTGACAAGGGCCCGGCCGGCGTCACGCCACATCAGCTGATCATGTCGGCGACCCCGATTCCGCGCACCCTGGCGCAGACCGTGTACGCCGATCTCGATGTCTCGGTGATCGACGAACTGCCGCCCGGCCGCACGCCAGTGCAGACCGTGGTGCTGTCCAACGAGCGCCGCTTCGACGTGCTGTCGCGGATCGGTGAAGCCTGCCGGCAGGGCCGCCAGGCCTACTGGGTCTGCACCTTGATCGAAGAAAACAGCGAGCTGCAGGCGCAGGCCGCCGAGGAAACCTACCGGCAGCTGCGCGAGGAACTGCCGGAGTTGAAGGTCGGCCTCGTGCACGGCCGGCTGAAGGCGGCCGAGAAGGAAGCGCAGATGCGCGCCTTCCAGAGTGGCGCCACCCAATTGCTGGTCGCCACCACGGTGATCGAGGTCGGCGTCGACGTGCCCAACGCCAGCATCATGATCATCGACAACGCCGAGCGGCTCGGCCTGTCGCAGCTGCACCAGCTTCGCGGCCGGGTCGGCCGTGGCGCCACCGCCAGCCAGTGCCTGCTGATGTATCAGCCGCCGATCGGCCAGGGCTCGAAGGCGCGGCTGGAAGTGATGCGCACCACCAACGATGGCTTCGTGATCGCGCAGAAGGATCTCGAACTCCGCGGCCCGGGCGAACTGCTCGGCCGCCGCCAGACCGGGCTGGTCGGCATGAAGATCGCCGACCCGGTGCGCGACAGCGGCTACATCGGCGGCCTGCAGAAACTCGCCGACGACTGGTGGCTGAAAGCGCCGAAGGAGGCGCAGCGGCTGATCAGCCGCTGGATCGGCGATGCCGATCGTTATGCGCAGGTCTGAGGGCGTGAACAGCGGACCGCCGCGTCTTCTGCGCAATCCCCGAGTCGTTTGTGCTGAAGCCGTGACGCCCGCTGGCACAATGATCCGATGAAAGCCCTGATCCCGATGCTGCTGGCGCTGGCCGCCGGCGCGGTGCTGCCGCTGCAGGCTGGCCTCAATGGCCAGCTGCGCGGCCAGCTCGGCAGTCCGTTCGCTGCTGCGCTGGTGTCGTTCTCGGCCGGCACCCTGCTGCTGCTGGCGATCGTCATCGCGCTGCGCACGCCGTGGCCGGCCAATACCGGCGCCGTGCCGTGGTGGCTGTGGGGCATCGGCGGCACGCTGGGCGTGGGCTACCTGATCATGAGCATCGTGCTGCCGCCGATGCTCGGCGTAGCGCTCACTTTCGGGCTGATCGTCGCCGGCCAGCTGGCGCTGTCGTTGACGCTCGACCATTTTGGCCTGCTCGGCTTCGCGCAGCACGTGATCAATCCGTGGCGGGTGCTGGGCGCGGCGCTGATCGTGGCCGGCGTGGTGCTGATCCGGAAGTTCTGAAGCGATGATGACCATCACCCGGGACCGGCTGGCCGCCTACGGCCAGCTGATGCGGCTCGACAAGCCGGTCGGCACCTGGCTGCTGCTATGGCCGACCTTGTGGGCGTTGTGGTTCGCGGCCGGTGGCCTGCCGCCGCTGCATCTGCTGGCGATCTTCGTGCTCGGCACCTTCCTGATGCGCAGCGCCGGCTGCGTGATCAACGACTACGCCGACCGCAAGGTCGATGGCCATGTCGAGCGCACGCGCGGCCGGCCGCTGGCCAGCGGCCGGGCCACGCCGCGCGAAGCGCTGATCCTGTTCGTGCTGCTGGCGCTGCTGGCGCTGGCGGTGGCGGCGCCGCTCAATGCCGCGGCGCTGTGGCTGTCGGTGCCGGCGGTGGTGATCGCCGCCAGCTACCCGTTCGCCAAGCGGTTCCATTCGCTGCCGCAGGCGCACCTCGGCATCGCCTTTTCCTGGGGTATCCCGATGGCCTTCGCGGCGGTCGGCGGCCAGGTCGACTGGCCGATGGCGACGCTGCTGATGGCCGCCAACCTGTGCTGGACGATCGCCTACGACACGCTCTACGCGATGGTCGACCGCGATGACGATCTCAAGATCGGCGTCCGCTCCAGCGCCATCCTGTTCGGCCGCGCCGACCTGCTGATCATCGGCCTGCTGCAGCTGGCGGCGCTGGGTCTGCTGGCCTTCGCCGGCTGGCGGATGCGCCTCGCCGTGCCGTACTGGCTGGGACTGGCGGTGGCGGCGTGCTTCGTCGCCAACCAGCTGTGGCGTGTCCGCCATCGCGATCGCGCCGCCTGCTTCGCGGCGTTCCTCGGCAACAATCGCGTCGGCGCCGTGGTCTTTCTGGGCCTCGCGCTGTCGCTGCCCCCGTTGTGAACCGGAGAACCGTCATGTTCCGTTGGCCGATCGTGCTGCTGACCCTGGGTCTGATTGCCACCACCACGGCCTCGGCCGAAACGCCGGCCGCCGGCGAGCGCGTGGTCACCTACACGCCGGCCGACTGGCCGACGGCGCTGCCCGGCGACCTGATCGTGCCGGCTGGCACCGCACCACCGGGCGGCCGGCCGGCGGTGGTCGTGCTGCACGGCGGCGCCTGGCACAAGGGCGACCGCAGCCACAGCCGCAGCATGGCGCGGCGGCTGGCCGACAGCGGCTTCGTGGCGATGGCGATCGACTACCGGCTGGTGCCGGATGCCATCTATCCCGCCCAGGTGCTCGATGTGCAGCAGGCGGTGCGCTGGCTGCGCGCCAACGCGGCGACGCTGGCGATCGATCCGACGCGGATCGCGCTCTGGGGTTCGTCCGCAGGCGCCCACCTGGCCGTGCTGGCGGCATCGCTGAGCCCGGGCGACCGGCTGTTCGATCCGGAGGCGCGCGTGCAGGCCGTGGTCGGCGGCGGCACGCCTACCGATTTTCGCGATGGCGGCGGCGGCAACGGCTCGCTGGCCCGCTTCCTCGGCGAGCGCTGGCACGAAGGCTCGACGGTGTTCATCGAAGCCTCGCCGATCGCGCACGTCTCGGCCGACGATCCGCCGGTGTTCCTGTTTCACGGTGACGCCGACCGCACCGTTCCGGTCAGCCAGGCGACGGCGTATCGGGATGCGCTGACGGCGGCCGGCGTGCCGAACACGCTGGTACAGGTGCCGGATGGCGGTCATGCGCTGGGGGCTGCCGGCAAGCCGGTGATCGAGCAGGGCATCGCCTTCCTGCAGCAGCGGCTGGCGCGCCACCCCGCCGCTGAATCCCGATCGCCCGCTACGCCGTAAGCAGACCGGAACCCGACCGATCCCGCACCCGCCGATGATGCTGAGACTGTTGTCCGCCGCCCTGCTGCCGGTGGCCGTTCTGACCAGCAGCTGCGCCCGCCACCTCGGCAAGCCGGACGGGGCCGCGCCACCGCGTCTGAAGCTCGACTGGACGGTGCAGCGGGATCTGCGCTTCACGCCGGTCGACTGGCCGAAGCCGCTGCTCGCTGATCTCTACACGCCGGCCGGCGACGCGCCGCCCGGCGGCTGGCCGGCCGTGGTCATGATCCATGGCGGCGGCTGGTCGAGCGGCGATCGCGAGCAGGTCGAAGGCATTGCCCGGCGGGTTGCCCGGCGTGGCTACGTGACCCTGAACATCACCTACCGGCTGGCGCCCGAGTCGATCTTCCCGGCGCAGGTGGTGGATGTGCAGCAGGCGGTGCGCTGGCTGCGTGGCCATGCCGCCGACTACCGCGTCGATCCGGCGCGCATCGGCGCCTGGGGTTATTCAGCCGGCGCCCATCTGGCGGCGATGCTCGGCGGCCTGAGTCCGGGCGACCGCCTGTATCAGCCCGGCGCCGAGGTGAAGGCGGTGGTGGCCGGCGGCATTCCGTCCGACCTGCGCAAGTTTCATGGCGGCACCATCGTTCCGAAGTTCCTCGGCGAGCGCTGGTCGGAGAACTCGCGGGCCTTCCGCGAGTCCTCGCCGGCAGCCTACGTGACGCCCGGCGATCCGCCGGTGTTCCTGTACCACGGCGGCTGGGACCAGCTGGTGCCGTTCGATCAGGCCAGCGACTACCAGCTGGCGCTCGATGCCGCCGGCGTGCCGAACGAGCTGTACGAGCTGCGCGGCCTCGGCCACATCACGGCGTTTCTGATGGACGGCGAGGCGGTGCAGCGCGGCCTCGATTTCCTCGATCGCCACCTGCGCTGAGCCGCGCTCACGGCACCCGCGCCGCAACCCAGACCTCGATCCGCAGCGCGCCGGCCGCACGCGCGGCACGGGCCAGATCGTCGACGGTGCTGCCGGTGGTCATCACGTCGTCGACCAGCGCGACATGCCGGCCGGCCACTGTGGGCCCGACCGCGAACGCACCGCGGACTTCCTTGCGCCGCGCCTTCGCGTCCTGGCCGATCTGGTCGGCGGTGGCGCGCAACCGGGTGGCGCAGCGCCAGTCGAGGTCGATCGCCAGCTGCCGGGCGATGCCGCGCGCCAGTTCCAGCGCCTGGTTGTAGCCGCGGCTTCGCAGCCGCGAGGCGTGCAGCGGCACCGGGATCAGCAGCTCGGGCAGCGGCGATAGCCGGCGCGCGGCCAGCTGCGCCAGTTCGGCGCCGAGCCAGCGCGACTGCCGGAACTGCGCCCGGTACTTGAGCCCGGCGATGGCCTGCCGGATCGGCGCCTCGTAGCGGAAAGCGGCCAGCGTGCTGTCGAAGGCCGGCGGTTCGGCCGCGCACCGGGCGCAGACGTGGGCGATCTCGCTGCGCAGCGGCAGCGCGCAGACCGGGCAGGCGATGGGGTTCCACGGCAGGCTGGCGCGGCAGCCGGCGCAGACCGTGCCCGGTTCGGCGTCGCCCGCGCAGATCAGGCAGGCCGACGGCACGATCCAGCGCCGCAGCAGGCCGATCATGTCAACCGTACGCCTGCGTACATGGTTGACAGCATCGCCGCTGGCCCCGAACACTGATGCACGCTCTCTGCCTCCGGAATCACTCCATGTCGCTCGCCGCCGCGTCGCCCAGCCTTTGTTCCCAACCGGTCGATGACCGCCGCCACGACTGGAGCCACGACGAGGTCGCCGCGCTGTTCGCGCTGCCATTCAACGACCTGCTGTTCCGGGCGCAGTCGGTTCATCGCATGCATTTCGATCCGAACGCGGTGCAGTTGTCCACCCTGCTGTCGATCAAGACCGGCGCCTGCCCGGAAGATTGCGCGTACTGCCCGCAGAGTGCCCGGTTCAGCACCGGCCTGAAGGCCGAGAAGCTGATGCCGCTGGCCGAGGTCGTGAAAGCGGCCGAGGATGCCCGCGCCAACGGCGCGACCCGCTTCTGCATGGGCGCAGCCTGGCGTTCGCCGAAGGACAAGGACATCGAGCGCGTGTCGGAGATGGTCCGCGAGGTGAAGGCGCTGGGGCTGGAAACCTGCGTCACGCTCGGCATGCTCGAAGCGCGGCAGGCCCAGGCCCTGAAGGCGGCCGGTCTCGACTACTACAACCACAATCTCGACACCTCGCCGGAGTTCTACGGCGAGATCATCAGCACCCGCACCTACGAGGACCGGCTGGAAACGCTGGCCAACGTCCGCGACGCCGGCGTCAAGGTCTGCTGCGGCGGCATCGTCGGCATGGGCGAGTCGGACGGCGATCGCGTCGAGTTCCTGCGTGCGCTGGCCAACCTGCCGCAGCATCCGGAATCGGTGCCGATCAACGAGCTGGTCGCGGTCAAGGGCACGCCGCTGGCCGACGCGCCGCCGCTTGATCCGCTGGATTTCGTGCGCACCATCGCCGTGGCCCGCATCCTGATGCCGCAGAGCTATGTGCGGCTGTCGGCCGGCCGCACCGAGATGAGCGATGAAACCCAGGCGCTGTGCTTCTTCGCCGGTGCCAATTCGATTTTCTACGGCGAGCGCCTGCTGACCACCACCAACCCGCAGAACGAGCGCGACCGCGCGCTGTTCGCCAAGCTCGGCATCCACAACGATATCCGCGTCGATGGCGGCGCGAAGCTGGTCGACGAAACCGCCTGCGCCGCGCCGGCAACGGCCGAAGGCTGCGGCGCGCAGGCGTCCTGCTGCTGATGAATGCGCCGGCGGTCGGTCTGACCGGGGGCGCGTCGCCGCTCGACACGCGGCTGCAGCGGGAACTCGACAGCTTCCGCGCAGCCGATCTGTACCGCGTGCGGAGGATCGTCGAAGGCACGCATGGCGTGGCGCTGACCGTCGACGGCCGCGCCTGCATCAGCTTCTGCTCGAACGATTACCTCGGGCTGGCCAGCGATCCGCGCGTGGCCGCCGCTGCGCAGCGGACCCTCGGCAGCAGCGGCACCGGCAGCGGCGCGGCGGCGCTGGTGTCCGGCTACAACCGCGAGCACGCGCAGCTGGAAGAGGAGCTGGCGGACTACACCGGCCGGGCCCGGGCGCTACTGTTCACCTCGGGCTGGGCGGCCAATCTCGGCACCTTGCGGGCGCTGTTCGGCAAGGCCGACGCGCTGCTCTGCGACGAACTCAATCACGCCAGCCTGATCGATGGCGCGCGGCTGGCCGGTGCCCGTTACATCCGCGTGCCGCACGCCGACACCGGCGGCTATGCCGCAGCACTCGCCGATGCGCAAGCGCAGGGTGGGGAAGTCGGCATCGTCAGCGACTCGGTGTTCAGCATGGATGGCGACGAGGCCGATGTGCCGGTGCTGGCGGCACTGGCGCGCCAGCACGGCGCGACGCTGGTGATCGACGACGCCCACGGGCTCGGCGTCACCGACGGCGGTGCGATGGCGCTGGCCGACGTCTACATCGCAACCCTTGGCAAGAGCCTGGGCGCCGCCGGTGCTTTCGTGGCCGGCTCCGAGGCACTGATCGAGTTCCTGATCCAGCGCGCCCGCACCTGGGTGTTCTCGACCGCGCCACCGCCGGCGATCGCGGCGGCGGCGCGGGCGGCGCTGCGGATCATCCGCAGCGAGCCGGAGCATCCGCTGCGGCTGCAGGCCAACATCGCGCGCTTCCGCCGCGGCATCGAAGCCCTGGGCAGCGGACTGCCGTTCCGGTTGTCGCCGTCGACCACGCCGATCCAGCCACTGATCGTCGGCCCGGCCGGGCCGGCGGTGGCGCTGTCCCGCGCGCTGCTCGCACGGGGTTACTGGGTGGCCGCCATTCGTCCGCCGACAGTACCGGCCGGTACTTCCCGGCTGCGGGTCACCCTGTCGGCGGCGCATACCGATGCCCAGATCGACGGCCTCGTCGCGGCGCTTGCCGACGCGAGTGCGGACGCAGCCTGAACGCGATGGCGCTGACGATGTTCGTGACCGGTACCGATACCGGCGTCGGCAAGACCTATGCGGCGGTGGCGCTGGTGCAGGCGTTACGCGCGGCGGGCCGGACCGTGGGGGTGATGAAGCCGGTGGCCAGCGGCTGCGAGCACGGTCCGGATGGCCTGCGCAATGACGATGCGCTGGCGCTGATCGCCGCCTGCGGCCGGCCGCTGCGCTATGCCGACGTCAATCCCTATGCCTTCGAGCCGCCGACCGCGCCGCATCTGGCGGCGCGCGCCGTCGGGGTGACCGTCGATCCGGCGGTGCTCGATGCGGCCTATCGGCGGCTGGCAGCCGATTGCGAGGTGATGGTGGTCGAGGGCGCTGGCGGCTGGCGCGTGCCCTTGTCGGACGATCTCGCCTTCTCGGACTGGGTGGCGGGTCATGGCTGGCCGGTGCTGCTGGTGGTCGGCCTGCGGCTGGGCTGCCTCAATCACGCGATGCTCAGCGCGGAATCGATTGCCCGGCAGACCCGATTGGCCGGCTGGATCGCCAATCGGCTGCCGCCGGAGCAGGTCGAATGGGCAGCGAATGTCGAGACCCTGCGCCGTCGGCTCGAGGCGCCGTTGCTGGCTTGCCTGGCGCCGGCAGCCGCCGCTTCGCCGGCGCTGGACGGCATGGTGCTCGCCGAGCTGCTGAACGGCCTGAAGGCGACTGTCTAGAACGATTGTCGACGGCTGTGTCAAGACGCAATTTCGGCTGAAGACAGCCGATTCCCCAGTCTTCGGGGAAACCCGGCAAGTGCCAATCTAGGCAACAAAGACAAGGCTTTGCGAGCGACGCGCCTTCCACTACAATCCGCGCGCTGCGACCCCGGTATCGTCCGGCACGCGACAGGACACCCGTATAACAGCCATGCACGACACGCGCCTGGTGATCGGCCCGAATGCTTCCATGACGGTCAAGGTGGCATGGGCCGTGATGGCCGTGATGGCCTTCGTTTCATTGGGGATTGCGGTGCTGTTCACGCTGCAGGGATTCTGGCCGATCCTGCCTTTCGCGGGGCTGGAACTGGTGGCGCTGGGTCTGGCGCTGTACGTCAGCCTGAAACGCAACCGTTATCGGGAAGTGATCGCATTCGAGGGGAACCGGGTGCGCATCGAATGCGGGATGGGCGGCGAGGGTGCGCGGCTGTCGATCGACTGGCCGAGGTCATCGACGAGAGTCTTGCTGGAGCAGGGGATACACCGGAACGACCCGACGCGGCTGTGTCTGTATAACGGCTCGCGGCGGCTGATCCTGGGACGATGCCTCACGGATGAGGATCGAGAACAGCTCGCAGCGCGGCTGCGGGTGCTGGTACTGGCCGGATGGCGTGTTGCTCCGCTTGCAGAGGCGGATGACATGGCACCGGATGGCAACTGATTTCCAAACTTTTGGGTTGAAAGTCGATATGTCGAACCTGATTCGCGGCCTGCGTGGCCTGTTGCTCGCGACCGCTGGCGTCGCCGGAAGCTTCGCAGCCCGTGCTGCGGACACCATGGAACACGCCTACTGGAACCTGCCGAAAGGCGTGACCGACATCAGCCATGAGGTCTGGCACCTGCACATGGCCGCGTTCTGGGTCTGCGTGGCGATCGCGGTGGTGGTGTTCGGCGTGATGTTCTATTCGATCTTCGCCCACCGCCGCTCGAAGAATCCGGTGCCGGCGACGTTCCATCATTCGACCACCGTCGAGATCATCTGGACGATCATCCCGTTCGTGATCCTGATCGGCCTCGCCGTGCCGGCCGCCGGCACGCTGATCAAGCAGTACGACTCGCGCAACTCGGATCTGACCATCAAAATCACGGGTTACCAGTGGAAGTGGCAGTACGAGTACGTCGGCGAAGGCGTCAGCTTCTTCTCGACGCTCGACGCCAAGTCGAACGAAGCGCGCCAGCTGGGCTCGGGCATCGACCCGAAGACGGTCGATCACTACCTGCACAACGTCGACAACTACCTGGTGCTGCCGGTCGGCAAGAAGGTGCGTTTCCTGCTGACCTCGAACGACGTGATCCACGGCTGGTGGGTGCCGGATCTGGCGATCAAGAAGGACGCCATCCCGGGCTTCATCAATGACATGTGGACCCAGATCAACGAGCCGGGCATCTACCGTGGCCAGTGCACGGTGCTGTGCGGCCGCGACCACGGCTTCATGCCGGTGGTGGTGGAAGCGAAGAGTGAAGCAGACTACGCCGCCTGGCTGAAGTCGAAGAAGGGTGGCGAGGAAGTGGCCGCTGCTGCGGCGCCGACCGCGACCGATGCCGCTGTCGACGCCCCGGCCGCTGCGCCTGCGGAAGCGGCCCCGGCCGCCGCCGAAGCGGCGCCGGTCGAAGTCGCGGCCGCTACGCCGGCACCGGCTCCGGCGGCTGCTGCCGCCCCGGCAGCGGACGCCGGCAAGAAGCTGTATCTCGGCAACTGCGCGGCCTGCCATCAAGCCACCGGCGCTGGCCTGCCGCCGACCTTCCCGGCGCTGACCGGCTCGAAGGTCGCCACCGGCCCGGCTGCCGGCGTCATCACCCAGATCCTGAAGGGCAAGAACGCGATGCCGCCGTTCGGCCACCTGTCCGACGCCGACGTGGCCGCCATCGCGACCTACGTGCGCAACGACCTCGGCAACAAGGTGGGCGACAGCGTGACCGCCGACCAGGTCAAGAAGCTCCGCTGAGCTCAGCGTCCCCGCATCCGCAAGAATTTGATTGAGTCAGGAGTTCCGAGACATGGCCAACACGCACGCGCACCACGACCACGGGCATGACCATGCCCATGACGACCACCACCACGGCCCCGACAAGGGCGTGATGCGCTGGATCAAGACGACCAACCACAAGGACCTCGGCACCTTGTACCTGTGGTTCTCGTTCATCATGTTTTTCATCGGCGGCCTGATGTCGCTGGTGATTCGTGCCGAGCTGTATGCCCCGGGCATGCAGTTCATCGATCCCGAGTTCTACAACCAGATGATCACGCTGCACGCGCTGGTCATGATCTTCGGCGGCGTCATGCCGGCGTTCGTCGGTCTGGCGAACTGGATGGTGCCGATGATGATCGGCTGCTCCGATCTGGCGCTGCCTCGCGTCAACAACTGGGGCTTCTGGATCCTGCCGTTCGCGTTCTCGATGCTGCTGTCGACGCTGTTCCTGCCCGGCGGTGGCCCGGCCGGTGGCTGGACGCTCTACCCGCCGCTGGTGCTGCAGGGCGGTGCCTCGTTCCCGCTGACCATCTTCGCGATCCACATGCTCGGCATCTCGTCGATCACCGGTGCGATCAACGTCGTGGTCACGATCATGAACATGCGCGCGCCGGGCATGACCCTGCTGAAGATGCCGCTGTTCGTCTGGACCTGGCTGATCACCGCCTACCTGCTGATCGCGGTCATGCCGGTGCTCGCCGGTGCGGTGACGATGCTGCTGACCGACAAGTACTTCGGCACCAGCTTCTTCAATGCCGCTGGCGGCGGCGACCCGGTGATGTTCGAACACATCTTCTGGTTCTTCGGCCACCCGGAGGTCTACATCATGATCCTTCCGGCCTTCGGCATCGTGTCGACGATCATCCCGACCTTCGCCCGCAAGCAGTTGTTCGGCTATGACTCGATGGTCTACGCGGTGGCGTCGATCGCCTTCCTGTCGTTCATCGTCTGGGCGCACCACATGTTCACCGTCGGCATTCCGCTGGCCGGCGAACTGTTCTTCATGTTCGCGACCATGCTGATCGCGGTGCCGACGGGCGTGAAGGTGTTCAACTGGCTGGCCACGATGTGGCGCGGCTCGATGACCTTCGAGACGCCGATGCTGTTCGCGATCGGCTTCGTGTTCCTGTTCACGATCGGCGGCTTCTCGGGAATCATGCTGGCGCTCGCGCCGGTCGACTTCCAGTACCACAACAGCTATTTCGTGGTCGCCCACTTCCACTACGTGCTGGTGCCGGGTGCGATCTTCTCGATCATCGCCGCCATCTACTACTGGATCCCGAAGTGGACCGGCGTGATGTACAACGAGACGCTCGGCAAGCTGCACTTCTGGCTGAGCGCGATCTTCATCAACGTCACCTTCTTCCCGCAGCACTTCGTCGGCCTGGCCGGCATGCCGCGCCGCATCCCGGACTACGCGGTGCAGTTCACGGACTTCAACGTGATCTCCACCTGGGGCGCGTTCCTGTACTTCATCGTGCAGTTCATCATGGTCTACAACTTCCTCCGCTGCGCCATCTGGCGGAAGGGGATGGTGCCGGCCAGCGCGCAGGTCTGGGAAGGTGCCAAGGGTCTGGAATGGACGGTCGCCTCGCCGGCGCCGTACCACACCTTCGAAGATCCGCCGCATGTCGGTGACGAGCCGGCTGCGGCCCACTGAAGCCTGACCACCGGACGCGATGACGACGATGCCCGACAGCCCGAAGCCGGCCTCCGCACGCCGCAATGTGCGGCTGGCACTGGTGCTGGTGCTCGTCGCCATCGCGTTCTATGTCGGCTTCTTCATTGCGGTGAGCAACCGCTGACCGTGGCGACCGACGGCAAGCGCAAGGCGCGCGGCATCTGGACGTTGCTGCTCGTGGTCGGCGGCATGTTCTGCTTCGGCTTCGTGCTGGTGCCGATGTACAACGCGATCTGCCAGCTGGTGAATCTCAACGGCAAGGACACCGCGATGCTGGTGCCGGCCGACCAGGTGGTGGAGCGCGAGGATCAGGCCCGCACGGTGAAAGTGGAGTTCGTCACCACCGTCAACGGCGGCCGGGTGTTCAGCTTCAGTGCCGAGCAGCCGGTCGTCGAGGTTCATCCAGGCAAGCTGTACACGGTGAACTTCAAGGCCAAGAACGAGCGTGGCGAAGCGGTGATCGGTCAGGCGGTGCCCAGCGTGTCGCCGTGGAATGCCGCTCGACACCTGCGCAAGACCGAGTGCTTCTGCTTCAACCAGCAGCCGTTTGCCGCCAACGAGGAAAAGTTGATGCCGGTGCGCTTCATGCTGGACCCGGAGCTGCCGGCGGATGTCGAGACCGTGACCCTGTCGTACACCTTCTTCGATGCAACTGCCTTTGCCCAGGTGAAGCCGGAAGCGGCGCCGGTGCAGAGTCAGGCAGTACCCAAAAGTTAAGTTCGTCAGTCAGCAGTCAGTCAAAGGAAACCGTCATGGCAACCCATGCCGCAGCAAGCGATTCCAGTCACCGCCGTTACTTCGTTCCGGAACCCAGTGTCTGGCCGTTCCTGCTGACGATCGCGCTCGGCACCATCCTGTACAGCGTCAGCATGTACCTGGAAGAGCGCCATCCGGGACCGATCCCCTTCTACGTCGGCGGCGCGCTGTTCATCTACATCGTGTTCTCGTGGTTCCGCGGCGTCGCCAAGGAAAGCGAGACCGGCCAGTACAGCGAGCAGGTCGACCGTACCTACCGGCTGGGCATGAGCTGGTTCATTTTCTCGGAAGTGATGTTCTTCGCGGCGTTCTTCGGCGCGCTGTACTACGCCCGAGAGCTGTCGGTGCCGTGGCTCTCCGGTGAAGGCAGCCGGGTGCTGACCAACGAGGTCCTTTGGCCGAGCTTCGAGAACGTCTGGCCGACCAACGGACCGGGCGCCATCGGTGGCGATTTCAAGACGATTTCGCCGTGGCACCTGCCGCTGATCAACACCCTGCTGCTGCTGACCTCGTCGGTCACCATCACCTTCGCGCACCACGCGCTGAAGGATGGCCACCGCAAGGCAACGATCCTGTGGATGTGGGCGACCATCGCCCTCGGTGCGATCTTCCTGTACTTCCAGGCGTCGGAGTACATCGAGGCCTACCACGAACTGAATCTGACCCTGCACTCGGGCATCTATGGTTCGACGTTCTTCATGCTGACCGGCTTCCACGGCATGCACGTGACGCTCGGCACCATCATGATGATCTCGGTGACCGGTCGCCTGATGGCGGGCCACTTCAAGCCGGAGAGCCACTTCGGCTTCGAGGGCGTGGCCTGGTACTGGCACTTCGTCGACGTGGTCTGGGTCGGCCTGTTCATCTTCGTCTACATCCTCTAAAAGGATCGGACAGAACTTGCGGCCGTTCAGGTCGCAGGTTCGCAGAACCGGAAAGCCCGACCGTCACCGGTCGGGCTTTCGTCATTCGGGCGATAGCACCGGTGCGCGAGATCGAGGGAACACCGCTGCTGCGGCGCGGTCCATCAGCCGCCGATGCCGTGCGGATGGATCCAGCCCATCATCGTGGCCAGCAGCAGGAACACGATCAGCGCCACCTGCAGGCCCACGCGCGCCGTCAGTGCTCGCACGGTGCGTTTGCTCTTGCTGGTGTCCTTGAGCATGAAGAACAGCGCCGAGAACAGCGAAATGACGATGCCGACGAGCAGTACGGTGACGATCAGTTTGGGAAGCATGGCGGGATAGGGAAAAGTGGTGACCTGATGGTAAGCCGCCGCGTGCAGCCCCGATACCGCGATCTTGCGTCGCAACCAACCGAGTCCCGCCGCCGATGATGTCGAGATGGCAGTTCCGCCCGGCGTGGTGGGCCGTGCTCGGCACCGTGATCGGCTGCGCGATCACCATCCGCCTCGGGCTGTGGCAGTGGCATCGCGGGCTGGCACGCGAGGCGCTCGACGCCCAGTACCAGCGCGCCGAAGCGACGGCGCCGATTCCGCTGCAAGTCGATACGCCGGTTCCGGACGGCGCCGATGCCACCTGGGTGGCCGCGCGTGGCCGTTACGACGGCGGCCGGCAGCTGCTGCTCGATAACCAGGTGCACGATCGCATTCCCGGCTACCAGGTGCTGACGCCACTGCGGCTGGCTTCCGGAGGCATCGCCCTGGTCAACCGCGGCTGGCTGGCGCAGAACCCGGATCGCAGCAAACGCCCGGAACTGCCGGTTCCCGACCAGGACGTCGAGGTGACCGGGCTGTGGCGCTCGTTACCGCAGCCGGCGCTGCGTCTGCAGATCGACAACTGCCCGACGGCGGAAACCGCCTGGCCCCGCATCGTCGGCTATCCGACCGCTGAGGATCTGCGCTGCCTGTACGGCCGCGAGACCGCGGTCGGCATGCTGCTGCTGGACCCGCAGGCCGATCACGGTTTCCTGCGTGACTGGACGCAGGCCGATCGCCAATTCCCGCCGCAGCGTCATTACGGCTATGCCGCGCAGTGGTTCGCGTTCGCCGCGACGCTGCTGGTGATCTTTTTCAAACTCAACCTGAAACGCCGCCCATGAATCCGCAAGCCGCTCAACTGCGACGATCCCGCCTGACGCTGGTCCTGCTCGGAGTGCTGTTCGTCGGCCCGCTGATCGGGGCCTGGCTGCTGTACAGCTCGGGCATGCGGCCCGGCGTGACCACCAATTACGGTACGCTGGTGGTGCCGACCACGCCGCTGCCGGCGCTGCAACTGCGCAGCGAGGCCGACCAGCCACAGCCGGAGCTGCTGCTCGGGCGCTGGAGCCTGGTACAGCTCGGTGGCGCGCACTGCGACACGGCCTGCGCCGATCGTCTGGCCTCGAGCCGTCAGGTGCGGCTCGCGCTCGGCGCGGCCGGCGTCGAGAAGGACCGCGTGCAGCTGGTGTTCATCGTCCCGGATGCCGAGGCCGCACGTGCCGCCGCCAGCCAGCTGCGCGAGGCGCACAAGATCCTCCACATCGTCGCCGACACCGGGCCGGCCGGGCAGCGAGCCGCCGAAATCCTGAAGTCCGCCGATCCGCTGGCCGTCTACCTCGTCGATCCCAACGGCAACTGGTTGATGACCTACGAGAACCAGCCGAGCGCCGACGAATTCCAGCGCGGCCTGCTGAAGGACTTGAAGAAGCTGCTGCGGCTGTCGTCGATCGGCTGATCGGCGTTCGTCGTTCGCACCTCGGTCCCTGTCCGACGTTGCCGTTCGGCGGCCAGATTGCCGGGGCTGCGCGGTAGTAAAATGCGGCGCTTGCAACTCCTATCTCCATGCTCGACACCTTCCATCGCCTGAACCTGCTGACGCTGGTTCTCACCTTCTGCCTGGTCGTCCTCGGCGCTTACGTCCGGCTGTCGAATGCCGGCCTCGGTTGCCCGGACTGGCCGGGCTGCTACGGCCATATCGGCGTGCCCGATGCCCAGCACGAAGTGGCGGCCGCCGAAGCCGCGTATCCCGAACGCCCGGTCGAAGCGCCGAAAGCCTGGAAGGAAATGGTCCACCGCTACCTTGCCGGCGTCGTCGGCCTGCTGATCGGTGCGCTCGCGGTGCTGGCCTGGCGCGACCGCAGCCGGACGCTGCCGCGCCGGTTGGCGCTGGCGGTGGTCGGCGTGGTGCTGGTGCAGATCGTGTTCGGCGCCCTGACCGTGACCTTGAAGGTCAAGCCGATCATCGTCACCACGCACCTGATGCTCGGCCTGACCACGCTGTCGCTGCTCTGGTGGATGTGGCTGTCGACCCGCCGCACGGCGGCCAGCGCGCCGCCGGCGGCCGCACTGCTGAAGCCGCTATCGCTCGCCGCCTTGCTGCTGCTTTGCGGGCAGATCTTCCTGGGCGGCTGGACCAGCACCAACTACGCGGCCCTGGCCTGCCCGGATTTTCCGGCCTGCCACGATTCCTATCTGCCGAAGGGCGATCTCGGCGAAGCCTTCAAACTGTGGCGTGGCCTCGGCATCGACTACGAGTTCGGCGTGCTCGACACCGCTGCCCGCGCCACCATCCATCTGGTGCACCGTTACGGCGCCCTGGTGCTGAGCCTCATGCTGGTGACCGTGGCCGGCTACCTGCTGAGCCTGCGCCGTGCGCCGTATACCTCGCTTGGCCTGGCACTGCTGGCCGCCCTGGCGTTGCAGCTGGCGATTGGCATCGGTCTGATCCTCAAGCAGCTGCCGCTATGGCTGGCCGACGCCCACAACGCCGGCGCAGCCGTGCTGCTGCTGGCCGTGCTGGCGTTGAACCACACGGTCTGGCGCGGCGGCTCGCGTCGCCCGGCGCACTGAAGGCAAGGCCATGACGCGAACCACCACGAGCACGCCGCCGCTGAAGATCGATCCGGCGGCAGCCGAACCCGCGCCGGCGCCGGTGTCGCGCCTCCACGAGTACTACGAGCTGTGCAAGCCGCGCGTGGTCATGCTGATCGTCTTCACCGCGATCGTCGGCATGTTCATGGCCGTACCGGGGCTGCCGCCGCTGGCGGCCTTGCTGTGGGGCACGATCGGCATCTCGCTGCAGGCGGCCTCGGCGGCGGCGGTGAACCAGATCATCGATCGCGAAATCGACGCCCGGATGAAGCGCACCTGCGGCCGTCCGCTGGTGACCGGCTCCTTGAGCCTGACGCATTCGATCGCCTTTGCCACCGCGATCGGCCTGGCCGGATTCGTCGTGCTGTGGTTCCTCGTCAACCCGCTGACCGCCGTGCTGACGCAGCTGACCTTGGTCGGCTATGCCGGCGTCTATACCTTGTTCCTGAAGCGCGCGACGCCGCAGAACATCGTCATCGGCGGGGCCTCCGGTGCCGCCCCGCCGGTGCTCGGCTGGGCTGCCGTCACCGGCACCATCGACCCGCACGCGCTGATCCTGTTCCTGATCATCTTCATCTGGACCCCACCGCATTTCTGGGCACTGGCGATCGAGCGGCGCGAGGAATACGCCAAGGTCGGCGTGCCGATGCTGCCAGTCACGCATGGCGTCGAGTTCACGGCCACCCAGGTTCTGCTGTACACGCTGCTGCTGATCGCGGTCACCATCCTGCCGTTCGCGGTCGGCATGAGCGGCTGGCCCTACCTGATCGCCGCGCTGCTGCTGGGCGGCCGCTTCCTGCAGATGGCGGTGCAACTCAAGTTCGCACCGCGCAAGGGCCTGCCGATGAAGACCTTCGGCTACTCGATCGTCTATCTGATGGCGATCTTCACCGCGCTGCTGGTCGACCACTACCTGCGCTGAGTCCGCCGTCGCCGAGGGCGCGTCACGCGGCATTCAGGTAAGCGTCCGGTGACTACCTATTGACGAAACCGCGCTTGAGCCGAGCGAGCCGTTTGTTCGCGGCGTCGATGTCGA
>NZ_JBIMKV010000027.1:0-32604 GCF_051860985.1 Nevskia sp. | reverse complement strand
AGCCTCGACTACCTGACACCCAACGAGTTCAAGGCTGCACTGAAACTTTCAACCCAACAGGGCGCCAGCCTCTAGGCTCCGCTGGTCCGAAGAATGCCGGCAGGTCAGATGAACGAAGCCGATGCCGAACGGACGTCGCAGCATTTCCGCGAGACGCAGGGGAATGGTGGCCACGAGATCGGTCGATTCGAGAATGCTGCCAATCGCATTGAAGTGCGGCACGGTTGCCCGGATGCGCCGCTCGATGCCCTTGCGCTCCATCAGGCGATCGATTTCGCCATGGCCGGTGCCTGGCGACACGACCACATGCTCGGCGCCGGTGAAGTCGGCGAGGTTGACCGTGGCCTGCTTGGCCAGCGGATGCTCGCGACGGAAGGCCAGCACATAGTTCTGCCGGAACAGGCGCTGCCTGAAGAAGCTGCCCTGCAGCTGCGGCAGCAGGCCGATCGCGATATCGATGCGGCCGGCTTCCATGTCGTCCTTCAGGGTCGAGGTCAGGCTGCGGGCAACATTGATGCGCACGCCGGGCGCCTGCTGGCAGACCTGGGTCAGCAGTGGCGGCAGGAAGAACATCTCGCCGAGATCGATCAGGCCCAGCACGAACTCGCGCTGCGCACTCGCGGGGTCGAAGTGCACCTGCTGGTTCATCGCTGCGCGAATCGAGTCCATCGCGTAGGCGATCGGCTCGGCAATCTGCTCGGCGAGCGGTGTGGGCAGCATGCCCTGGGCGGTGCGCAGGAACAGCTCATCGCCCAGCAGGCTGCGCAGTCGCTTGAGGGCGTTGCTGACGGCGGGCTGCGACACGCCGAGGGACTCGGCTGCGCTGGATACCCGACGTTCGATCATCAGCTGATGAAAGACCCGCAGGAGGTTCAGATCAAGGTCATTAAGATTCATCGGTCTGGCAATCGAAGGATGCGCTTGTCGTCGTCCCGATCAGGGACGCCCTTGCGTCGCAATGTGAGCAAGGCTTTGGATGTCAGCTTCGCGCGACCGCAGCCCTTAGTGTCCCCCGATATGCAGGCGTTGATCATTCAGCACGATGATGCCGTTCATCATCATGGTCCTATTGAACGGATAACTGGAGTTGCCGATGCTATGACCAATCCGGCATCTGCAGGATCCTGTCATGGACCGCAGCGCGATTCATTCGATTCGCGCGCGGCCAGCAGATGATCGCAATCGGTGCGCGCCTTATCAAATGAGTTCCTGACCTTGCAGATCACGACCGCGGTCATCCAACTGGTTGCCGACCATGTCCGCTGAAGGCGGAGCAGCCGGCTATCGCATCCAGTTCGCCGAAGGCGGACCGGAGTTCGCCTGCATGCCGGGCGACACCATGCTTCGCGCGGCCCTGCGGAGCGGCGTGAGCTTGCCGTATGAGTGCGCGTCCGGCGGTTGCGGCGCCTGCCGCGTGCAGCTGAAGAGCGGCGAGGTCGAGGATCTCTGGCCGCAGGCTCCGGGATTGCCGACGCGCAGTCGCGATCGCGGTTATCGGCTGGCCTGCCAGGTCCGTCCCCATTCGGATTGCACGATCGCCGTGCGTCTGCCGGCCGCCACCGAGCCTTCGGTGCGTCCGCGCCGGCAGCGGGCGAAACTGCGCTCGCGCGAGACGCTGACGGCAGACATGGCCCAGTTTTCGTTCGTAGCCGCCGAGGCAGCCGAGTTCCTGCCAGGCCAGTTTGCGCTGCTGAGTCTGCCGGGTGTCGTCGGCGATCGCGCGTACTCGATGTGCAATCTCGCCAACGAGGACGGCGAGTGGCGTTTCACGATCAAGCAGATGGTCAACGGCGCCGGCGGCAAGGTGCTGTTCGACAACATGAAGGTCGGAGACGAGATCGTGCTCGACGGCCCGTATGGTCTGTCGTACCTGCGCGCCAGCAGCCCTCGCAACATCGTCTGCATTGCCGGTGGATCAGGCCTGTCGCCGGTGCTGTCGATCCTCGCCGGCGCAGCCCGCAGCGGCCACGCCGACCGGAAGATGACGTTGTTCTTCGGCGGTCGCCGGCCTGCCGATTTGTGCGCCGATCACCTGATTGCGCGCGACGAACTGCTCGATGCGCGGCTGACACGACATTACGCCATTTCGGATCTCGAAAATTCCGAGGGCTGGAGCGGTGAGCGCGGCTTCATTCACGAGGTTGCGCGTCGCAACATCGAGGCGGGCGGCGATCCGGCTGGCAACGATTACTACTTCTGCGGCCCGCCGCCGATGACCGACGCGGTGCAGCGGATGCTGCTGGAATTGAAGGTTCCGGTGAACCAGATCTTCTACGATCGCTTTGTCTGATCGAACACCGGCGCGGCCAGGCGTGCCGGGTAGAAGAGAAGAAGGTGACGGGTGGCTGCACAGCCACCCGTTTGCGTTTGGCGAGGCGATCGCGCAGGGGCGCATCTGCAGCAGATACACCGTGACGCCTCCATTGGCTCTGCCAGATACGCTGCGGCCTCAGGAACGTTCCTTCAGCAGCTGGCACCGAAGCTGGACTCGTCCGGTGCCGCTCGCACTTCCTGATGCCGAGAACTGAGGCGCCGGCTGCAGTTGCCAAGGCCGCCGATGGCCGCTCGATTGGCCGTTCGTGATGACCCGCGTGCTGCGCAGCTGAACGCTTACCGACCTGAATCACGGTGTCTGATGGCAATTGCACGATCGCCTTGCGGTACAAGCGAAGACGTGCGCGCCGGCGGATGACGACATGATCGGGAAATGCCGATGATTCCCGGTTGGGGTCGTCGATAACCGCATCCCGATCGGTCGACCCCGAAAAGAAAAAGCCCGGCCCCACGTTGGCCGTGGGGCCGGGCTATTGCCTGCAGCTTCGTCTGTTAAAGACCGAGCGAGGCGCGGAACGTTGCGGTGGCCTGCTTTGCGGTCTCGGCGGCTGCCGGAGACTCGGCCAGCGCGCTGGTGTAGGCGTCGATTGCGGCGTCTGCGAGCGGCGTCCACTTCGCGATCCAGCCGCGGATCACGTCAGCATTGCCTTCGGTTTCCATCGCCAGCTTGACCAGCGATGCCGCCCAGCGCCGGTGGCGGGTGGCGTCGATCAGCTCGGCATCGGCCAGCAGGCTCATCACCAGGTCGCCATTGCGGCGGCCGATGTTGCCAAGCAGGCGCAGCATGCCTTCTTCGATCGCCGGCTTGGCAACCAGATTCAGCGCGACGAAGCACTCTGCCCAGTCATAGGCCACGAGCGTCTTCTCCATCAGCTCGCGGAAACCCTGCCAGGCGGGGTCCTGCTCCCAGTACTGGCGTTCGTCCTTGCCGAAACCCTTGTCGGCAAACGTGCCTTCCAGTTCCTTCGTGCGGTAGGCGATGTGGCTCAGCCAGCGGAACGAGTCCATCGCCTGGAACGAAGCGCAGTTCTCGATGGTGCTGGCCGGCGCCATTTGAGCCAGGTAGGCCGACGCCATCTGCACGGTGTGCAGCAGGTAGCGGCCCGGCGTGTAGAGGCGGGCGAGGGTGCCGGCCCACTGCGGGGTCAGCGCCTGGTCATGCTCACGGGCGTTGAACTGGTCGAACAGGCTGTAGACGTAGGTTTCCTGGCCGTCCTGCATCAGGCAGTAGGTGCGGTAGATCAGTTCGTCCGGGTCGCGGAAGCTGTTCCAGTCCTTGTGCTTCAGTGGGCTGCCGTTGCGGTGCTGGACATACCAGCGATTCATGAACACGTTCGGATCGAGCTCGTACGGTGCAGCCGAGCCGGGGCGGTCGTTGTACTGGAGGTTGACCGAAACGATCTCGTATTCGCTGGGCTTGCGCCGGCGAGCCGCGAGATGGCTCCAGGTCTTGAGGGGCTTGAGAACTTCAACGTCGCTCATGGCAGATTCCTAGAAAGTCTTTTCGAAGTAGAAGCGGATGTACTCTTCGGCGTTGTCGATACGTCCCGAAAAGGAGCTGAGCTCGACTTCGAGATCACGCATCTGGAACGGCTGTCCGAGCATTTCCTCGATCGTGGCGCGACGCAGGATCATTTCGCCGTCGGTCGAGATCCGCACATAGGCGACCTTGTCGTCGATCGCGATCGTTCGATCCGGGTTGTCGGCCTCGGCGGCCTCGGCCACGGCCTTGGCCAACGCGCCCTGGCGAAGCACGGGGCCAACGCGGTTGTTGAGATGTGCGGTGCTGATGTCCTTGCTGCTCACGGGCGGCCTCAGGTTGCGGAAAACAGGGGCTTGATGCCCTCGACCTGCACGAGCACCTCGCCGTTCTCGATCTTGATCGGGTAGCGTGCCAACTGCGTGTGGTCCGGGTTGATACCCTTGCCGGTATTTCCGCAGAAGCTCCACTGATGCGCACGGCAATGCACCATCTTGCCGTCGAACTTGCCTTCTACCAACGGAATGTCCTGATGCGGGCAAGCACCCTGGAACGCGCAGGGCTCGCCACCTTCCGGCCACACCACCAACACTTCTTCGCCGTCGACCTCGAAGGCTTCCATCTCGCCTTCCCAGAGATCATCCAGCTTGCAAACCTTGTGAAATGTCATGGCGGATGCTCAGTGACGCGGCTCGCGAAGGTTCGCGGTCGAGCCTTCCCAGTAGATTTCGACGCATTCCATGGGGCGCAGGCCGGCATCGGCGACCTTCAGGTCGCGCGCAAACGGCTCGCTCGCACCCTGGCGACGCACGCGAAGCACGCCCGGACGGGCCTTCACCCGACGACCGACCGAATGCACGGCAGCCGCAGCGGCGACTTCATCCATATTGTTTTCGGTATCAACGGCAACCAGCTGGAGAACGAAGTCCTCCTGAAAATTCGATGTCAGCGGAAACAGAGCCATCGCGCCCTCTCCTCCTAAATGTGCGGTCGTGTTTGTTGTAGTTGACCTGAGCGGTCACCGGCGGGCAGCGCCCGCCGGTGACCGTGGCAACGTGCGTGATCAGCTGGCCTTCTTCAGGCGTTCGGCACGGACTTCTTCGACCCACGCGAACTTCAGCGCGTCGTCGCCCATCTCGCCCGGTGCCAGGCTCATGTACTTCAGTGCACCACCGAGGTCCGGCGGCTGGATCTGGCCATCGAGGAAGCGGTCGACCAGCGACTGGTGATCCTTGTAGCGACCCGGCTCCTGCTCGAAGACCCAGCGGCAGCCTTCGGAGCAGAAGTGGTAGTCACGACCGGCGTAGGTGAGCGGGAAGTCCCGCATCGTCCACTTCGGGCCCGGCGTGTAGTTGATCGGCAGCTGGCACATGTTGCACACGACCGGCAGCGTCTCCGGCAGCGTCTTCGCCATGTTGCCTTCGAGCGCGTTCTCGGTGATGACGTCCCAGCAATGGCCCCAGGTGTCGTTCCAACCCGGGTACTTTTCTTCCAGCCACTGCCGCTCGGCCGGCGATACGCCTGCCGCCGGGTTCCACCAGACGGTTGGGCGCCAGAACCATACGCCGAGGTGCATGCCGTGGTGCTGTTCGTCGATTTCCTTCAGGAAGTTGTCCCAATACCACGGCTTGTCGAGGCCCAACTCCAGCAGCGAGCGCTCGAACTGGCCGACGATCCATTCCTGCATGAATTCCTTGAACGACTGCTTGCGATGCTCCAACGGCGTGTAGTAGTCCATCGCCGGGCCGGTCAGGATCGAGAACAGCTTCCAGGCGCGCCAGATCGAGATGTCGATCAGGCGCTGCGCTTCGGCCTTCTTGCCATTCTTGACCAGGATCTGGACCAGCGGGCCGCCGATCTGGGCGTGGCGCGATTCGTCGGTCTGGATGCTCGAGATCAACGATGAGAAGCTCCAGTCGCCGGCTTCGGCGGCGTCGGCCGCCAGGCCGAGGAACTGCATGTTGGTGAACCCGGTCTCGAACGCGAAGGTCAACATCAGCCCGACGCCGACTGCGCCACGCGTGACCATCATGTCGTCGAAGAAGTGGCGCGCGGCGAGCATCGCCCACTCGTTGGTGTCGTAGGCCTTGAAGGCCCAGTCGAACTGGCGATCCTTGGAAACGTACTGGTGCGGGAAGAACAGCTGAATCTGGCTGTGCCGGATCTCGTCCATCATTCCGAACGTCGCCATGTTGCGCATGCCCGGCGCGCGACCGAAGCGCACCATGCGGCATTCGGCGCTGGAGGCCGAGTACTCGCCGCGGGCAATGGCGCCGAAGTGCGACTTCAGCACCGCCAGCCAGCCCGGCGAGGCAGTTTCGTAGATCTTGCTGCGCTCGAGCGCCGCCTTCACCGAGTAGGCGCCGGCGTCCTTTTCGCGCTGGATCTTGACGTACTCCGGATACGTCGTCTTGTACGGCTCGTCGTACTCCTCGAATGCCTCTGCGGCAAGTCCGAAAGCGCAGGTCAGCTCTTCCGGAAACAGTTCCTGGTCGCTTACGTACTTCGGCGTCCAGTTGGTGTTCCGGGCGATGTCGTACCAGTCCAGCCGATTCAAAACAGTCATTGCGTACTCCTCCGTGCACAACGGAAACTTGCCTGGGGTCAGCCGCAACCCGCAGGGTCGTATCCGGATCGATAGTTGAGGTTCGAGTATCAGGTGGTGGGACACCCGCAGCAATGATCGCGGGGGCGATTTGCACGCGCCATCAGCCGTATTGCACACCGCGTCATGTCCCACGTGGCAGGTGGTGCAAACACAGGCGCTGCAACTAGGTGAACAAGCCGCTAAATGCCCGCTGTACGACGATTTATTTGTGAAGCAGCCGCCTGTGATGCCGCGAGTCGACCAGCGCCGCCCGGCTCCTGACTGACGTTGGCGGAACCGCCTTCCGCCGAGGCGTTCGCGTTATCACTCGGCAACGTGGACGCACGCGCACCAGATAAACAGCGAATAGCTATCCGCCAGTGACCCGCGCAGGATACGAAGCACGCGGACAGGCGCTGCCAGCAGGCCCTCAGGGTGTGTCAGGACAGCCAACAGAACAACGAATGAACGCGTGCGAGGCCAGGAGCGAGCGCTGTTCTTCAACGCGATGCGAAGCGAGAAAGTTTGTGCAATGCATCATCTTCGCGTTGTGCACTGAAGGACAGATGAATTGCACAAGTTGTCATGCAGCACGACGTGGGCTTTGAATAATCTTCAACTTGCGCGGGGTCGTTGCATCACGCCCTTCGACAATGAACAGGAGCCGGAATCCGGCCCAGCCCACAGTGAGGAGAGAACATGAGGAATCCACCCGGCAGAATGACTGGTCCGGCTGCGCTGCGGATCATTGACCTGTCTTCGACTGGTTCAGGCCGGGACCTCGGTTCCGCAGCAATGCGAGAGGCCGGGGCGCGCTAATGGATAGTTTTCGTTTCCGACTTGCGGCGTGGATTGTCAACCGTCGCAAGAGTGTCGGCATCTTCTTCATTCTCGTCACCCTCCTTTTTGCTGGTGGCATTCCCCAGCTCGACATCCGCACGATCTTTCAGGATCTGCTGCCGACGGATGACCCGTTTGTCCAGGCTTACCGCGATCACCCGAACTTCGGTGATCCGCTGACCGTCACGATCATGCTGAAGCGGACGGACGGCAAGAACATCTACAACGCCGATACGCTGAAGAAGGTCTGGGAACTGACGCGCGACGTCGATCTCATCGAGGGCGTGAACCACGATCGAATCCTGTCGATCACCACGGAAAAGGCGACCTTCGCCGAGGCGACCGCCGAAGGCATCCAGATGATGCCGCTGATGGGCAACGAAGTGCCCACCGAGCCGAAGGACCTGGCCGAGCTCGAGCGCCGCGTCGAGCGTTCGCCGATGGCGCGTACCTACCTGGTTTCGGCAGATCAGACCGCTACGCTGCTGCGCCTGTCGTTCCTTGAAGACAAGCTGGATTACGGCGTGGTCTTCGGAAAGATCAATGAGCTGGTCGCCAATGCCACCGACGCCAACCACAAGTTCAGCGTCGTCGGCCAGCCGATCCTGACCGGCTGGGTCTATCGCCTGCAGGGCCAGACCTACGCAATCTTCGGCGTGACGCTGACCCTGCTCGTGCTCGCGCTGGCGTTCTACATGCGGAACGTCACCGGCATTGTCGTACCGGTGGTCTGCAGCTTCGTTGCCGCGATCTGGGGCTTCGGCATGGTCGGCTGGCTGCGCTCGCCGATCGAACCGCTGCTGATGGTCGTGCCGCTGCTGCTGGTGGCCCGCTCGTTCTCGCACTGCATCCAGTACACCGAGCGCTACTACGAGATCTACGCGCACATCCGCGATCGCCGGAAGGCATCCGAAGTCACGCTGGCCGTGATGATGGCGCCGAGCGTGCTCGGCATCATGACCGACGTGATCGCGATCTTCGTGATCGGCGTGGCGCCAATTCCGGCCATGCAGCGGTTCGCGCTGTTCTGCGGCATGTGGGCCGTTTACCTGATTCCGACCGGCGTGATGCTGATCGCGATCCTGCTGTCGTACCTGCCGCCGCCGAAGAACATCGACGCCATCGTTGGTGGCGAGCGCGAGAAGGGCATCCACAAGGTGCAGAAGATTCTGCTCAACGGGATGGCCAAGCTGACCTACGGCAAGCGTGCGGAGTACACGCTGATCGCGGTCACGGCGCTGACGACGGCTGCGATCATGCTGGCGTTCCGGATTGCCATCGGTAACCCGGTCGAAGGCAGCAACCTGCTGTGGGACAAATCGGAATTCAACACGGCGGTCCGCGACATCAACAACCATTTCCCCGGCGTCAACTCGCTCGAGATCATCTTCGAGCAGAAAGATCTGGAGAACATGGAAAACCGTGCGACGCGCTCGGCGGAAGTCTACGAACTGTCGCAGATGATCCAGAAGGCGGCTGAAAGCGCAGCCCAGCCGGCCCGTGCGACCCGTTCTTTCTCCGACATCATGGAAGAAGTCAACCGCATCTACTCCGGCGGCCATCCGGCCTGGATGTCGATCGATCCGGATGAGGAGTCGGTGAAAGCAGCGGGTACATCGGTCGCCTTCGGCCAGAACCCGCTGAACTTCGCGGACATGACCGACTTCCGCTACCGGCATTCCACGGTGTCGCTGTTCTACCGTGACAACAAGCAGGATACGGTCAACAACGCGCTCGCTGTGGCACGCAAGGCGGTGGACGAGGTCGGCCTTGATCACAAGAACGTCCGCATCCGTCTGGCGTCCGGCACGATCGCGCTGCAGGAGTCGATGAACAGCGTCGTGCAGCGCTACCACTGGATTCTGGTCGGTCTGTGCTGCGTGGCGATCTTCATCATCGCGACCTATGCGTACCGCTCGATCGTCGCCGCGATCATCCTGCTGATTCCGACGCTGCTGTCGAACTTCTACCTGCTGGCCACGATGCACGCGATGGGCATCGGTCTCGACATCAACTCGGTGCTGGTGACCGTGCTGGGCGTCGGTGTCGGTATCGACTACGGCATCTACCTGCTGTCGCGAATCTGCGAGGAGTACCACGCGCAGGGTTCGGACTGGGGCAGGGCGATCACGCAGTCGATGGTGACCACCGGCAAGGCGATCATGTTCACGGCGACCATCATGCTGGTGGGCATCCTGCCCTGGTACTTCCTGTCGGATCTGAAGTTCATGGCCGACATGGGTCTGCTGCTCGCCGCGATCATGCTGATCAACATGGTGCTGGCGCTGATCGTTCTTCCGCTGCTCGTGTGGATCGTCAAGCCGCGGTTTGCAACCAGAACGGACCTGATGGTTGGTGAAGGCATTGATCTCTCGCAGTTCGAAGTCGGAGATCAGGAAAAGGTCGCACACCCCGGGGTGGGGCATGGCAAGGATTCGGTTGTCCTGGCCAATAAATAAAAAAGTTTGTCAGTACGCCGGTTTGTCGTCCCCGGTACTTGATCGGACGGTGAGAGTGCATTTGTCGCTCACAAGCGAAACGAGGAGATTTCAATGAGAATCAGAAAGTACGACGTAGATTATGGCCGTCGAAAGCTGATGGAATCGGTTGCATACGGTCTCGGCGGTGGCGTGTTGATGCCGCTCGATCAGCTGTATGCCAAGGAAATCGACAACATCAGCAAGGCCTATCCGGAAGAGCTGATGTCGATCGAAGTCCAGAGCAAGGGCAAGGTCAAGGTTGGCGACTACATCACCAAGGACAACGTCGAGTACGTGAAGCACCTGCTCGACCCGGGTGCGATCGAGCAGATCACCGGTCCGGAAGGCCGCAAGATTCGTATCAAGGCGCCGACGACCAACCCGCGTGATCTCGTGGCTGCGGCCTATTACGACGCCACCGTCGCCGACGTGAAGTCCGGCCATCGCGCCAAGTGGGATGCCAACGGCAACCCGGTGGACGAGAACGGCAACCGCTGGCAGGGCGGCCTTCCGTTCGTCAACGCGAAGGACGGCAAGGAAGTCTGGTGCAACATGGGCATGAGCA
This sequence comes from Nevskia sp., assembly GCF_051860985.1. Classification (NCBI taxonomy): domain Bacteria; kingdom Pseudomonadati; phylum Pseudomonadota; class Gammaproteobacteria; order Nevskiales; family Nevskiaceae; genus Nevskia; species Nevskia sp. The sequence goes on along the minus strand of NZ_JBIMKV010000027.1, from coordinate 22,318 downwards.
TCGGTCGTGCCGATGCGGCCTGCTACGTGATCGAGCAGAAGGACTACGGCGCCGACGGCAAGCAGGAATACCACTACAACTTCCAGTGGGTGGAGCTGAACAGCACCGGTCGTACCGACCGCAAGGTGTTCAAGGGCCTCGACACCGAACTGCGTCGCCAGAGCGTGTACTTCGCGGCCGATCCGGACGTTCGCGGCACGTCGTTCCTCAGCGTCTGGGATTACGACCAGCGCAAGATCCCGGGCCTGTACGGCTACCTGCCGTCGTTCCGTCGCGTTCGCCAGTTCCCGGCCAACCAGCGCTTCGAACCGCTCGTTCCGGGCGCCGTCTGGTTCCTGAGCGATCCGTGGGCTGCCGGTGACCCCTTCCTGACCTGGGGCAATCACAAGATCGAAGAGCGCAAGCCGATGCTCGGTCCGTGGGCCTCCGAGTTCGAGCGGCACGACGACAACTGGGAGCCGCCGCGTCAGAAGGACAACCCGAAGTTCTTCGACATCGCCTATGAAATGGCGCCGGACGTCATCGTCACCAGCTGCGAGCCGACCGGTTATCCGCGTTCGCCGGTGTCCAAGCGTGTCGCCTATGTCGATGCCCGCAACAACATGGCCGCCAGCAACATCCGCTATGACCGTCAGGGCAAGCTGTGGTCGAACTTCGAAATGGCGCACGGCCAGTTCAAGGGCGGCGGCAAGGATGGCAAGCGCTTCATCAAGAGCGCGGACGGTGTGAATCCGGGCTGGTCGTGGACCTATGTGCACATCTACGACTTCCAGAACCGCCGCATGTCGCTGTGCAACCACAGCAAGGGCGCTGCTGGCGTTATCGCGCGCTTCGACGCGGATCCGGAATGGCTGTTCAACACCTACTGCACGCCGCAGGCGCTGCAGGCACTCGGTCGCGCCTGATTTCTCCAGGCTGATCTGACCCTCCGTGTGGCGGCGGCTGAGGCCGCCGCCACCTCTTTGATCCGGATATCGGTGGCGACTGCCATGAAGCGTTCTGCGCGCGTTAAATTTTTCGAACTCCTGATTCTGTGCTTGTGCACGGCGTCGTTTTCTCCTTTTGCTCAGGCGAAAACCGGCAGCCAGGCGTTGACCCAGATGACGCCGCACGACCGGCTTTACGCCGTCGCCTTCGGCGGTGATGTCGGCGTTGCGGTCGGCCATGCGGGCCTGATCATGGAGACCACCGATGGTGGCAAGACCTGGGCGAAGGCTGCCGAGCAGCCGCCGACCAAGCTGGCGATGCACGGCATCGCCGTCGTCGGCAATCGATCGATTGCCGTCGGACAGAAGGGCCTCGTGCTCATCCGCGAAGGCCGTGGTGCCTGGCGGAAAGTGGACAGTGGTACCGAATCGCGCCTGCTCCGCGTCGGCCTGAACAAGAATGGCGTTGCCGTGATTGTCGGCGCGTTCGGAACCTTGCTGAAGTCGACCGATGGCGGCGAAACCTGGTCATCGATCGCCCCGAACTGGGCCGAGCTGTACAAGTCCGGCGACGGCAGCGACGAATTCTCGGCCGTGCGTGACGAGCCGACCAACTATGTCGTCAAGGTGTTCGACGACAACTCGATCCTGATCGGCGGCGAGTACGGTCAGATCAATCATTCGACGGACGGTGGCGCGACCTGGACCCCGGTGTTCCAGGCGGCGACCGACGCCAGTGGCACGATTCCGCCGACCATCTTCGGCATGAACGTTGGCGATGACGGTGTGGGTTATGCCTCGGGTCAGGATGGCCTGATCACCAAGACCACCGATGGCGGCAAGTCCTGGAAGCGCGTCGATTCCGGCTCGCTGGCGAGCTTGTTCGACATCGATACGACGGCAGATGGCCGCGTCATCGCTATCGGCATGCGTGCCGCATTGGTCAGCAGCGACGCCGGAGCAACGTGGCAGCCACTCAAGGCACTGGATGTCAGCCTGAACTGGTACTCCGGTCTTTCTCGCGGCAGCAGCACGCCAGGGGATGAGCTGTTTGCGGTAGGACACAGCGGCAGGGTGCTGAGCCTCGCGCTCGGAAACCGTTGAGAACAACAAGTACGCAACTGAACTGAGGGGAGAACAATGAAAAAGCATCTGTCGCATCGCCACGCCTGGGCGTTCGCCGTTCTGGCGACCTATCTGCCGATGGGCGCGATTCAGGCTCAGGAAGAGAGTTTCCTTGACGGCATCTGGGAGCGCACGTCGATCAACACCGTGCTGCGTACCGACGCCGCCTACCGCACCACGGGCCGGCGCAACCAGTACAACCAGAATGGCGCGCCATACCAGAACGTTGCCGTTGCACGACAGGCCTATGTGCCGCCGACCCTGCTGCTCGGCGTGGGCAGCCCGGACGGTCCGTTCCCTGGCCTGCTGCCGGCCACCAACTGGAATGTCCCGATTCCGGGCATCAGCGACACCGTGCGCCGCAGCGATTTCATTCCGGATCGCAACCAGGAGCTGAACTACTTCACGCTCAAGGCGTCGACGGAAATCACCACCAAGTTCAGCGACAACTTCCAGTTCATCGCGCGCGTGCGTGCGCTCTTCGATCCGCGCCTGTACGACGGTTTCGACGCCGCCGAAGTGGCGCAGTTCCAGGGCGGCATCGCCGATGGTGGCGGCTACCGTGGTGACGATACCGGCCGGCCGAACTACTTCGGCGCCAAGGCGCGCAACGGCAAGAACATCAATCCGCTCGAACTGTCGAGCCGGAACTACATGGTCGACTTGCCGACGCTGATCCTCGATTACAAGTACGACAACCTCAACATTCGCGTCGGCAACCAGCAGATTGCCTGGGGTCAGGCGATCTTCCTGCAGACCTTCGACGTGCCGAACGGCCTCGATCTCCGTCGCCACCTGGTCATCGACCGCGCGATCGAAGAATTCGAAGACGAGCGCGTGCCGAAGCTGTCCATCCGCGCCACGATGCAGGCGACCGACGAGATCGTTGTCGATGGTTACGTCGGCAAGTTCCAGCCCTCGATCATCACCAACCCGAACACCAGCTACAACGTTGCGCCGGCGCAGTTCTACAAGCCGCTCGACAACTATTACCTGCATAACTACGACTGGAAGATCGACTACGGCATGCGTGCCAAGGCCGACTACGGCAACTGGGGCTGGTCGGCGTTCGCGTCCAGCCGCTACAACCCGCTGGGTGCTTTCCGTTGGGCGAAGTCGGGCATCAACAAGGGCTTGACCGGTGGTTTCGGTGCGCTGGTCGAGACCGCGTACATGCTGAAGGTGCCGGGCTGCAGCCCGGAAGCCTACAACCCGTCGCTGTGCCGCAACTACGACAGCGTCGGTGCCGCGCTGGCGGAATCGCCGTTCACCGTCGGTCCGGCCGGTGTCTACTCGGGTGACGAGTGGTTCGCTGCTGCAGGCAGCATCCGCCTCGCCGGTCTCGATGCGCTGAACACCGTGATCGAGGAATTCCCGGCGCTGCAGGACATCTACGCGTCGAGCGTCAACGACATCAACGAAGGCAAGAACCTGCTGAACACGTTCTTCCTCGGCGCCGGCGGCAGCTTGCGCGGCACCATCGAGCGTGAGTACTTCCGTGAAGAAGTGTTCGGCCTCGGCGGCAGCTACGTGACCTCGTCGGACAACGAGTGGCTGAACGAAATCATCCTGAACGTCGAGACGCAGTACACGCCGAAGCGCGTTTACACGGCGCCGAGCCTGAGCGTCGGCTTCCTGAAGGATGACGAGTACGTCATCACGGCTGTGGCCGAGAAGTGGACTCGCTGGTCGGCAGCGTTCCCGGCCGCTTACCTGGTGTTCGAGTACCAGCATCGCAGCGACAGCGATCTGATCGGCCTGAACCTCAAGGGCTACAACGGCAACGACGGCAGCGATCAGCAGTCGAAGAATGCCTCCGGCATCGGCAGCGCCAACTACCTGGTGTTCGCCGGCTTCCAGCCGGTTCCGAACCGTACCTTCGTGTTCGAGTGGGCGTTCCTGTGGGACATCAAGGGCGGCCTGCTGGCACAGCCGGAAGTGCAGTGGAACATCGGCAACGGCCTGATCATGGAGTTGTTCTACAACTACACGAACGGCCATCTGTACAGCAATCCGAACAAGAATCTGATTCGTGCCATCGACTATGCGGATGAAGTCGCGGTGCGCTTCACCTACCAGTTCTGATCGCATCTCTAGGCCCGTACCGGCAGCCGTGGCTGCCGGTACGGGAGCGGTAAATCCCTGTTACGGCGTAGCAAGGTACCGGTTCGCCCGGCAATACCGGTGACACACGTTCTTTTTCTGCGTTGTCCTGTCCGGGCGGCTGGCCCGGCAGCGCTGCCACCAGGCGGCACCGAAGGCGCATGGACGGCCTCGTGTCCTGTCCTTCCCGGGTGCCCGCTTGCTTCTTGCTTCTTGCTTTGGCCGGGTCGGTCCCTCCCCGATTCGGCTGCGTTACCCCGTCAGTACTGCCTCCCTGACGGCCTTGGCCCGATAGGCCACGGCGGGCGTTCATACCATCCGATGTCGCCCGCTGCTTTCTTTCCTGCGGCGGAAGCCGCCTGCCGATTCACGTCGTTCGATTCGCGGGTGACCCGTCGGCAGCACCGCTGTCAGTGGCCGGCGGCCGCCGTGATCGCCAGCACTTCCTCGATACTGGTTGCCCCTTCCGCCAGCTTCCGGCTGGCGGCCAGGCGAAGCGTCGTCATGCCGTCGCGCACGGCCTGTTCGCGCAACGCCAGCAGATCGGCGTCACGGCCGATCAGGCTGCTCAGCGCTTTGGACATCGGCATCAGTTCGTAGATGCCGACGCGTCCGAGATAGCCGGTTTCCCGGCACTCCAGGCAGCCGACCGGCGCGAAGACCGTCGGCGGTTTCGGCAAGGTGGCGGTGACGCCGGTGATCTCGGCCCAGCGCGAGGCGTCGAGGTCGATCTCCTTGCGGCAGTGCGGACACAGGCGGCGCAGCAGGCGTTGCGCGACGACGCCGATCAGCGTCGAACGGATCAGGTAGCCGGGGACCCCGAGATCGAGCAGCCGGGTGACAGCCGACGGCGCGTCGTTGGTATGCAAGGTCGACAGCACCAGATGCCCGGTCAAGGCCGCCTGGATCGCCACTTCCGCCGTCGGCAGATCACGGATCTCGCCCACCATGATGATGTCCGGGTCCTGCCGCATCAGGGCGCGGATGCCGTCGGCGAAGTTCAGCTCGATGTTCGGCTGCACCTGCATCTGATTGAAGGCGGCGTCGACCAGTTCGATCGGGTCCTCGATCGTGCAGACGTTGACCTGTGGCGTCGCCAGTTGCTTCAGCGACGAATACAGCGTGGTGGTCTTGCCGGAACCGGTCGGGCCGGTGACCAGCACGATGCCGTTGGGCTGCTCGATCATCGTCCGCCAGGCGGCAGCTTCGTCGGCGCTGAAGCCGAGCTGGCGGAAATCCTTGACCAGCACTTCCGGGTCGAAGATGCGCAGCACCAGCTTCTCGCCGAACGCGGTCGGCAGGCTGGCGCAGCGCAGCTCGATTTCCTTGCCATCCGGCGAGCGGGTCTTGATGCGCCCGTCCTGCGGCTTGCGCTTTTCGGCAACGTCCATGCGGCCGAGGATCTTGATGCGGCTGGTGACAGCCGTCATCACCGAAGCCGGGATCTGGTAGACCTCGTGCAGCACGCCGTCGATGCGGAAGCGGACATTGCCGGTGTCGCGGCGCGGTTCCAGGTGAATATCGCTGGCGCGGGATTCGAACGCGTACTGCAGCAGCCAGTCGACGATGTTGACGACATGGGCGTCGTCGGCGCTCAGCTGGCCGCGCTTGCCGAGATCGGTCAGCTGCTCCAGCGAACGCTGGTTGCCGAAGCCGGCCAGCTTGGCGCGCGCCTCACCGCTGGCCTTCACCGAGCGCGCCAGCGCGTAGAACTCCACCAGATAGCGCTCGATGTCGAGCGGATTGGCGAGCACCCGCTTCACGTCGAGCTTCAGCGCCTGCCGCAGATCGGCGACCCAGTCGGCGACCCCGGGTTCGCTGGTGGCGATCGTCACCTCGGCGGCGGTCACCCGCACCGGCAGGATCTTCAGCCGCGCGGCGTAGGCGTATGGCATCACCGTGGTGATCCGCGCCACCTCGATTGCCAGCGGATCGATGCGCAGATAGGGCAGCCCGCTGCGTGCGGCGAGCCATTGGGTCAGGGCCTCGATGCCGAGCTTGCGGCCGGGCTGCTGCGGGTGGTCCCAGTCGCAGGCGGCGATGCGGACCAGCGGGTGCGGATGCTCGCTGCGCCCGGTCGGCCGATCGCGCACGGCGACCGCTGCGCCGGCCGTGACCAGACCATCGGCCACCAGCATCGCCAGCACGGCGTCCAGTGTCAGCGGCGAGGCGCCCGGACTGCGGTCGGCGGCTGATGAATCGCGCGGCGAATTCAGGTTCATCGTCCGCAACTCCTGTTGACTGGAAATCGATGTTACACGGGGTGACGCCAGCAATTCCGGCTAATAGACTGATCGTTCAATCCAGTTCTGGTGTCACTAGGTACGCCAGATTACGGCGACGTCCGGCAGGTCGTCACCGGCTCTCAAGAGGATGTCCGAATGAACGATGCAACGGGAATCGCCGGCGCAGGGGCGGGCGCAGTGGCAGGGGGCCAGCGGCCGTCGGCGGAGGCTGCCCGGTGACCACCGCCACGAGCTTCGATTTCATCATCGCCGGCGGCGGCTCCGCAGGTTGCGTGCTGGCCAACCGCCTGAGCGCCAGCGGCGCCTGGCGGGTCTGTCTGGTCGAGGCCGGGCCGGCCGATCGCAATCCGTTCATCCACATGCCGGCCGGGCTGATCCCGGTGGTGCGGTCCAAGGTGTTGAACTGGGGCTTCTGGACCGAGACCGAGGCGAACTGCGGCAACCGGCCGATGTTCTGGCCCCGAGGCCGGACCCTGGGCGGTTCCTCGTCGATCAATGCCATGTGCTACATCCGCGGCCACGCTTGGGATTACGACCATTGGGCGAGCCTTGGCAACGAGGGCTGGGCCTACAAGGACGTGCTGCCGTATTTCCGCCGCATGGAGCACTTCGAAGCGATCGACAAGGTCGATGACGGGCGCTCCTTCCACGGCACCGATGGGCCGCTGAACGTGGCCGAGCCGCGCCATGTCAACCCGCTGATGCGGGCCTTCCTCGAAGCCGGCCAGCAGGCCGGCCATGCGTTGACCGACGATTTCAACGGCGCGCAGCAGGAAGGCGTGGGGCTGTACCACACGATGCAGAAGAACGGCCAGCGCTGCAGCAATGCGCGCGCCTATCTGACGGCGGCCCGGGGCCGCGACAACCTGACGATCATCACCGATGCCCACGTGGCGCGCGTGCTGTTCGACGGCAAGCGTGCCGTGGGCCTGCGCTACCTCAAGGACGGCCGCATCCACGACCTGCGGGCGCGCAGCGAGGTGATCCTGAGCGCCGGCGCGCTCGGCTCGCCGCAACTGCTGCTGCTGTCCGGCGTCGGGCCGCGCGCCGAACTGGCCCGCCACGGCATTCCGCAGGTGCATGAACTGCCCGGCGTCGGCGAGAACCTGCAGGACCATCTCGACATCCACATCACGATGCGCGAGAAGACCCGTCACTCGATCAGCCTGCGGCCGCTAGGCCTGCTCAAGGCGGCGTTCAACCTGGTGCGCTACCTGCTGTTCAAGCGCGGCGAGCTGACCTCGAACTTCGCCCAGGCCGGCGGCTTCATCAAGAGCGACGAACGCCAGCCGATCCCCGACCTGCAGTGGCATCTGGTGCCGTTCGTCTATGCCCATCACGGGCAGAAGCTGGCGCCGCTGTTCAAGCACTACGCGTTCACGCTGATGACCTGCTTCCTGCGCCCGGAAAGCCGCGGCCGGGTCCGGTTGCGTGATGCCGATCCGAAGACGCCGCCGCTGATCGAAGCGAATTACCTGGCGACCGAACGCGACATGGACGCGCTGGTCAAGGGTTTCCGCAAGGCCCGCGAAGTGCTGAACCAGCCGGCGCTGGCCCGCCATGTCGTCGACGAGCTGGAGCCCGGCGCCGGCGTGCAGAGCGACGAGCAGATTCGCGCCTACATTCGCGCCAAGTCGGAAACCGTCTACCACCCGGTCGGCACCTGCAAGATGGGCCGCGACGCGGCGGCTGTCGTCGACGCCCGGCTGCGCGTGCACGGCCTGGAGCGGTTGCGGGTGGTCGATGCCTCGGTGATGCCGACCCTGATCGGCGGCAACACCAATGCGCCGACCACGATGATCGCCGAGCGCGCCGCCGACCTGATCCTGCAGGATGCGGCGCTCGAACGCAGCGTGCCAAACTACCGGCCGGCGGCCGAGCCGGCGGAAGCGTTCGCCAGCTCATGAGTCCGCAGACGAGGTGGCATGCGCGGTATCCCGATCACGTCGCATCCGGTGGTGTCGCTGCTGGCCTGCGCAGGGCTTGCGGCCTGTACGACGCTGCCTGACGGCTCCCTGCTGCCGGCCCAACTGAGCCGGCCGGATGAAGTCGAGGTCACCGAGCTGCGCGGGCTGTCCCAATGTGCCGCCCCGGCCGATGCCGTCCGCATCGAACGGCTGGCCGATGTCGAGGCCGTCCAGGCCTGGCAGCAGGCGCGCGGCATCGACCTGATCGGCGGCGAAGCGCTGCCCGACGGGCCGTTCGCCGTCATCGATCTCGGCCACCGTCCGGACGGTGGTTACGGCATTGCCATCAGCCGCCGGGCGGAACTGCGCGGCCCGGTGCTGCGGCTGACCGCCAGCTTCCTGCGCCCGCATGCCGACGAAGCGCCGCCGCCGGGCGGTACCAGCCCCTGCGTGCTGGTCGGCCTGCCGGCCGGGCCTTATGCGCGCGTCGAGATCGCCGATCCCGCCGGGCGGCGGCGCGCGGTCACGGCGACCACCGCCACCCCACGATAGACCAAGAGGAATCCCCTGATGCTGCGATACCTGCCCGGCCCGGTGGTCGGCGCGCTGATGATGCTGCTGCTGATCGTCAACACGTTGTTCTGGGCCACGCCGCTGCTGATCTTCGCGGTGTTCAAGCTGATCTCGCCGCTGCGCAGCCTGCGTGACCTGTTCTCGCGCGCCTCCGCCTGGTGCGGGCAGTACTGGGCGGCGGTCAACACCTGGCTCGGCGATGTGCTGTTGCCGACACGCTGGACGATCCGCGGCGTCGACCGCCTGAACCTGAAAGGCCAGTACCTGGTCAGCTCCAATCACCAGAGCTGGAACGACATCTACGTGCTGATGAAGGCGTTCGATCGCCGCGCGCCGTTCTTCAAGTTCTTCATCAAGCAGGAACTGATCTGGGTGCCGGTGCTCGGCCTGTGCTGGTGGGCGCTCGACTATCCGTTCATGAAGCGCTACTCGTCGAAATACCTCGCCAAGCACCCGGAAATGCGCGGCAAGGATTTCGAGACCACCCGCAAGGTCTGTGCGCGCTACCAGAACATCCCGGTGACCATCCTCAACTTCCTCGAGGGCACCCGTTTCACGCCGGCCAAGCATGCGGATACCCGCTCGCCGTACACCTATCTGCTGAAGCCGAAATCCGGCGGTTTCGCGCTGGCGCTGCGGGCGCTGGGGGAAAACGTCAACTCGCTGCTCGACGTCACCATCGTCTACCCCGGCGGCTCGAAAGGCTTCTGGGACTTCATGTGCGGCCGGCTGTCGGAAGTGATCGTGGAGGTCCGCGAGATCACCGTGCCGCACGCGATGTACGTCGGCGAGTACGAGAACGACAAGCAGTTCCGCAAGAACTTCCAGAGCTGGATCGGCGACATGTGGACGGCCAAGGACCAGCGCATCGGCGAACTGCTGGCCGAGGCCCGGCGCGGCTGACACCGGCTGCTCGTCGGCCGCGCGCCGCAGGTGTGACGCCTCAGCGCGCCGGCACCAGCTGCTGCAGATCGGCCAGCAGTCGGGGACTGTCCTCGCGCACGGCCGTCAGGTGGTCGCGCCAGCCAGCGGCATGGCCGAGCAGCGGTGCGGGATCGCGCAGCCGCGAAGCGATCCGCGCCAGCGCCCGGTCGATGCCGGTGCCGTCGCGGTAGGACAGCAGCAGGGCAGCGAAGCGCTCGGCGTCGGGCGGCGGCCGATCGGCTGCCAGCTGCCAGGCACCAGGATCGGCCACCGCGCGGGCGGCGCGCACGGCAAAGGCGTCCAGCGGCTCCTGCTCCGGCCAGTCCAGCGCCAGCGCGTGATCGTGGACGACGTCGAGCACGATGCCCGACCAGCGCCGTGCGCCGTTGTCGAAGCGGGCGCGGGCGGCAAGGCTGAGCGGGTGGCGGTCGGTGGCGACATCGATCTGCCGATGAAAGCGGATCGAGGCTTCCAGCGCCGGCGGCAAGCGGCCTTCGAGCCGCCCGCGCACGACATCGCCGAGCACGGCGCCCACCAGTGGCAGCCCGGCACGTTCGGTCAGCCAGAGGTGGGCGAGGAAATTCACGGCTGCCGGCTGCGGCCGCGCGGCCGGCTTCAGGCCGGCTTGATCTGGCGCATCAGGCATTCCTGCGCCGCGCTCGCCACCAGTCGGCCGTCGCGGTCGTAGATCAGCCCGCGGCTTAAGCCCCGCACCGACTGCGCGGTCGGCGTGTCCATCGAATAGAACAGCCAGTCGTCGACGCGCACGTCGCGGTGGAACCACAGCGCGTGGTCGATCGAGGCGACGATCATGTCCGGCGAAAACCAGCTGCGCGCATGCGGCAGCAGCGCGGTGGCGGCCAGGTTGAAGTCGGAGGCGTAGGCCAGCACGCAGCGGTGCAGCAGCGGATCGTCCGGCAACTGGCCGGCGGCGCGGAACCAGATGCCCTGCTGCGGCGCCCGCACGTCGGGATCGAATGGGTTCGGCGGGTCGATCCAGGCGAACTCGAAGGCCTGCTCGCGGGTGAACAGGTACTGGATGCGTTCCGGCAGCGCCGGGTTGCGCGCCAGTTCCGCCGCCAGCCAGGCCAGGCGCTGCTGGCGCTGGTCGCCCAGCTGTTCGGGGGTCGGCACCGGCGGCATCGGCAGCTGGTGCTCGAAGCCGGTTTCAGGCCGCTGGAACGAGGCGATCAGGCTCAGGATCGGCTGGCCGTGCTGGATCGCCTGCACTCGGCGGGTGGTGAAGCTGCGGCCATCGCGGACCCGATCGACCTCGTAGACGATCGGCGCTTCCATGTCGCCCGGGCGCAGGAAATAGGCGTGCAGCGAGTGCGGCGGCTGCTCGTCGACGGTGCGGGTGGCGGCCACCAGCGCCTGGCTGATCACCTGCCCGCCGTAGACGCTTCTGCCGCCCAGATCACGCGACTGGCCGCGGAACAGGTTGACCTCCAGCGTCTCCAGGTCGAGCAGGGTGCAGAGGTCACTCAGGCAGCGGTTCATGGGCATGGGGTAGCGGCAGTCGCAAGGCCGCAGCTTACGGGCGATGCCCCGGCCCGGCCAGCATTGACAGCCCCGATGCCACTCACTACGGTCCACGCCACTACAAGCGACAGCCATGCGCGCACGGGGCGCTGCGGCATGTCGCGATCGATCCGGCCACCACTCGCATGACCGCGCCAGCGCGGGAACATCGGCGTTATGCCGCGTTCCTCAACTACAGCCATCGCAACGATGCCGAAGCCCAGTGGCTGCATCGGGCGCTGGAGCGTTACCGGGTGCCGAAGCGGCTGGTCGGCCAGCCGGGTGCCTACGGCCCCATCGGCCGGCGCATCGGCAAGGTGTTCCGCGATCGCGAGGAGCTGTCGAGCGGCAGCGACCTGGCCGCCACCGTTCAGGCGGCGCTGGCCGATTCCGATTGCCTGATCGCCATCTGCTCGCCGGAAGCGGCGCGCTCCCGCTGGGTCAACGAGGAAATCCTGCTGTGGAAGCGGCTCGGGCGCGGCGACCGGCTGCTGTGCCTGATCATCGCCGGCGAGCCCGGGGCCAGCGACATGCCGGGCCGCGAGCACGAGGAGTGCTTCGCGCCGGCGCTGCGCCGCCGGCTCGGGCCCGATGGCGAGCTCGGCACCGAGTCGGCCGAGCCGATCGCCGCCGATCTGCGGCCCGGCAAGGATGGCAAGGCCGATGCCCGGCTGAAGCTGATCGCCGGCCTGCTCGGCATCGGCCTCGATGATCTGAAGCGCCGCGAGCAGCAGCGCCGGGTGCGGCTGATCACCGGCGCGGCGATCGCGGCGGCGCTGCTGGCGGTGATCATGGGCCTGCTCGCGGTGCGCGCGACGATCGCCAGCGATGCCGCGCAGCGGCGCCAGAAGCAGGCCGAAGCGCTGGTCGAGTTCATGCTCGGCGACCTCGGCGACAAGCTCAACGAGGTGTCGCGGCTCGACATCATGGAAACCGTCAACGATCAGGCGATGCAGTACTTCCAGTCGCTGCCGCCGGATGACGTGACCGACGAGGCGCTGGCGCAGCGCTCGCGAACGCTGAACAAGATCGGCCGGGTGCGCTGGAACCAGGGCAGCCTGGCGGCGGCGATCGAATCCTTCGAAGCCTCGCTGCGGCTGACCGGGGCACTGGTCGCGCGCCACCCGGATGACGTCGAGCGTCTGTCCGAGCATGCCGAAACGCTGAGCTGGCTCGGCAGCGTGCACTGGAATTCCGATGACAACGCGGCCGCGCTGCGCCGCTTCCAGGACAGCATGCGGGCGCTGGAGCATGCCACCGCGCTGGCGCCGGACGACACCGACGTGCGGCTGCGGCTGTCGTGGCTGATCGGCAACATCGGCCACGTCCACGAACGGCTCGGCGACCTGGCCGCAGCCGAAACGGCTTACGAGCAGGCGCTGAGCATCTGCCAGCAGCTGGTCGCGGCCGAGCCGGACAACCGCCGCTGGCAGGCCGAACTCGGCGATGCGCTGGACAACCTCGGCAAGCTCGCCTTCCTGCGCGGCGATCTGGTCGAAGCGCTGGCCGCCTACGGCCGCAACGATGCGCTGAAGCGCGAGGCCGCTGCTGCCGATTCCGCCGATTACCTGGCGCGCAGCAACCGCGCGATCAGCCTGCAGATCCTCGGTCGCACGCTGATGCAGGCCGGTGCGGCGACCCCGGCGCTGGCGCGGCTGCAGCGCGCCGTGCAGCTGTTCGACCAGGTTCGCCAGCACGATCCGTCCAGCCTGTCGAACGTCGCTTCGCAGGCGGCCGGGCTGTTCGACTGGGCCGTGGCGCTGCGCATGGACGGCCACCCTGCGGAGGCGCTTCTGCGGCTCGACCAGGCGCGCGAGATGGTCGGCAAGATGTCGGAAGCCGAGCGCAACGAAGTGTTCGGCCTCGAGCCCTGGCATGCGCTGGAACTGGAACGCGCGCGCCTGCTGGAAGCGGTGGGACGCGGCGACGAGGCTGCCAGCCAGCTGGCAGCGCTGGCCCCGGTGGCGGCCGAGATGAGCGCGCGGCCGAACCTCGATATCGACTCGCTGCGGCTGGCCGCCGGCGGCGCCATGCTGGCCGCCGACTTCGCACGTCGCCGAGGGCAGCTCGATGACGCCCGCCGGCAGGCCGCGCAGGCGCTTGCGCTGCTGGATCGTCACGGTGCCGACAGCCGCACGCCAACGCTGCTGGTGCTGCGGGTGCGGGCGCTGCTGCAGCTGGAGCGGCGCAGCGAGGCGCAGCCGATCGTCGATGCGCTGCGCGCCGGTGGCTTCGGCCAGCCGGATTTCGTCGGTCTCGTGCGCGCCGCAGGGTTGATCTATCCCATTGACGCGTCCTTGTTGAACCGGATCACGGTAGACCTGCCGGCGCTGGATTAGGCTGCCGCTCGCAGTCGCTGCCGATGGCAGCGGCGATGACAGCTCGAATCAATCCAGGGGAATCCACGTGGCCATCGTCAACATCACCGTCACCAAGCCGTCCGGCAGTCTGGTCGTCAACCCGCTGTCGGCGGACTCCACCATCGGCACCCAGCTGGTCTGGACGCTCGATGCCGCGGTGACCGGCAGCTTCGAAACCGGCCAGCCGTTCGCGTGGCATCCCGACTGCGTGCCGCCGGCCGGCACCTGTTCGGCGCCGGTGCTGTCGAACGCCGACCGGACGCTGTCGATGGATTTCCTGACCGATACCGACATGAATCTGGCGTACAAGCTGTTCGCACGCCTGAGCAACGGCAAGATCGTCACCACCAGCTATGGCCCGATCGGCAGCGAGCCGGTCAGCGCCGTCAATCCGAAGCTGCCGCCGTCGTCGCCGAAGATCAAGAACCGCTGACGGCGAGTCCGGCGGCGTGGCCTGAGGCCCAGGCCCACTGGAAGTTGTAGCCGCCGAGCCAGCCGGTGACATCGACGACCTCGCCAATGAAGTACAGCCCTGGCTGGTGCCGGGACGCCATCGTCTTCGAATCCAGACCATCGGTATCGACGCCGCCCAAGGTCACTTCGGCGGTCCGATATCCCTCGGTGCCGCTGGCGGTCACCGGCCAGCTTTCGAGCTGCGCGGCGATCGCCTTCAGTTCGGCCGGCCGGTACTGGCGCAGCGGCCGGCTCGGCAGCCAGCGTTCGCAGAGCCGCTGCGCATAGCGTTTCGGCAGCACCTCGGCCAGCACGGTCTGCAGCATCGTGGCCGGCCGTTCGGCCTGCTGGGCAGCCAGCCAGTCGGCGGCATCGAGATCGGGCAGCAGGTTCAGGCTCAGCGGCTCGCCCGGCTGCCAGTACGAGGAAATCTGCAGGATCGCCGGGCCACTCAGGCCCCGATGGGTGATCAGCAGCGCGCCCCGGAAGCGCTGGTGGCCGCTGGCCGCTTCCACCGGCAGCGCCACGCCGGCGAGGTCGGCATGATCGTCCAGCGGCTTGCCGGAAAGCGTCAGCGGCACCAGCCCGGCACGGGTCGGCAGCACCGCATGGCCGAACTGCCGGGCCAGCTGGTAGCCGAAGCCGGTGGCGCCCATCGACGGAATCGACAGCCCGCCGGTAGCCACCACCAGTGATGCGGCGGTGTACAGGCCGCGCGGCGTCGCCACCTCGTAACGGCCGTTGCGATGGCTGACGGCGGTGATCGCGCAATCGGTTTCGATGGCCACCTGGGCGTCGCGGCATTCGTCGACCAGCATCCGCACGATCAGCTTCGAGGATTCGTCGCAGAACAGCTGACCGAGTTCCTTCTCGTGGTAGCGGATGCCGTGGCGCTCGACCAGCGCGATGAAATCGGCCGGCTTGTAGCGGGCCAGCGCCGATTTGCAGAAATGCGGATTGGCCGACAGGTAGTT
Source organism: Nevskia sp. (assembly GCF_051860985.1). Lineage (NCBI taxonomy): Bacteria > Pseudomonadati > Pseudomonadota > Gammaproteobacteria > Nevskiales > Nevskiaceae > Nevskia > Nevskia sp. The sequence goes on along the minus strand of NZ_JBIMKV010000027.1, from coordinate 7,206 downwards.
CGCGTGGGTGGTGCCGGTGTTGGTGAAATTGCAGCGGCCGCCGCCGGACATCAGGATCTTCTTGCCGACCTTGTTGGCGTGCTCGATGACCCGCACGCGGCGGCCGCGCTGGCCGGCCGTGAACGCGCAGAACAGGCCGGCAGCGCCGGCGCCGAGCACCAGCACGTCGTCGGTGTTCGGCGCCGCGCTGCTCACCAGACGCTGCGCTCGGGCAGCAGTCCCTGCAGTTCTCCCGGCGTCAGGTCGCGCCAGGCGCCGACCTTCAGGTTGCCCAGACGCACGTTGATGATCCGCACCCGCTGCAGCCGCACGACCTTGTAGTCGAAGGCGGCGCACATGCGGCGGATCTGCCGGTTCAGGCCCTGGGTCAGGATGATCCTGAAGCTGAACTCGCCGAGCGCTTCGACCTTGCAGGGCTTGGTCCGCACTTCCAGCTCGGTCAGGTACACGCCGCGTGCCATCGAGGTGAGAAAGGCGGGCGTCACCGCGCGGTTGACGGTGACCCGGTATTCCTTCTCGTGGTTGTTCTCGGAGCGGAGGATCTCGTTGACGATGTCGCCGTTATTGGTCAGCAGGATCAGACCGTCGGAATCCTTGTCGAGTCGGCCGATCGGGAAAATCCGCTCGCGATGCTTGATGAAATCGACGATGTTGCCGGCGACGTGGCGCTCGGTGGTGCAGGTGATGCCGACCGGCTTGTTCAGTGCGATGTAGACATGGGCCGATGCCGCCCCGATCGGCTTGCCGTCGACTGCCACCGTATCGCCGTCGTTGACCTGGGTGCCGAGCGTGGCCGGAGCCCCGTTGACTGTGACCCGGCCGGCCTCGATCCAGCCGTCCGCACCCCGGCGCGAGGTGACGCCGGTCTCGGCGATGTACTTGTTGAGGCGCAAGCGGGCCTTAGCCGAAGTAGTGCAGCGCGGCCGCCGCGCCGAACGAGAAGGCGCTGCGGATCACCCGGGCGGTGCGGTCGCGCGGCAGCATCTTCAGGTCCACTTCTTCCTCGGAAAGTCCGGCGCGCTGCCAGGTTTCCTCGCGTTCCTTGCGGGTCACGAAGCGATCGATGGCGCCGGACACCAGCCAGCAGAACACGAAGTAGATGGCGCTGAGCGGCCCGAACAGCACCAGACTGAGCAGCAGCATGCCCCAGGAGCTCAGCGGCTTGAGCCAGCGGTCCATCGGCCGATCAGCCCTTGACGACGGTGGCGTACAGGTCGTGGGTGTCGGCGGCGGTGACCGTGGCCATCACCCGCTGGCCGGCCGTGAGTTTGGCGCCGCCCTTCAGGATCACCCGGCCGTCGATTTCCGGCGCATCGGCGTACGAGCGGCCGACGACGCCGTCCGGCCCGACCTCGTCGACCAGCACTTCGAGCGTCTTGCCGATCTTTCTGGCGAGCTTGGCTTCGCTGATCGCGGCCTGCCGGCTCATGAAGCGTTCGAGGCGCTCGTCCATCACTTCCTGCGGCACCGCGCCCGGCAGATCGTTGGCGGTGGCGCCTTCGACCGGCGAGTAGGTGAAGGCGCCGACCCGGTCGAGCTGCGCTTCATCGAGCCAGTCGAGCAGGGTCTGGAATTCGGCCTCGGTCTCGCCGGGGAAGCCGACGATGAAGGTCGAGCGCACGGCGATGTCCGGGCAGATTGCGCGCCAGGCTTCCAGCCGGCGCAGCGTGTTCTCGGCAGCCGCCGGGCGCTTCATGCGCTTCAGCACGCTGGTGGCAGCATGCTGGAACGGCACGTCGAGATAGGGCAGCACCAGCCCTTCGGCCATCAGTTCGATGACGCCGTCGACATGCGGATACGGGTAGACGTAGTGCAGGCGCACCCAGGGCTTGTGCGGGGCGTCGAGATGGGCGAGGCCGCGACACAGATCCAGCATCCGGGTCTCGTACTCGCGGTCGCGGAAGCTGCGCGTCGCGTACTTCAGATCAGCCCCGTAGGCGCTGGTGTCCTGCGAGATCACCAGCAGTTCCTGCACGCCGGCGCGCGCCAGTTTCTGCGCTTCGACGAGTACCTCGTCGACCGGCCGCGACCGCAAGCGGCCGCGCATCGACGGGATGATGCAGAAGCTGCACTTGTGATTGCAGCCTTCGGAAATCTTGACGTAGGCGTAGTGGCGCGGCGTCAGCTTGATACCTTGAGGCGGCAGCAGATCCAGGAACGGGTCGTGCTGCGGCGGCACGGCGGCGTGCACGGCGGTCATCACGCCGTGAAAGTCCTGCGGACCGGTGATCGACAGCAGGTCCGGGAACTTCTCGGTGATCACCTCGCGCTTGGCGCCGAGGCAACCAGTGACGATGACCTTGCCGTTCTCGGCCATTGCATCGCCGATGGCATCCAGCGACTCGGCGACGGCGGAGTCGATGAAGCCGCAGGTGTTGACGATCACCACGTCGGCGGAATCATAGCTGCCGACCGTTTCGTAACCTTCCGCGCGCAGCTGGGTCAGGATGCGCTCGGAGTCGACCAGCGCCTTCGGGCAGCCCAGCGATACGAAGCCGACTTTCGGCGCGGACTTCGGGAGAGCGGCGGCGGTCTTGCGGCGGGGGCGTGCAGCGGCAGCGGGCATGAATGCACCGGAAAAGCGGGGAGGGCTGCATTTTACCTGTTCGGGGGTGGCCGGCCGCGCAGGCGAACCCAGGCGAGATCCGGCGGTCCCAATCGGACACGCACGCAGGCCGGCAGCACGCCGATAGACTAGTGCCGGCCATCACGTCATCCGCTCTCGGAGTCCCTCATGGGCAAGCTCGTCAAGATCGTTCTCGGCATCGTCGGTGCCGTGCTGCTGCTGCTGGTACTGGCGGTCGGCGCGTTCGCGCTGTTCTTCGACCCGAACGATTTCCGCAGCCAGATCACCGCCGCTGCCAAAAAGGCCACCGGCCGGGAACTGACGGTCGGCGAGATCAAGCTCGGCATCTATCCGGTGCTGGGCGCCCACGTGAAGGGCGTGTCCCTGAGCAATGCGCCGGGCTTCGGCGATCAGCCGATGCTGCAGGTCGCCGAGGCCGATGTCGGCCTGCGCCTGCTGCCGCTGGTGCTGCGTCGCGAGCTGGTGGTCGGCAAGGTGGCGCTCGACGGCCTGAAGGCGAATCTCGCCAAGGATGCGGAAGGCAAGTCGAACTGGGACGATCTGGCCAAGGGCGGCGCCGACGAGGACAAGCCGGACGAGCCGGCCAGCAAGGGCGGGGGGCTCAAGTCGATCGACATCGGCGGCATCGCCATCAGCAATGCCGATGTCAGCTACCGCGACCAGCAGAGCGGCCAGGCCTACCAGGTGGCCGGCCTGAATCTGGAAACCGGTTCGATCAGCCCCGGCGACCCGTTTGATCTGCAGCTGGCCTTCGTCACCACGTTGGAGGCGCAGAAGGCCACGGCCGACGTGAAGCTGTCGACCCGCGTCGAGTACGACCTTGAGGCCCAGGCCTACAGCGCGAAGAAGCTGGTGCTGAAGCTGCTGGCGACACTGCCGACGCAGTCCGCCGACATCGCGCTCAGCGGTGATCTGTCGGCCGATCTCAAGAAGCAGATCGCCCAGGCCGACAAGCTGGACCTCAAGGTCAAGGCCAAGACCGCCGACGGCACGGCCGACATCGCGCTCGATGGCAGCGTGTCGGCCGATCTGGCGAAGAAGACCGCGCTGGCCGAAAAGCTGGCGGTGAAGCTGAAGGCGGCGCTGAAGGACCTCAAGGCCGATGCCGACCTGTCGGTGCGGGTGTCGGCCGACTACGGCACGCCGCTGGTCCGCGCCGAAGGGCTGAAGCTGTCGCTGAACGCGATCGGCGACAAGCTGCCTGGCGGCAAGCAGACCGCGACCTTCACCGGTGACGCGATCTACGACGGCGCCAAGGGCACGCTGAAGCTGGCCACCGGCGAACTGAAGGCGGCCGACCTCGGCCTGGAAGTCGCGCTTGGCCTCGATGGCAGCGGCCTGAACACCGATACGCCGCGCTTCATGGGGCCGCTGTCGATCAAGAACCTGAATCCGCGCGACCTGATGAAGCTGCTCGACATCAAGCTCGAGACGCACGATCCGGAAACCCTGAAGGCGCTGGCGCTCAGGCTCAAGTTCGACGCCTCGACCAACAGCGCGCGGATCACGGACCTGAACCTGAAGCTCGACCAGAGCACGTTCACCGGCAATGCCACGATCAGCGACTTCAAGACCAAGGCCGCCGAATTCGCGCTGAAGCTCGATGCCATCGACGCCGACCGCTACCTGCCGACGCCGACCGTGCCGGTCAAGGAAGCGCCGCTGACGCCGGAGGAGAAGGCGGCGGTCAACGCAACCGAAGTGCCGTCCGACGTGCTCGACACCTTGAACGTCGTCGGCAGCGTCGACATCGGCAAGCTGAAACTGAAGAACGTGGCGATGAACGCCGTGCAGCTGCGCGTCAACGCGCTCAAGGGCCAGGAAAAGACCATTGGCCTCGGCGCCCAGCTTTACGGCGGCAGCATCGCCTCGACCACGCGGATCACGCCGGGCGCCACCCCCCGCTATGTCGAATCGCTGAAGCTCAGCTCGATCGCCGCCGGCCCGCTGCTGAAGGACTTCACCGGCAAGGAATCGATGACCGGCGACGGCAACTTCGCGATGGATGTCAGCACGGCCGGCAAGACCGTCGGTGCGCTGAAGCAGGCCTTGAACGGCGACCTGTCGTTCAGCTTCCTCAATGGCGCGGTCAAGGGCTTCAACCTCGGCCAGATCCTGCGCAAGGGCGATGCGCTGCTGAAGGGCCAGCAGTTCAACGACAGCGCGCCGGTGCAGACCGATTTCACCGAACTGTCGGCGGCTGCGAAAATCACCAACGGCGTGCTGCAGTCCGATGCGCTGAATGCCAAAAGCCCGCTGTTCCGCGTCGACGGCGCCGGCAAGGTCAACCTGGTCACCGAGACCATCGACTACACCGCCAAGCCGACCATCGTGAACACCGCCAGCGGCCAGGGCGGCAAGGATTTGCCGGATCTCGCCGGCATCGTCATCCCGATCAAGGTCAGCGGCACCTTCGACAAGCCCAAGTACTCGCTGGACCTGAAGGCGGCGCTGACCCAGAAGGCCACGCAGGGCCTGCGCGACCAGCTGGTCGGTGACAAGGGCGACAAGCTGCGCGACAAGATCGACACCCAGCTGGAAAAGAAGCTGGGCGGCGAGCTGGACAACAATCCGGCGCTGAAAGGCAAGCTGCAGGACGGCCTGAATTCGCTGTTCGGCAAGAAGAAAAAGCCGGCCGAAGCGGCACCCGCGCCGGCCCCGGCGGAAGCGGCGCCAGCCCCCGCTCCAGCGCCTTGAGCTGGGATAAGCCGGCGGCCGGCGAGCCCCCGTTCGCCGACCGCCTGCTGGCCTGGTACGACATCCACGGCCGCAACCAGCTGCCGTGGCAGTCGCCGCGCAGCGCCTACCGGGTCTGGTTGTCGGAAGTGATGCTGCAGCAGACGCAGGTCGCCACCGTCATCCCGTACTTCGAGCGCTTCGTCGCCCGCTTCCCGGACTTCAACACGCTGGCGGCGGCGGATCTCGACGAAGTCCTGGCGCTGTGGGCCGGCCTTGGCTACTACGCGCGCGGCCGCAACCTGCATGCGGCGGCCCGGCAGGTGGCTTCGCTGTATCGCGGCGAAATGCCGAATGATCTGGAAGCGGTGCAGGCATTGCCCGGCGTCGGCCGCTCCACCGCAGCGGCGATCCTCGCCCAGGCGTTCGGCGCCCGGCACGCGATCCTTGATGGCAACGTCAAGCGGGTGTTGGCCCGGCACGCAGCGATTGCCGGCTGGCCCGGCACGCCCAAGGTTGCCGAGCGGCTCTGGGCGGTCTCCGAGCGGCTGTTGCCGCAGACCCGTCTGGCCGATTACACGCAGGCGATCATGGATCTGGGCGCCACGCTGTGTACCGCGCGGGCGCCGGCCTGTGCCCGTTGCCCGGTGGCCGATGACTGCGTTGCCCATCGCCATGACCGGGTGGCCGAGTTCCCGTCGCCGAAGCCGGCGCGGGCACGGCCCTACCGGCGCGCGACCCTGCTGCTGGTCGAGAACGGGCAGGGCGCGATCCTGCTCGAACGGCGTCCGCCGACCGGCATCTGGGGCGGCTTGTGGAGCCTGCCGGTGGCCGCTGAAGGCGAATCGGCAGACCAATTGCTGCGCGAACGCCACGGCGTCTGCATCGAGCCGCTCGACACGCTGCCGGCGTTCCGCCATGCCTTCACCCACTTCGAACTGGAACTGACGCCGCTGCTCTGCGCGGTGATCGACGATGACGCCGTTGCCGGCGACATCCATGAACGCCCTGGCCAGCGCTGGCTTACCATCAGCGCCCGCAGCGTCGACGCCCTGGCCGGCATCGGCCTGCCAGCGCCGGTGCTCGGTTTCCTGAGCCGCCACTACGCCATCCCGACCTCCGCCCCCACGAGCGCAACCGATCCATGTCCCGCACCGTCCACTGCATCAAGCTCGGGCAAGAAGCCGAAGGCCTCCCGCGTCCGCCCGTCCCCGGCGACCTCGGCCAGCGGATCTTCGAGCAGGTCTCGAAAAAAGCCTGGGCCGACTGGCTTGCGCACCAGACCCGGCTGATCAACGAAATGCGCCTGTCGCTGGCCGACGCCGAGTCGCGCAAGTTCCTGATGACCGAACTCGAAAAGTACTTCTACGGCGGCGGCGACCTGACCCCGACCGGCTACGTGCCGCCGGTACCGGCCGGCCCGCGCCGGGCCTGAACACAAACGCTTGACGCCCGGAAGCGGCTCGCGTCTAATCGCGCTCCGCGTTACGGCGCGGCAGCCTCAGCAGCACGTTGGCCGAGTAGCTCAGTCGGTAGAGCAGGGGATTGAAAATCCCCGTGTCGGCGGTTCGATTCCGTCCTCGGCCACCATTTCCAGAGCGTAAGTCATTGATTCAACAGGCTTTCGTATTTGCTGAAATTTCAATCAACTGCTCCAAACCGAGTTTTTGCGCCTAAACTTGCGCCTAAATTCAGGTTCCGGCATCCGCGGATACCGTCCCCCAACGAAGGGGATGGCGGATGGCAAGGACAGGCAGGCCCAATACCGGGACGATCGCCCATCGGGGTGAGCACCAGTTTCACGCGCGCTTCAGCCATGACGGCAAGCGTGTCGTGCGCACCTTCGGAACCTTCGAGCAGGCCCAGCAGTGGCTGACTGGGCTGACCGATGGCCGCGGCAAGGATCGATTCGCCAAGACGGTCGAAGCGCGGGATCTGACGCT
>NZ_JBIMKV010000026.1:0-44513 GCF_051860985.1 Nevskia sp. | reverse complement strand
ATCGCCAGCTCGGCGGCTTCATACGAAATTCGCAACCCGTGACTCCACTGGGCGCGGGTTATTCAGAGATTCCCTAACCGACGAGTTCAAGGAGCCGGACGGCTACAAGTTCGTCGACTTCGGCGGCCAGGGCGGCTGCTTCCCGAACATCACCTGGCAGCTGCGCAAGGCCTACATCGTCGAGGCCACGCCGGTCGACAAGAGCCACCCGGTCGGCAAGCGCGTGTTCCATATCGATGCCCAGGGCTACACGATCAATCGCACGCTGATCTACGACCGCAAGGGCGATCTGTGGCGCACCTTCACGATCGGCAAGTCCCACCCGGATCACCACCTGCCGATCAACAAGGGCACCGGCATCGCCATCGACGATTCGTTCTCGATGGTCGACGTGCAGGCCAAGCACTGCACGACCGGCCAGTTCAAGGGCCAGGTCGATCCGAAGCTGGTGCCGGCGTCGATGTTCCAGGTGCAGAACATGCGCGGCGGCTGATGCGAGGAACCGCCGCCGCTGCTGCTGCGGCAGCATGAAAAAAGCCCCCGGCAGTTCCTGCCGGGGGCTTTTTCGTGACCGCGTCCGGCTTCAGGCGGCAGCGGTCAGCGTGCCGTCGTTGTAGTCGCGGATCGCCTGCTCGATCTCGTCGCGGGTGTTCATCACGAACGGCCCGTACTGCACCACCGGCTCGCCGATCGGCTTGCCGGCGATCAGCACCGCGCGCAGGCCGTCGGGGCCCGCGGTCAGCGTCACCGCATCGCCCGGCGTCAGCACACCGGCTGCCTGCCGGGGAACGGCCTTGGCTGCCGGGCCGTCGCCGATGCTCAAGGAACCCTCGTAGGCGTAGACGAACGCGGTGTGCGCCGCGCCGATCGCCTGCGTGAAGCGGGCGCCGGCCGGCAGCGCGAGATCGAGATACAGCGGGTCGGTCGAAAGCCGGCCGGCCGGACCGTTGACCGGGCCGCTGACCGCCATGCCGTCGATTTCCACCGTGCCGGCGATCACCTTGACGGTGCCGCCGCCCGGCAGCGCATGCTCGGGAATCTCCGCCGCCGGAATGTCGCGGTAGCCGGCCGGCTTCATCTTTTCCGCCGCCGGGAGGTTGATCCACAGCTGGAAGCCGCGCATCCGTCCGCTTTCCTGCAACGGCATTTCCGAATGGATCACGCCGCGCCCGGCGGTCATCCACTGCACGCCGCCGGGACCGAGATCACCGACGTTGCCGAGGTGGTCGCGGTGCTGCATGCGGCCGTCGAGCATGTAGGTGACGGTTTCGAAGCCGCGGTGCGGATGGGCCGGGAAGCCGGCGATGTAGTCGCCCGGGTTGTCGGTGCCGAATTCGTCGAGCATCAGGAACGGATCGAGATACAGCCCGCGCTGCGCGCCGATCGAGCGGCGCAGCTTGACGCCGGCGCCATCGCTGGTCGGCATCGACTGGATCACGTGCTGCAGGCTGCGGGTGGTCATGACGGGTCTCCGTGACGGGGAACAGGGAAAGGCAGCGGGCGGCGGGCCGTCAACGACAGCCCGCCGCACCGGTTCAGCGCGAGCGCCGCGCGTCGAGGCTCAGGCTGCCGGCGCCGTTGGCGGCGAGCAGCAGGAAGGCGCCGGCGATCGACACGTTCTTCAGGAACAGGATCATCTGGATCTGGTCGGCGAAGTTGGCGTGGAACAGCAGCGCCGCCGCCAGCGTGAAGCCGGCCAGCGCCAGCGCCACCAGACGGGTCTGGAAGCCGACGATGACCGCCAGCGCGCCCAGCACCTCGAGCGCGATCACGCCCGGCAGCAGCGCGCCCGGCACGCCGACCGATTCCATGTAGCCGACGGTGCCGGCGTAGCCGGTGATCTTGTTGAGACCTGCCAGCAGGAACATCGCGGCCAGCAGGATGCGGCCGGCGAGTTCGACGGCGGGATAGCTGCGGTTGGAAGAGGGGGTGGTCATGTCAGTGGGCTCTGGGCGGGTTGGGGAACGAGGGTGGGGTGCTGCGGTTCAGGCGGCAAGACGGGTGATGGCATCGCGGGCCTTGGCCAGGCCGGCTTCCTTCTGCTCGGCGCCGATCGCCAGGCCTTCGGCGTAGACGAATTCGACGTCGTCGAGGCCGATAAAGCGCAGGAAGTCGCGCACGTAGGTGGTCTGGCTGTCGAGCGCGGTGCCCTCGTACAGACCGCCACGGGTGGCGAGCACGTACACCTTCTTGCCGGTGACCAGCCCGACCGGACCGTTGGCGGTGTAGCGGAAGGTTTCGCCGGCGCGGGCGATGTGGTCGAAGTAGCTCTTCAGCTGGCTCGGTACGCCGAAGTTGTACATCGGCAGGCCCAGCACGATGACATCGGCCGACTTCAGCTCGGCAATCAGCGCATCGGACTGCGCGATCACCGCGTTCTGCGCCGCATCGCGTGACGCCGCCGGCGTCAGGAACGCCGAGAAGCGCGCGCCATCGAGGTGGGGAATCGGATCGCTGGCGACGTCGCGCAGCACCCGCACGGTGCCCGGGTGGGCGGCGACGTAGTCGGCCACGAAGCGTTCGGCCAGCTGGCTGGACTGGCCGTTGCCGGCGAACAGGCTGGCGTTGATCTGAAGCAGGGTCCGGGTGGTCATGGTGCATCTCCTGGGGAGCGGGAAAGTGCGGCTATTGAAAGCCTTCACCGTTCGATAAAAAAGCAGAAGTTTCTGAGCTTTCTCATCCAATCATTCGATGAGAAACCACGCCGCTGCGCCCCAGTGCCGAACCCGCCGGCGCCGTCTCCGGTACGTCTGCGCGCGCCGCCACCGGCGTCCGCACGACCGCTGGTCCCGGCGGCCGAGCCGCTCGTCCCGCGTTCATCCGGCGGACATCTGGCGGACAGGCGCGGCTGCCTAAGGTCCGCTCGCCCCTCACCGATCGACCTGTCACCGGAGCCGCCGATGTCGTCAACCCTGCCTTTTCTGCCCCTGCCGTGGAAACCGGCGGCCGGGCCGCGCGCCGCCGCGCTGCTGCTGGCCGCGCTGGCGGTTGCCGGTCCGGCCTCGGCGGCCGATGCACTGCGCGGCAAGACGCTGTACCAGACCACGCCGGGCGGCATTTCCTGCGCCAACTCCAGCTGCCACGGCACCAATGTCAGCGCCAACAAGAACAAGGTGCTGCGCGGCGCCAACAGCCCCACGACGATCCAGAACGCGATCAATCGCGATACCGGCGGCATGGGCATCTACCGCAACAACGTGCTGACGGCGATCGACGTCGCCGACATCGCTGCCTACATCGGCAACCCGAACGTCAGCGCTGGACCGGTGGCTGCGGTCACGCCGGCTTCGCTGGCCTTCGGCACCGTGGCGGTCGGCAGCAGCAGCGCGGCGCAGACCGTGACCCTGCGCAACAGCGGCACGGCGGCGCTGTCGGTGACCGCGATCGCGGTCAGCAATGCTGCCTTCGTGATCGCCAGCGGTGGCAGCTGCGCGGCGGGCGGCAGCGTCGCCGCCGGCGGCAGCTGCACGGTGAACCTGCAGTTCCGGCCGACGGCGGCCGCCGCCGCCAGCGGCACGCTGACCATCACCCACAACGCCTCGCCGACCACCAGCACGGTAAGCCTGAGCGGCACCGGCAGCGGCGCCGCCGCGCCGGCGGTGAGCCCGGCGGCGCTGAACTTCGGCACGGTTGCCACCGGCAGCCGCGCGGCGGTGCAGACCGCTACCGTGCAGAACAGCGGCGCAGCGCCCTTGACGCTGTCGACCCTCAGCGTCAGCAACGCCGCGTTCCGGATCACCGGCGGCAGCTGCGCGGCCGGCGCCACGGTGGCGGCCGGCGGCGGCAGCTGCACGGTGCTGGTCGACTTCGGTCCAACCACCACCGGCGCGGCCAGCGGAACCCTGAGCATCGCCCACAACGCCGCTGGCAGCCCGCTGATGGTGGCGCTGTCCGGCACCGGCGCCACGCCGACCGCACCGGCCGCGCAGCTGTCGCCGGCCAGCTTGAGCTGGTCGCAGGTGATCAACACCGACGCGGCGGCGCAGACCGCGACCTTGTCCAACACCGGCAGCGCGCCGCTGCTGCTCGGCACGCTGACGCTGTCCGGCGGCGCTGCCGCCGACTACACGCTGGACCCCGCTTCGACCTGCACCGCCGGTGGCAGCGTCGCGGCCGGGGCGGCCTGCACGGTCAGCGTCCGCTTCCGGCCATCGGCCACCGGCAGCCGCGCGGCCAGCCTCGCGATCAGCCACAACGCGGCCGGCAGCCCGTCGACGCTGGGCCTGAACGGCGCCGGCACCGCGCAGCCGGTCGGCCAGCTGGCGGTCAATCGCCTGTCGCTGAGCTACCCGGCGCAGCCGTTCGGCAGCAGCAGCGCGGCGCAGACGGTGACGGTCAGCAACAGCGGCAGCGCCAGCCTGACGATCGCCAGCCTGGCCTTTGCCGGCAGCCACGCCGGCGACTTCGCGACGACCGCCGGCAGCAATCCCTGCAGCAGCGGCCGCAGCCTGGCCGTCGGCGCCAGCTGCACGGCGGACATCGTGTTCACGCCGGGCACCAGCAGCGGCACGCGCAGCGCCACCTTCGTGGTCAGCGCCGGCAGCGCCGGCTCGGTGTCGGTCGGCCTGAGCGGCGTCGCCGCCGCCGCCGCCGCGCCGATCGTCAGCCTGATGCCGGCCAGCCTCAATTTCGGCTCGGTGGCGCTCGGCAGCACGGCTGCGGCGCAGACCTCGGTGCTGACCAACAGCGGCACGGCGGCGCTGTCGATCAGCAGCCTGCGGGCCAGCCCGGCGGCCTACAGCGTGAGCCACGACTGCCCGGCAACCCTGGCGGCCGGCGGCCATTGCACGCTGACGGTCAGCTTCACGCCGGCCGCGACCGGCACCGTGGCCGGCAGCGTCGCCATCGCCAGCAATGCCGCGACCACGCCGGACGCGCTGGCCCTGTCGGCCACCGGGGTCACGCCGGTGCCGGCCACGCTCGGCTGGATCGGCAGCGCGACTCTCGCTTTCCCGGACACCGCCAGCGGTGCGCAGTCGGCGCCGCAGTCGCTGCAGCTCGGCAACAGCGGCACCAGCCCGGCGACGCTCGCCAGCCTGTCGTTTTCCGGCGCGGCGGCACGCGATTTCCTGATCGACCCGTCGAGCAGCTGCGTGGCCGGCGGCAGCCTGGCCGGCGGTGCCCGCTGCACCGTGCAGGTGGTGTTCGCGCCGGCCTCGGTCGGCGCCCGCAGCGCCACCCTGGCGGTGACCAGCGGCAACGCCGTCGAGCCGACGCCGGCCGAGGTCAGCGGCAACGGCATCGCCGGCGGCACGCCGCTGCTGGTGCTGTCGCCGACTGCCATCACCCTGACCAGCCTGCCGAACCAGCCGCTGCAGCCGCAGGTGCTGGTGATCGGCAACCAGGGCGCGGGACCGCTGAACGTCACCGCCGAACAGGCCAGCGACGGCTTGTCGCTGCTCGATGCCGCGTCCACCGGCGGTGGCAGCTGCCGGCCGGTGCCGTTCGTGCTGGCGCCCGGCGCCAGCTGCACTCTGGTGATCAACCCGCTCGCCGATGTCGTCAACGGCACGGTCAGCGTGTTCGGCGACGGCGCGCCGGCTCCGGCGCAGGCCACCGTGACCGGCAGCGCCAGCAAGAACCTCGGTGCCGCCGGCAGCGCCGGGCCGGGCCTGGTGGCGCTGCTGGCGGTGCTGGCACTGATCCGTCGCCGCCGGCCGGCGCCGCGCAGCTGAGCCCATCCCACCCCGAATCCAGGAGTCTTTCGATGAATCCTTCGTTCCTTCGTTCGAGCCGCCGCCTGCTGGCTGCCGCGCTGCTCGCCACCGCCAGCCTGCTGCCGGCCGCCGATGCACTCGAGGCCGGCCAGCCGGCCCCGGCATTCAGCCTGCCGGCAGCTGACGGCAAGACCGTCAGCCTTGCCGGCCTGCGTGGCCATTACGTCTATGTCGATTTCTGGGCGTCGTGGTGCGGTCCCTGCAAGCAGAGCTTTCCGTGGATGAAGACGCTGCAGGCGAAGCTCGGCGGGCCGCGCTTCGAGGTGGTGGCGATCAACGTCGACGAAAAGCGCGCCGATGCCCAGCGCTTCCTCGGCGATACGGCGCCCGGCTTCACCGTGCTGTTCGACGCCCAAGGTGCGACGCCGTCGGCCTACGGCGTGCAGGGCATGCCGACCTCGTTCCTGGTCGACCCGGAAGGCAAGGTCGTGCTGGTGCACCAGAGCTTCAAGGACAGCGAGCGCGAGGCGCTGGCGCAGAAGATCGCCGCCTTGGTCGGCGGGGCCAAACCATGAACCGCGCGTGGGTCGTGCTGATCACGATCGCCGCCGGCGCGGCCAGCAGCGGCTGCGCGATGCAGGCGCCGAAGCCGTGGCAGAAGGGCGTGCTGGCCAAGCCGGAAATGACCATGGCCGGCGACATGCTGGAGCTGAAGTTCAACGATCACACCTGGACCAGCAAGGAAGCCTCGTTTGGCGGCTTCGGCGTCGGGGGAGGCGGCTGTGGCTGCAACTGAACCCCCCGCCATGCCGGCCGCGCCGGTGAATCCGAACCCGGCCAGCGACTGGTGCGGCAGCGTGGTGCTGGCGGCGTTGTCGCTGCCCGGCCTGCTCGCCGCGCCGCTGCCGGCCGCCGCCGACAGCGCCCCGGAGCACGCGCTGCTGCAGTTCAAGACCGAGCATTACCAGGACTCGCAGCCCGGCTTCCAGCGTATCCGCGTCGAGGAGCCGGCGCTGTACGGCCTGCTGCCGCTCGGCGAGCACCTGTCGCTGTCCGGCTCGGCGGTCTACGACGTGGTGTCGGGCGCTTCGCCGCGCAGCTACTCGTCCACCTCCGGCGCCTCGCGTGTGCACGAGAAGCGCTTTTCCGGCGACGCCGAGCTGACCTGGTATGCCGATCGCAGCTCCTACGGCCTGTCGGCAGCGCACTCGCAGGAGCACGACTACATCTCCAACAGCGTGTCCGGCGACGCCGTGTTCGCCACCGACGACAACAACACCGCGTTCAACGTCGGCCTGTCGGCAAGCCGCGACAGCATCAACCCGACCAACGACATCGTCGACAACGAACACCGCACGACCTACGCCGGCATCGCCGGCGTGACCCGGGCGCTGAGCGCCAACGACCTGTTGCAGGTACAGGCCGGCTACAGCACCAGCCACGGCTACCTGAGCGACCCATACAAGCTGTTCGACAACCGGCCGCGCAAGCGCAACAGCGGCACCGGCTCGCTGCGCTGGAACCATCACCTCGGCAGTTTCGGCGCGACGCTGCGCAGCAGCTACCGCGTGTTCCACGACACCTACGGCATCTGGTCGCACACCGCCGAGCTGCAGTGGGTACAGCCGGTCAGCCTGCGCTGGGTGCTGACACCGGGGCTGCGCTACTACACGCAGAGCGCGGCGCGCTTCTATGTCGACCCGCCGGCCGACGGCTCGCCGTTCCCGCAATTGCCGGACGGCGCCTTCTCATCGCTCGACCATCGGCTGTCGGCATTCGGCGCGTTCGCGCTCAGCCAGAAGGCCGAATGGCATCTGAGCGAACACTGGAGCACCGATCTGCGGGCCGAGTACTACCAGGCGCGGTCGAGCTTCCGCTTCGTCGGCCAGGGTTCGCCGGGGCTTGCCAACTTCCAGTACTACCAGGTGCAGTTCGGCATCAGCTACCGGTTCTGAACGAGGGGGCGATGCAGGCCACGGACGACGGCGTCACCACGATGCGCTTCGCCGCGATGGCCGGCGAAGCCGAGCTGACGGTGGCCGGCCGGGCGCCGGACCGCCGCCTGCTCGATGCGGCTGCGGCCGAGGTGCGGCGCATCGAGCAGGCCTACTCGCGCTACCGCGCCGACAGCCTTGTGTCGCGCATCAATGCGGCGGCGGGCAGCGGCGTGGCGATCGAGGTCGATGCAGAAACCGCCGGCCTGCTCGATTTCGCGGCGCGGCTGCACGCGCAGAGCGACGGCCTGTTCGACATCACTAGCGGCATCCTGCGCCGGGCCTGGGATTTCCGTTCCGGGCGCCTGCCGGAGCCTTCGGCGCTGGCGGCGCTGTGCGCCCGCATCGGCTGGCGCAAGGTCGACTGGCAGCCGGCGACGCGGCAGATCGCGCTGACCGAGCCGGGCATGGAGCTGGACTTCGGCGGCTTCGGCAAGGAGTACGCGGCCGATCGCGCCGCTGCCGTGCTGCAGACCGGCGGAATCCAGAGCGGCTACGTCAACCTGGGCGGCGATCTGCGGGTGCTCGGCCCGCGCCTGGACGGCCGCGGCTGGGCGCTCGGCATCCGGCATCCGCGCGCCGACGGCACGCTGGCCGGCGTCGAGCTGAAAAGCGGCGCGCTGGCCACCAGCGGCGACTACGAGCGCTACCTGGACATCGCCGGCCGGCGCTACTGCCACCTCCTCGATCCGCGCAGCGGCTGGCCGGTGCAGCACTGGCAGTCGGTCAGCGTGATCGCACCGGTCTGCCTGGCGGCCGGTGCCCTGTCGACCGTGGCGATGCTGAAAGGAGCGGACGCGCCGGCCTTCCTCGCCGCCCAGCAGGTGCCGTGGCTGGCCGTCGACGCCAGCGGTGCGATCGTCCGTCACGGCTTCTGAGGCTGCGGCAGCATCGGCGGCGCGGCATCATGCGCGCCATGTCGGCCCCGAAGATTTCCCTCGAACAATGGCGCGCACTGCTTGCGGTGGTCGACGCCGGCGGCTACGCGCAGGCGGCGGAGGCGCTGCACAAGAGCCAGTCGGCGATCAGCTATGCGGTGCAGCAGATCGAGTCGCGGCTCGGCGTCAAGGCTTTCGAGGTGCAGGGCCGCAAGGCGGTGCTGACCGCCACCGGCCAGCTGCTGGTGCGCCGGGCCAAGGCGCTGCTCGATGAAGCGGCTGGCCTGGAACGGGCGGCCGGCCAGCTGTCGGCCGGCTGGGAAGCGGAACTGCGGCTGGCGGTGGAGATCATCTTCCCGAACCGCGTGCTGCTGCCGGCGCTGGCGGCGTTCGGCGAGATCAGCCCGCACACCCGCATCGAGCTGATCGAATCGGTGATCGGCGGCACCTCCGAGGCACTGCTGAGCGGTCGGGTCGATCTGGCGATCGCACCGGTGATTCCGCAGGGCTTCATCGGCGAAGCGCTGATGACCCTGCGCTTCCTGGCCGTGGCCCATCCCGGCCATCCGCTGCACCAGCTGAACCGGCCGCTGACGCCCAACGACCTGCGCAATCACCGGCACCTGGTGGTGCGCGATTCCGGGGCTGCCCGCGATCCGCGCCAGCAGACGCTGGATGCCAAGCAGCGCTGGGTGGTCAGCCACATGTCGACCTCGATCCAGGCGGTGGCGATGGGCTACGGCTTCTCCTGGTTTCCGGAAGACAAGATCGCCGACGAACTGGCCGCCGGCACCTTGCGGCCACTGCCGCTGCGCGACGGCGCCGAGCGCTTCCTGACGCTTTACCTGATCTTTGCCGACCGCGACTATGCCGGGCCCGGCCTGCTGCAGCTGCGCGATATTCTGCGCCAGACCGTGGCCGAGAACTGCGCGCGCAAGCAGGCCCAGGCCAGGGCGAACACGTCGAAAACAACCAGAAAGAGGAGCAAGACCCAATGAAGATCGAAGGCGGTTGCTACTGCGGTGCCGTGCGCTACGAAGCCGACGCCGAACCGCAGTTGCGTGCGCAGTGCCATTGCCGCGAATGCCAGTACATCTCCGGCGGCGGCCCGAACCCGGTGGTGGGACTGCCGGAAGCGGCCTTCCATTACGTCAAGGGCACGCCGAAGGTGTTCCGCCGCAGTGACCTCGACGCGCCGGTCACGCGCGAGTTCTGCGGCGACTGCGGCTCGCCGCTGACCAGCCGCGCGCCGGGCATTCCGGGCATCGTGCTGGTCAAGGCCGGCTCGCTCGATCAGACCTCGGTGTTCGGCAAGCCGGACTTCGCCGTGTTCACCATCGATCGCCCGAGCTGGCACGGCGTGCTGGAAGGCGTGCCGGCCTTCGAGCGGATGCCGGGCTGAGGCCGCCGGATGTACGTTCCGCCCGGGTTCGGTACGGTCACGCCGTACTGTTTCGTCGACGACGCCGAGGCCTTCGTCGCCTTTCTCGTCGACGGCCTGGGCGGAACCGAAACCTGCCGCTCGATGCGCCCGGACGGCCGGGTGGCGAACGTGCAGGTGGCGATCGGCACCTCGACCGTGATGGTCAGCGAAGCCAGCCCCGCCTATCCGGCGATGCGGGCCGCGTACTACCTGTACGTCGACAACGCCGACGCCGCGATGGCTCGCGCGCTGGCGCATGGCGCGGCGCTGGAAATGACCGTGCAGGACATGCCGTACGGCGATCGCCAGGGCGGCGTGCGCGACCGTCACGGCAACCTCTGGTGGCTGTCCGAGCGCCGGGTCCACGCGCCGTACACGCCGTGAAGGCAGCGCTGGTCTGCCGGCCCGGCTGCGGCGCCTGCTGCATCGCGCCGTCAATCTCCTCGCCGATTCCCGGCATGCCGGAAGGCAAGCCCGCCGGCGTGCGCTGCGTGCAGCTGCGCGACGACCAGGGCTGCGCGATCTTCGGCGATCCGCGCCGGCCGGCCGTCTGCGCCGGCCTGAAGCCCGGGCCCGAGATGTGCGGCGAGACGCGCGAGCAGGCGCTGCAGTTCCTGGCCCGGCTCGAACAGGCCACTGCGCCGGCCTGAAGCGGTTCGAAGCAGCGATCTCCGTCTGTTGGTCATCGAACGGCGGCATCATCGGCGCATCCGACCGACGCCGATCCCGATGCTCACCCTGTACAGCTTTGCCATTTCCCATTTCAGCGAAAAGATCCGCTGGACGCTGCGCGCCTGCAGCGTGCCGTTCACCGAGCGGGCGCTGACGCCCGGCCTGCATGCGGTGGTGACGCCGTTCATCGGCCATCGCGGCAGCAGCGTGCCGATCATCACCGGCGACGGCCTGCGCGTGCAGGGCAGTGATCGCATCCTCAAGCGGCTGGCGACGCGAGGCCTGATTGACCGCCTTTTGCCGGACGAGGACGAGGCGCGCGACGAACTGCTGGAGGCCGCCGCCAGCCATGAGCCGCTTGGGCAGGCGGTGATGCGCGCCGCCTACGGGCCGCTGGTCGGCGATCCGGCGGCGGTGTTCAAGCTGTGGACCCTGGCGACCGGACCGCTGCAGGCGGCATTGCTGAAGCCGGCGATGCCGCTGCTGATGTCGGCGTTCCGGCGCCGCTTCGGCATCGACGGCCCGGCGCTGGCCGAGGCGCGCCACTGCATCGAAGCCAGCCTCGACCAGATCGCCGGGCGGCGCGGCAACCGGCCTTATCTCGGCGATGCCTTCGGCATCGAGGACCTCACCGTCTGCGCGCTGCTGGCGCCGCTGGCCGGCCCGGCCGAGCATCCGCTATACGGCCATCCGCTGCTGCGAGCCAGCACCGCCGCCACCGTGGCGCCGTGGCAGCGCCATCCGACGATGGTCTGGGTGCGCGATGTCTACGCCCGCCAGCGCGGTGCGGAACCGGCCGATTCGGTGCTGCTGCGGGCGGCGGCGCGCCTGTAGCGGCCGCGCGCGCCGATTCGCTCAGGCGGCGCTCAGTGCTTCCAGTGCTTCGGTCGCCGCGATCCACTCTTCCTCGGTGTCGGCCAGCTTCTTCTTGGCCGCCGCCTGCTCCTTCTGCAGCTTGGTGAAGTCCCACTTCTTGTCCGGCGCATAGAGCGCCGGATCGGCGAGCTTCACGGTCAGCGTGTCGACATCCTTGGTCAGCTTGGCCATCTGCTGGTCGAGCTTGCGGATGTTGTCCTTCAGCGCCTTCGACTGCGCGGCGATTTCCTCGGCGCTCTTCTGCGGGGCCTTCTTGTTCTTCTTGCCGGAACCCGGATTCAGCTCGCGCGAGTTCAGCCACTTGGCGTAGTCGTCGAGATCGCCGACGAACGGCCGGCAGCCGCCTTCGGCGACCAGCCACAGCTGGTCGCAGGTCGAGGTCAGCAGGTGACGGTCATGGGACACCACCATCACCGCGCCGACGAATTCCAGCATCGCGGTCTCCAGCGCGTGGCGCATGTCGAGATCGAGGTGGTTGGTCGGTTCGTCGAGCAGCAGCAGGTTCGGCTTCTGGTAGACCACCATCGCCAGCGCCAGCCGCGCCTTCTCGCCGCCGGAGAACGGTTCGACATTCTCGTAGACGCGATCGCCCTTGAAGTTGAAGCCGCCAAGGAAGGTGCGCAGGTTCTGCTCGGTGGCCTGCGGATCGATCCGCTTCAGATGCAGGATCGGGCTGGCCTTCGGGTCGAGGCTGTCGGTGGTGTGCTGCGCGAAGTAGCCGACGCGCAGGTAGCCGTCGCGCATCGCATCGCCCTTCAGCGGTGGAATGGCGCCCGCGATGGTCTGCACCAGCGTCGACTTGCCGGCGCCGTTCGGCCCCAGCAGGCCGATGCGCTCGCCGGGGGCGATCAGCATCCGCACGTTCTTCAGCACCACCTTTTCGCCGTAGCCGCAGGCCACGTCGTCGAAGCGCACCAGCGGGCTCGGCAGGCGGTCCGGCTCGGCGAACGAGAAGCTGAATTCGGAATCGGCGTGCACCGCCGACACCAGTTCCATGCGCTCCAGCGCCTTGATGCGGCTCTGCGCCTGGGTGGCTTTGGCGGCACTGGCGCGGAAACGGTTGATGAACTTCTGCAGGTGGGCCACCTGCTTCTGCTGCTTGGCGAACATGCCGGCCTGCAGGGTCATCTTCTCGGCGCGGGTGCGCTCGAAGGTCGAGTAGTTGCCGGTGTAGAGCGTGGCCTTGGTGCCTTCCAGATGCAGCGTGTGGGTGGTGATGGCATCGAGGAACTCGCGGTCATGCGAGATCACCATCATCGTGCCCGGATAGTTGGACAGCCAGCCCTGCAGCCAGATCACGGCGTCGAGATCGAGATGGTTGGTCGGCTCGTCGAGCAGCAGCACGTCGGAGCGGCACATCAGCGCCCGCGCCAGGTTCAGGCGCATGCGCCAGCCGCCGGAGAAATCGGCGACGGCGGTCTGTTGCGCTTCCTGCGAAAAGCCGAGGCCGTGCAGCAGGGCGGCGGCGCGGGCCCGCGCCGCATAGCCGCCGATGTCGTTCAGGCGCTCGTGGATGGCGCTGATCTTTTCGATGTCGAGCTTTTCCTCGGCGATCAGCAGCTTGCGCTCCAGCTCGCGCAGCTCGACATCGCCATCGAGCGCGAACTCGATCGCCAGGTCCGGCAGCGACGGCGTGTCCTGCGCCACCGTGGCCACCGCCAGATTCTTCAGCGACGAGATCTCGCCCTTGTCCGGCGCCAGATGGCCGAGCACGGCGGCGAACAAGGTCGACTTGCCAGTGCCGTTGCGGCCGACCACGCCACAGTGCCAGCCGGGATGGATCGTGAAATTGGCGTCTTCGAGCAGCGGACGCGGACCACGGCGGAGGGTGAGGCGGGAGGCGGAGATCATCCGCGTAGTTTACGGGCTGGCGCGATTCTTGGTGCGCTGCAACAGGCGGCGCCGGCCGCCGTCCGGCTCGGCGCCGCGCAGCCGGCGCTGCTTCAGTCGTTGTCGACGATGGTCACGGTTGCCGTGGTGATCGCGCCGAGGCTGCCGGTGATCGGGTTCGACAGCCGTACCAGGATGGTTTCCGCGCCTTCCCGCAGCCGGTCGTCGAGGATCGGAATGCGGATGGTCTTCGGCGTGGCGTCGCCGTTGGCCCAGACCAGCGTGCCGCCGACCGCGCCGTAGTCCGAGCCGGCCAGTGCCGAGCCGTTGGCGGTGGTGTAGGCGACCGACACCGCGCCGGTCGCGCCGCCGCTGCGGTTGACCTGCACGTTGACCGCGCCGCCGGCCTCGGACACCGAATAGCTCGCTGCGGAGAGCGCCAGCACGCCGGGCAAGCCGTCGTTGTCGGTGATCGACAGCGTCATCGTCGACGGGCTGCCGATGGCCGCGCCGCCGGTGGCGTTGGCGAGGTTCAGCGTGAGCGTTTCGCTGGCTTCGGCAACGGCGTCGTCGGTGATCGGCACCGTGAAGGTCCTGCTGCTGCTGTCGCCATCGGCCCAGCGCAGCGTGCCGCTGACGGCCGTGTAGTCGCTGCCGGCGGTCGCCGTGCCATTGGCGCTGGCGTAGGCGACGCTGACCGCGCCGACGAAGCTCTGGGTGCGGCGCACGGTGATGGTGGCGCTGCCGGCGTTCTCGGCCACGCTCTGGCTGGCGGCGCTGAACACCAGGCTGCCGTTGGCTGACGCGGTGTCGTCGTCGGCGATCGACACCACGGTCTGGGTGATGGTGCCGAGGCTGGCGCCAGCGGCATTGCTGAGCCGCACCTGGAAGGTTTCGTTGGCGTCGGCTACTGCGTCGTTGTAGATCGGCACGCGGATGGTCTTCGCGCTGCTGTCGCCGCTGGCCCAGTTCAGCGTGCCGCTGGTGGCGGCGAAGTCGCTGCCGGCGACGGCGCTGGAATTGAAGGTGGCGTACTGCACCGAGGCGGCGCCGGTCGCGCCGCCGCTGCGGGTGACGGTCAGCGTCACGCTGCCGCCGGCTTCCGGCACGCTCGCGGTCGCCGCCGTCAGCGCCAGCACGCCGGGCAGGCCGTCGTTGTCGGCGATGGTCAGGGTCTGGGTCTTCGTGGTGCCCAGCACTGCACCGCCGGTGGCGCCGCTCAGGCTGAGCGTGAGGGTTTCGCCAGCCTCGGCGACGGCATCGTCGGTGATCGGCACGGTGAAGGTCTTGGCCGTGCTGTCGCCATCGGCCCAGCGCAGCGTGCCGCTGCTAGCGGTGTAGTCGCTGCCGGCGACAGCGCTGCCGTTGCTGCTGGCGTAGTTCACCGATACCGCGCCCACCGCGCCGAGGCTGCGGCTGACGGTGATCGTCGCGCTGCCGGCATTTTCGGCCACGGTGGCGCTGCCGGCGGTGAACTGCAGCGTGCCGTTCGGGCTCGGGCTGTCATCGTCGACGATGGTCACCGTGCTGCTGCTGATGCTGCCGAGGCTGGCGCCGCTGGCGGCACTGAGACGGATCTGGAAGCTTTCGCTGGCTTCGGCCAGCGTGTCGTTGAGCACCGGTACGCGGATCGTCTTCACCGCGCCGTCGCCGCTGGCCCAGCTCAGCGTGCCGCTGCTGGCGGTGTAGTCGCTGCCGGAAGCTGCGCTGGAATTGGCCGTGGCATAGCTGACCGAAGCCGCGCCGTAGCTGCCGCCGGTGCGTGCCACCGAGACCGTCACCGCGCCCGCCGCTTCGGCCACCGAGACGTTGGCGGCGGTGATGGCGATGCTGCCCGGCGCGTTGTCGTTGTCGAGGATGTTCAGCACCGCCGTCCGCTGCGTGCCCAGGCTGGCGCCACCGCCGGGCGCGCTGAGCGTCAGGTTGATCGACTCGTTGCCCTCGGCCAGCGCATCGTCGATCGCCGCCACCGTGAAGGTCTTGGCGGCGCTGTCGCCATCGGCCCAGTTCAGCGTGCCGCTGGCGGCGCTGTAGTCGCTGCCGGCGGCTGCGGTGCCGTTGCTGGTTGCGTAGTTCACCGAGATCGCGCCGCTGTCGCCGCCGCTGCGCTGCACGCTGATGGTGCCGACGCCGCCGTTCTCCGGCATCGCGTAGGCGCTGGCGCTGAAGCTCAGGCTGCCCGGTCCCGGCGTGATCGCCGCCAGCGCCCGGGTGACGTCGACCAGGCCGCTGCCGCAGCCGCTGCAACTGCCCGGGAATGGCCGGACATTGGCTTTCAGCACCGCTTCGACCTCGTCCGGCGTGATCGTCGGCCGGGCGGCGTACAGCAGCGCCGCCACGCCGGCGACGTGCGGCGAGGCCATGCTGGTGCCCTGCAGGTAGGCGTAGGAGTCGCTGCCAGGCGTGGTCGCGCCGCCGTTGTAGGTCGACAGGATGCCGGCGGCGTTGCCGCGGCTCATGTCGCCGCCGGGGGCGGCCAGATCGACACCGGTGCCGTAGTTCGAATACGGCGCGCGGCTGCCACCGTCGCCGATCGCCGCGACGCTGATCACGCCGTTGCAGCTGGCCGGCGAGAAGCCGGCGGCATCCAGGTTCGCGTTGCCGGCCGCCACCACCACGGTCGCGCCGCGTGCGCGGGCGCTGTCGATCGCCGCCTGCGTGGTCGGCGAGGCCGAGCACGGATATTGGCCGCCGAGGCTCATGTTCAGCACCTGCGCCGGCTGCGGATTGGCCGGCACGCCCGCCACCGTGCCGCCGGCCGACCAGACGATGGCATCGGCGATATCCGAAGTGCTGCCGCCGCAGCGGCCGAGCACCCGGGCGATCACCAGCTTCGCGCCGTAGGCCACGCCGATCACGCCGCTGCCGTTGTTGCCGCGCGCGGCGATGGTGCCGGCCACGTGGGTGCCGTGCCAGCTGGAACTGGAACTGCCGCTGCTGCCGCAGGAACCGGCGATGCGGAAATCGCCGGGATCGAGCGCATCGCCGTCGCGGCCATTGCCGTCGTTGGCGCTGGCCGGGTCGCTGATGAAGTCGTACTGCGCCACCACTTGCCCGGCGAGGTCAGCGTGGGCGCGGTAGCCGGTGTCGATCACCGCCACCGTCACGCCGCTGCCGTCGACGCGATCCCAGGCCGTGTATGCGTTGACGCCGGCCAGGCCGTTCGACTGCGCCGGCCCGGCCAGGCCCCAGAGGCTCGACAGCATCGGATCGTTTGGCGTCAGATCGGCGTACAGCCGGCGATCCGGCTCGATGTAGGCGACGCCGCTCGGCCGCACCGCGTTCAGCCGCGCGGCGAAGCGTTCCAGCGCGGCCGCGTCGAGATCGCTGCCGGCGTCGATCAGGGTCGCGCCGGTCGCCAGCTGGCGCAGGTACTGCAGCGGCCGGCCGGCGCGCGCCGCCAGCGCATCGACCTGCGCCTGCACGGCGTCGGCCGGCAGCTGCGCGGCACCTGCGGCAGCGCCGGGCAGCGCCTCGAACTTGACGATCAGCCGGGCCGGCAGCGCGTCCGGATCGGCCGCTGCCGCCATCGACACGATCAGGGCCGCAGCACCGGCAACGAGCTTCAACGTGCAGTTTGAAAGGCGCATGGCCGAGTCCGCGATTCAGGGTGTACGGCCTGTATCGGCGACGGCGCAGGGGCCTGAAATGCCCGGCTGACCGGCTGTCATCGCGGCCGCTACCGTCAATCGCGCGTGCTCGCGAACGGTGACGCAAAGCCGTCGCGAAGCCATGTTTTTCCAGGGTTTCCGCGCGACTCCGCGACGCGATCGGTGGCCGTTCAAGGGCGATGAATGTCGGGCCGCGCTTGACCCAGGTCAAAGCCCAGCCGCGACGGCGCCGACAAGCTGTTGGCCGCCGCATCGACCACGACCACTGCAGGGCCTGCCATGAGCTTCTACGACTGGACCGACGACCTCAGCGTCGGCCACCACGGCATCGACGATCAGCACAAGCAGCTGATCGATCTGATCAACCGCTATCACGACACGCTGGCGCGGAAAGCGGCGCGCAGCGCGCTGGTCGCCGATTTCAAGGCGATCGCCGAATTCGCGATCCGCCACTTCCGTGACGAGGAAGCCGAAATGACGCGCTGCCAGTACCCGCAGCGCGAGCGCCACAAGATCATCCACAAGCAGCTGCTCGACCGGGTCGGCACGCTCGGCCAGCAGCTGGTCAAGGGCGAGGCCGGCATCGAGATGCAGATCCAGTTCTTCCTGAAGAGCTGGCTGACGGCGCACATCAAGGGCATCGATCAGCAGTACTCGCCGTACGTGAACCGCAAGGCCAGCGCCGCCTGAGGGCCGACAAGAAAGCCCGCCGTGGCGCGTGCCAGGGCGGGCTTGGATTCAGCGCCGCGCGACTACCACCAGGTGTCGCGGTCAGCGGTGGCGGCGATCTTGTGGATGCTCAGATCGGCGCCGTTGAACTCTTCCTCGGTCGACAGCCGCAGGCCGAGCACGGCCTTCAGCACGCCGTAGACCAGCAGACCGCCGCTGAAGGCGATGGCGATGCCAAGCCCGGTGCCGACTGCCTGCGCCGCGAACGACACGCCGCCGAGGCCGCCGAGTGCTGTTGATCCGAAGATGCCGGCGGCCAGGCCGCCCCAGGCACCGCACAGGCCGTGCAGCGGCCAGACGCCGAGCACGTCGTCGATCTTCCAGCGGTTCTGGGTCAGGGTGAATAGATAGACGAACAGGCCGCCGGCGACCGCACCGGTGGCCAGCGCGCCAAGCGGATGCATGACATCCGAGCCGGCGCAGACCGCGACCAGCCCGGCCAGCGGGCCGTTGTGGACGAAGCCCGGATCGTTGCGACCGGCGGCCAGCGCCACCAGGGTGCCGCCGACCATCGCCATCAGCGAGTTCATCGCCACCAGGCCCGAAATCTTGTCAAGCGTCTGGGCGCTCATCACGTTGAAGCCGAACCAGCCGACGATCAGGATCCAGGCGCCCAGCGCCAGGAACGGGATCGACGACGGCGGATGCGCGGCGATCTCGCCGGACTTGCCATAGCGGCCGTGGCGGGCGCCGAGCATCAGCACCGCGCCGAGCGCGATCCAGCCGCCGACCGCGTGCACCACCACCGAGCCGGCGAAGTCGTGGAAGTTGGCGCCGAAGGTCGCCAGCAGCCAGTCCTGCAGGCCGAACAGGCCGTTCCAGGCAATGCCTTCGAACAGCGGATAGACGAAGGCCACCAGCAGGAAGGTGGCGATCAGCTGCGGGTAGAAGCGCGCCCGCTCGGCGATGCCGCCGGAGACGATCGCCGGCACGGCAGCGGCGAAGGTCAGCAGGAAGAAGAACTTGGTCAGCTCGTAGCCGTTGTGGGTGGCCAGCTCGGTGGCCGGGCCGAAGAAGCTTTGCCCGTAGGCGATCGCGTAGCCGATGCCGAAGTAGGCGAGCGTCGACACCGCGAAGTCGCAGAGGATCTTCACCAGCGCGTTGACCTGGTTCTTGCGCCGCACCGTGCCGAGTTCGAGGAACGCGAAGCCGGCGTGCATCGCCAGAATCATGATCGCGCCCAGCAGGATGAACAGGACGTCCGATGGCGTCTTGATGTCGTGCACTGAAATGGTCTCCCGACGAGTCGTTTTTATGGGTGCCCGGCATCAACGCGGTGCGCCGGCGGCGGATTATTGCCGATCTGAGGCCCGGATCAGGGCGTGATGCACGGTCGGGGTGCGCAGCGGCCGCCACTGCGCGGCAGGTGCCGGCAGCGGCGCTGCGTCCGCTTCAGGCCATCAGCTGCAGGCTCGCCAGCCGCGCGTAGAGGCCGCCATTGGCGATCAGCTCGGCCGGCGTGCCGATCTCGACGATCCTTCCGGCGTCCATCACGACGATCCGGTCGGCGCGCTGCACGGTGGCCAGGCGGTGGGCGATGACGAGGGTGGTGCGGCCGACCATCGCCGCTTCCAGACCGCGCTGCACGTGCTGTTCGCTTTCGGCGTCGAGCGCGCTGGTGGCTTCGTCGAGCAGCAGCAGCGGCGGGTTCTTGAGGATGGCGCGGGCAATCGCGAGGCGCTGGCGCTGGCCGCCGGACAGCCGCAGGCCGCGCTCGCCGAGGAAGGTCTGGTAGCCGTCCGGCAGGCGTTCGATGAACTCGTCGGCGCGCGCGGTGCGGGCGGCGGCGCGCACTTCCTCGTCGCTGGCCGCCGGGTTGCCGTAGCGGATGTTGGCGCTCGCGTCGGCCGAAAAGATCACCGCATCCTGCGGCACGATGCCGATGCGCGACCGCAGTTCCGCCGGGTCGAGATCGCGCAGGTCCACGCCGTTGAACAGGATCGCCCCGTGGCTGGCATCGTGGAAGCGCAGCAGCAGCTGGAACAGCGTGGTCTTGCCGGCACCGCTGGGGCCGACCACCGCCACCGTCTCGCCTTCGCGGATGTCGAGCTGGATGTCGTCGAGCGCCAGCACGTCCGGGCGCGACGGATAGCGGAAGCCGAGGTGGCGGAATTCGACGCGCGCCTGGAGCGAATCGGGCAGCCGCAGCGGCTGGGCCGGTGGCTGGATCGCGCATTCGGCGTTCAGCAGTTCGACCAGCCGTTCGGTGGCGCCGGCCGCGCGCATCACGTCGCCCCAGACTTCGGCGATCACGCCGACGCCGCCGGCGGTCAGCACCGCGTAGATCACGAACGAGGCCAGCTGGCCGGCGCTCATCGAGCCGGCCGCCACCGCGTGCGCGCCCAGCCACAGCACGAAGACGATGGCACCGAACACGCCGCCGATCACGGCGGCCGTCATCAGCGCGCGCAGCCGGGTGCGGCGGATGGCGGCGGCAAAGCCGGATTCGACCGTGCGGTCGTAGCGCGCCGACTCCGCGCCTTCCTGGGTGAAGGCCTGCACGGTCGGCACCGCGTTGAGGATTTCCCCGGCGACCGCCGAGGTGTCGGCGATCCGGTCCTGGGCGTCGCGCGATACCCGGCGCACGGCCCGGCCGATCGCCACCAGCGGTACCACCACGGCGGCCAGCAGCACGATGGTGATCGCGAACAGGCGCGGGCTGGTGACGCCGAGCATCACCAGTCCGCCGACGAACTGCAGGAAGCTGCGCAGCCCCATCGACACCGACGAGCCGACCACCGTCTGCACCAGCGTGGTGTCGCCGGTCAGCCGCGACAGCACTTCGCCGGTGCGGGTGGTCTCGAAGTAGGCCGGTGCCTGCTGCAGCATCCGCCGGTAGACGGCGCTGCGCAGGTCGGCGGTCACCCGCTCGCCGATCCACGACACGAAGTAGTAGCGCGCCGCCGTCGCCAGCGCCCAGAACAGCGCCAGCGCGCCCAGCGCCAGGAAGTGGCCGTTGATGTCGCCGCGCGTGGCATTGGCGACAAAGCCCTTGTCGATCAGGTCGCGGAAGGCGATCGGCACCACCAGCATCGCCGCCGAGCTGAACACCAGCATCACGGTCGCCAGCGCGAGATAGCGCCGGTACGGCCGCATGAACGGCAGCAGGCCGGCCAGCGCCGACAGCTTGCGCGGCGACTTCGGGCCGGCGGGTTCGCGGGCGGGGGCGGAATCGGATACCGGTGCGGTCATGGGCGGAGCGGTCGTGAAGCGGCAGGCCGGCATTGTACGGAGCCGCCGCCGGCGACCTCTCGCCGCGCCGCGCCCCTTGCGCAGCCGCTACGATCCGGCCCCCACTTTCCACTTGCCCTTCCACCATGTCCAACTTCTCGCCCCGCCGCGCCGATGCGCTGGCCCGGCTGGCCGCCTTCCTGCCGCGCGCCGGCGCGCACTACGCCAACGAACGCAATGCCGATCGCGGCCCGGCGGCGCGCGACAACGTGTCGCTGCTGTCGCCGGCGGTGCGCCACCGGCTGATCAGCGAAGCCGAGATCGCCGCCGCCGTGCTCGACCGCTACGCGTTCTCGACCAGCGAGAAATTCATCCAGGAAGTCTGCTGGCGCAGCTACTGGAAGGGCTGGCTGGAGCTGCGGCCGCAGGTCTGGGCCGATTACCAGGCGGCGCTGTCGGTGCAGCTCGACCGGATCGGCGACGGCCCCGGCGTCGACCGGCCTTTCCGCAAACGCTGGCAGGCGGCGGTCGACGGCGCCACCGGCATCGCCTGCTTCGACGACTGGGTCGAGGAACTGCGCAGCACCGGCTACCTGCACAACCACACGCGGATGTGGTTCGCCTCGATCTGGATCTTCACGCTGAACCTGCCGTGGGTGCTCGGTGCGGACTTCTTCTACCGGCACCTGCTGGATGGCGATCCGGCCTCGAACACGCTCAGCTGGCGCTGGGTCGCCGGCCTGCAGACGCGTGGCAAGCATTACCTGGCACGCGCCGACAACATCCAGAAGTACACCGCGAACCGCTACTGGCCGAAAGGCGAACTGAACGAGGACGCCGCACCGCTGCCGCCGGACGCGCTGCCGGCGGCCGGCCGGATCGCCGACCTGTCGCCGCCGAAACCCGGCCTGCGCACGGCGCTCTGGCTGCACGAGGACGACCTCTGCGCTGAAACCTGGCCGGCGCTGGCCGGGCTCGACGTGGTGGCGATCGGCGGCGACGTGACACCGGCGGCGCGCAGCCGCCTGCCGGTCAGCGAGGCGGTGACCGGCTGGACCGAAGCCGCGCTGGCCGATGGCCTGGACCGCGCTGGCGGCCATTTCGGCCTGCCGGCAGTCCGCATCACCCCCAGCCAGCGGCACCGCTGGCTGGAAGATCACCGCATCGAGCAGCTGGTGACCGCCTATCCGACCGTCGGCCCGGTGGCCGAGGCCGTTGCCGCGCTGGAACGCGAGCTGGCGGCGCGCGGCATCGGGCTGGTTCGAGTCCGCCGCGCCTGGGACACGGCGTTCTGGCCACATGCCGAGAAGGGCTTCTTCCAGCTACGCGAGAAGATCCGACCGCTGCTGGCCGAGCTCGGCATTCCCTGAGCGGGGCTTTCCGGCCGATGGCCGGCGATCCTGTTAGCACTCGCCAAGCGCTTGTGCTGACAGGATATTTTGACGCGGCAGGGGCTGAAATCCGGCCCGGGATTTGCAAGTCTGGAGGGGCTGATCCACTTCGCCTGGAGGACCTCATGCCGTCTCCCGACTTTGCGCAGTTTGGTGCCGCGTCGCTCGAACAGAAGGACCTGCTGTTCCTGTTCGAGCATTTCCCGGTGCCCGGTACCGACGCCGTGGACGCCGCGCGACGGGTGATCGAGCAGCCCAGCACGTTGGAATCGCTGCTCGAAAGCCGTTACGTGCAGGACGCCATGCTCGACCCGGATAGC
The DNA here is from genome assembly GCF_051860985.1 of Nevskia sp. Lineage (NCBI taxonomy): Bacteria > Pseudomonadati > Pseudomonadota > Gammaproteobacteria > Nevskiales > Nevskiaceae > Nevskia > Nevskia sp. The sequence continues at coordinate 21,961 of NZ_JBIMKV010000026.1, read as the reverse complement.
GCCTGGGTGAACGTGTCGCCCAAGCTCTACTTCAACGTGATGCTGCGTCGGGCCCTGGCCGGCCGGCGCGACAGCGGCGAGCGCCGCACCATCCATTACCTCGCCAATCTGCTGGCGCTGTACGCCAGCAACGAGCGCCTGCACCACGTGCAGAGCGGCGAGGCGGAAAGCTACGACTATCTCGTCGATCTGGTGCAGGCGGCGCGCGATGCCCATCACGAGCGGCGTTTCCTGGTGCTGAGCCAGATCGGCAACTACGCGCTGTTCCTGGCCGGCTGGTGCGCGCCGTGGATCGAGCACCGCCGCCGCTATCACCACCGGCCGCTGGGGCTCGACTACTACTGCAACATGAGCCGCAGCCATTTCGCGTCGGCCGCCCGCCACGATCTGGCCGATGCCTACGGCCTGAAGCCGGTGTTCGCCCAGCTGGCGCTGCGCTTCGACTACTACCGCGACGGTATCGAGCGGATGGCCGGCGAACGGCTGCACTGAACGCCATGCGGGCCGCGCCGGATTGATCATCGGCGCGGCGGGCTGCAGCCTTGGCCGGCTGCGGCGCCGGTGCGTCGCACTCAATCGAGCCCACCATGTCCCAGACCGCTTCCGCTGCTGTCCCGCCCCAGACCCGCGACTTCGCGATGACGCAGACGATGCTGCGCATCCGCGACCCCGAGCGCTCGCTGCCGTTCTACGAGCGCGTGCTCGGCATGCGCCTGCTCGACCGTTTCGATTTCCCGGCGATGAAGTTCTCGCTGTACTTCGTCGGCTATCTGGCTGACGGCGAACAGCCGCCGGCAGATCCGGTCGAGCGCGCCGCCTGGACCTTCCGGCAGCGCGGCGCGGTGGAGCTGACCCACAACTGGGGCACCGAAAGCGATCCGGCCTTCGCCGGCTACCACGCCGGCAACAGCGATCCGCGCGGCTTCGGCCACATCGGCATCACCGTGCCGGACGTCCACGCCGCCTGCCGCTGGTTCGAGGAATGCGGCGTCGAGTTCGTCAAGCGGCCGGACGACGGCGCGATGAAAGGCCTGGCCTTCATCAAGGACCCGGACGGCTACTGGATCGAGGTGCTGGCGGCGGAGGTATCGGCGCGCCTGGTGACCGCCGGCCGCTGAGCCGCGCGCCCGCCGGTCCGGCAACGCATGCCGGACCGGCGGCGGGGCCGCATCAGGCCGCCTTGCGGGCCGCCGGCTGGCTGTCGATGAACGCCTGCCAGGCGCCTTGCACTTCCTTCCAGCCGACCACGGCCAGCGGCGCGCCGTCCGGCGTGATGAACATCAGCGGGCCGAGGAAGCTCATGTAGAACTCGCTGTCGACCGGGAAGCAGGTGTGGTCATGGCGGGCGCTGGCCGATTCGTAGCCGTAGCCGGGCGCAACGGCGGTGTCGCCGCCGGCGTCCTTGCCGCCGCGCACGTCCATGCGGCCGCGGGTCAGGAAATATTCGCCCGGGCCCTGGTGGACGTGGGCGTTGAACGACGAGCCCTTCGGGCAATCGAAGATCGCCGTCCAGGAGCCCATTTCCGGCGACACGTGCAGCAGCTTCCAGCGGATGCCGCCGGTCGACAGCGCTTCCGGGAAAGGGGCCCAGGGCTGGGCGTCGATCTGCACGTACTCTTCCGCGACCTGACTCTTCATTGTCGATTCCTCCTCGCACTGCTGCGACGGCGTGGACTGTGCTGCGGCTGGCGGGCCGTCGACCGGCGCCGCGACCGAGGATGCGGCGGCCGCCCGGCAAGGTCGATACCGTGCGGCCCCTCGTCCGCCGCCGACGCCGGTATCATCGGCCCGGCCATGGCCCTGAAGATCACCGACGACTGCATAAACTGCGATGTCTGCGAGCCGGCCTGCCCGAACACGGCCATCTTCCAGGGCCCGGACATCTACGAGATCGACCCGGCGCGCTGCACCGAATGCGTCGGCCACTTCGACGAACCGCAGTGCCGCGTGGTCTGCCCGGTCGACTGCATCCCGCTCGACCTGCTGCATGTCGAGTCCCGCGAGCAACTGCTCGACAAGTACCGTCGGCTGACCGCGTCCGCCGACACGCCTGCGCGCTAGCAGGGTGTCGGTCGCGGGGCCGCGCATCGGAAATCCACCCGTGATGAAGCTGATCCTCGTTCGCGCGCCGCTGCTGGCGCTGACGCTGCTGTGCGGCCTTGCGGCCGGCCCGCTGGCAGCCGGCGACCGTCCGCCCGGCAACGCCATCGCCAGCGCCCATCCGCTGGCGACCAAGGCAGGGCTCGACATCCTCGATGCCGGCGGCAACGCCTTCGACGCGGCGGTGGCGGTGACGGCCGCGATCGCGGTTGTCGAGCCAACCGGCTCCGGCATCGGCGGCGGCGGCTTCTGGCTGCTGCACCGGGCCGCCGACGGCTTCGAGGTGATGGTCGACGGCCGCGAGGTCGCGCCGATCGCGGCCAGTTCGACGATGTACCAAGCCGCCGACGGGAGCGCGATCGACCGCGCCTCCCGCGACGGTGCGCTGGCGGCGGCGATTCCCGGCGAGCCGGCGGCCCTGGTCCATCTGGCCCGCAAGTACGGCCGCCTGCCACTCGCGAAATCGCTAGCACCGGCGATCGCGCTGGCACGCGACGGCTTTCCGGCCGACGCCAAGCTGGTCAAGGCGATCGAGCAGTCGCAGGCGCGCCTGTCGCCTGCCGCCCGGGCGATCTTCATGCCTGGCGGCAAGGTGCCGACGGTCGGCCAGACGATCCGCCAGACCGATCTGGCCGGCGTCATCCAGCGGCTTGCCGATCACGGCCTGCCCGGCTTTTATGCCGGCGAAACGGCCCGGCAGCTGCTCGATGGCGTCCGCGCGGCCGGCGGCATCTGGAGTGCCGACGACCTGCTGCGGTACACGGTGGTCGAGCGCGAGCCGCTGGTCACCTGGTTCCGCGACTACCGGCTGGTGTCGGTGCCGCCGCCGTCGGCTGGCGGGCTGGCGCTGGCCGAGACGCTGGGCCAGCTCGAAGTGCTGGGCTGGACGCCGGGCAGCGATGGCCGCGCCCGGCATCTGCTGATTGAAGCGCTGCGGCGCGCCTACCGCGACCGCGCCGCCTATCTGGGCGATCCGGATTTCGTGCGCATCCCGATGGCGCGGCTCAGCTCGCGGTCCTACGCGATGGAACTGGCGAAGACCATTTCCGCAGACCGGGCCACGCCGTCGGCCAGCCTGCCGCCGGCCCCGAAAGGCGCGCCGGGCGGCACCCACACCTCGCATTTCTCGGTGATCGATGCCGATGGCAACCGGGTGGCGGCGACCATGTCGATCAACCTGACCTTCGGCTCCGGCTACGTGCCGCCGGGCACCGGCGTGCTGCTCAACGACGAGATGGACGATTTCGCCGCCTCGGCCACCGCCAGCAACGCCTACGGACTGATCGGTTCGGAGGCGAACCTGGTCGCGCCGCGCAAGCGGCCGCTGTCGACGATGACGCCGACCTTCGTCGACGGCCCGAACGGCGTGCTGGTGATCGGTACGCCGGGCGGCAGCCGGATCGCGACGATGGTGCTGCTCGGCATCCTGAACTTTGTCGATGGCGCCGACGCCGCCAGCATCGTCGCCGCGCCGCGCCTCCACCATCAGTACCTGCCGGATGTGGTGCAGTACGAGCCGGGCGGGCTCAGCGACACCGAGATCGCGCGGCTGCAGGCCATGGGCCACACGCTGGTGGCGCTCGACAGCCCCTACGGCAACCTGCAGGCGGTGATCTGGCGTCCGGCGACCGACACGCTGGAAGCTGCGGCCGATCCGCGCGGTGTCGGCAGTGGCGAGGTGCGCCGGCTCAAGCCCTGAGGCCGCTGGTGCCGCGGGCCGCCTGCGGGGCGTCCGGATGCGGTGCTGCTGCGCTCAGGCGGCTTCGGCCAGGACGGCCGTCTTCTCAGTGCCGAGCAGGCGCCGCATCCAGGCGGCGTCGACCGCACGCGGGCGCAGCCGCAGCTCGTCGAAGTGGCCGCTGCGGATGGCGCGCTTGATCCGCTGCAGGTTGTCGTGGATGGCGTCGGTGTACGGATTCGGCGCGCCGAGACGATCGCCGAAATGCACGCTGAAATAGCGGTGGATGCCGCCGAAGTAGCCGTCCAGCCGCTCCTGCCAGATGCGCGCGTTGAACTGCGGGGTGCCGCGCATCAGCGTGTCGACATCGGCGTACAGCGGCGTCGGACCGCCGGGCTGGGCAGCGCCGGCCAGGCCGGCGACCTGGAATTCCGGATAGAGGAAATCGCGGCACTTCTCGAGATAGCAGCGATCGGCGGTCTGCACGATCAGGTCGCTGCTGGCGATCATGAAGCCGAGCGCGCGGTCCGCCGGATCGCTGACCTCGATCGTGTCGAGCGCCCGTTCGTAGCCGGTGAAATGCACCATCCGCGCGGCCAGCGGCGCGTCGTCGGCAAAACCCAGCGACGGCAGGATGCGCAGCAGGAACTCGCTGCTGCGCTGCACGTGGCTGAGCGTGTAGGCGGCGCCATTGCTGGCGCGATCGCCGCTGCGGCGGATGTAGCCGGCATCGTGGAACAGCGCGATCAGCACGCCGAGCACGGCCCGGCGCGGGCTGATCCGGGCCGCCGCCGGCATCGCGCGGTTGTAGCCGTCGATCAGCCTTGCGGTGCCCAGCGTGCAGTCCAGGCTGTGCTGGGCGTCGTGATACGGGGTGTCGGCCGCCGCGTAGCCGGGCAGCAGGCCGGCGTGCAGCTCGGTGAAGCGGCGGAACGCGGCGCGCAGCTCGGCGGCATCGGCGCGGCCACCCTGCAGATTCAGCAGACGGATGACCTCGTCGAGCACGTCCGGCGGGCTCGCGATGCAGATCTGGTTGGTGACGTCGTAGTGGTTGCGCCGGCGCGATTGCATTGCGGGCTCGGTTCCTGGGGGCTGCCGATAGCATGGGCTGGAATGCCGCCCTTGCCACGCGGGGCTTGTGATTCAGTTCACAGTCGATCCCGAGGAATTGCGGGTTGCGGTGCCCCGGTCTGCTGCTAGACCGCAGCGTCCGGCAGGCGTTCCCGAAGTTCAACGACAAACGGGGCGTGATCCGACGGCCGTTCATTACGACGCGGCCGAAGGTCGGCCGCCGCCGACGCGCAGGCGGCGGCCAGCGGCGCCGACAGCAGCAGATGGTCGATGCGCAGACCGAGGTTGCGGCGGAAGCCGGCCGCCCGGTAATCCCACCAGGTGAACGACTGCGGCGGCTGCTCGAACAGGCCGAAGGCGTCGACGAGGCCGAGCGACAGCAGCGCGCGGAAGCCGTCGCGCTCCGGTTCCGAGCACAGGATGTTGCCTTCCCAGACCGCCGGATCATGGGTGTCGGCCGGGGTCGGGGCGATGTTGTAGTCGCCGCCAACCGCCAGGTTCGGATGGCGCGTCAGCTCGGCGGCCACGTAGTCCTTCAGCGCGGCGAGGAAGCGCAGCTTGTAGGCGTACTTGTCGGAGCCGACCGCCTGGCCGTTGACCACGTAGACGCAGATGTAGCGCAGCGGGCCGTGGTCGCTGTCGACCGTCGCGGCGATCACCCGCTTCTGCTCGTCGTCGAAGCCGGGGATGCCGTAGGCGACGTCGCGCAGCGGCGTGCGCGCCAGGATCGCCACGCCGTTGTAGGTCTTCTGCCCGCAATGCGCCCAGTGCCAGCCGGCGGCTTCCAGCTCGGCGGCTGGGAAGGCCTCGTCGGTCAGCTTGGTTTCCTGCAGGCCGATCACGTCGACCGGATGGACGCTGAACCAGTCCAGCAGCTGCGGCAGCCGGACCTTCAGGCTGTTGACGTTCCAGGTGGCGAGTTTCATGCGAAGCATCCGGGGACTGGCGGGCGGCGCAGCCTAGCGGAGGCGCAACAGCGAGGCCAGCGCGCCTATCCTTGACGCCATGAACGAACTCGACCGCAGCGCCCCGATCCTGAACTTCGTCACCGCCGATGGTGCCCGGCTCACTGTGCATCGCCACGGTGCCCACATCAGCTCGTGGATTCCGGCCGATGGCCGCGAGCGCCTGTACCTGAGCGGCCGCACCGACTACCGGCCGACGGCCGCGATCCGCGGCGGCATTCCGGTGATCTTTCCGCAGTTCGCCGCCGAAGGCCCGCTGCCGAAACACGGCTTCGCGCGCACCGCCAGCTGGTCGCTGATCGATGCCGCCGCCACTGGCGACGGCGCCTTCGTCAGCCGGTTCGGGCTGGTCGACAACGCCACCACCCGGGCGATCTGGCCGCAGGCCTTCACTGCCGAGCTGCGGGTGCTGTTCAGCGCCTCGCGGCTGTCGGTCATCCTGTCGGTGCTGAACAGCGGCGATACCGCCTGCCGCTTCACGGCGGCGCTGCACAGCTATCTCGCGGTCGAGGCAATCGAGGCGGTGCGGCTGCACGGGCTGAACGGCCTGCGCTACCGCGATACCGCGCTTGGCGGCGTCGCGGCGGTGGAAACGGCCGAGGCGCTGGCAATCGTCGGCGAGGTCGACCGCAACTACTTCGACGCGCCGCAATCGCTGCTGCTGCGCGAGCCGCACGGCGAGCTGCGAATCGAGCAGAGCGGCTTCTGCGACACCGTGGTCTGGAATCCGGGGCCGGCGAAGGCCGCGCAGCTGGCCGATCTCGACCCCGGCGGCCACCAGCGCTTCCTGTGCGTCGAGGCGGCGGTCATCGGCCGGCCGGTGCAGCTGCAGCCGGGCGAGCGCTGGGTCGGCACCCAGACCCTGCTGGCCTGAGCGTCCGCGGCACGCTGTCGCCGGCTCAGCGCTTCTTCGAGCGACGGGTCGGCGCCGGAGCGGCGCTTTCCAGCCGTTTCTGCTGGCTGACGGCCAGTTCGTCGCGCAGCTTGCGGTAGTTGGCCAGCCGCTCCGGCGGCAGCCCGGCAACCACCGCGCAGCCCGGTTCGCGCTGGTGCTGGCAGTCGCGGAACCTGCAGTTCGCGGCGAGTGCGGCGATGTCGTCGAAGGCATCGGCGGTGACGTCCTCTTCGCCACCGAGCTTCAGCTCGCGCACGCCCGGCGTGTCGATCAGGCAGGCGCCCTGCGGCAGCATCCGCAGGCTGCGCGCGGTGGTGGTGTGGCGGCCGCGATCGTCGTAGGCACGGGTGGCGCCGGTGCGCTGCTGTTCGGCGCCGAGCAGCGTGTTGACCAGCGTCGACTTGCCGACGCCGGAGGAGCCGAGCAGCACCAGCGTCTGGCCGGCGGCCAGCCAGGGCGCGAGGCAGGCGGCACAGCCCGGATCGCGGGCGTCGAGCACGAACAGCGGCGCGTCCGGGCCAGCGAGGGTGGCGATCTCGGCGCGCTGGGCGTCGAGCGCGGGCGCGCGGTCCGGCTTGGTCAGCACGATCACCGGCGCCACCTGGGCCGCCCGCACCATCAGCAGGTAGCGCTCCAGCCGGTTCGGGCTGTAGTCGTTGTCGAGCGCCATCACCAGCAGCGCGGTGTCGACATTGGCGGCGATCCGCTGCACGCCGTTCTCCCCCCGGCTGCGCAGCAGCAGGCTGTTGCGCGGCAGCTGGTCGTGGATGTACAGGCTGCCGCCGGATTCGTGGACCAGCACCCAGTCGCCGACCGCCAGCCCGTCGCCAGTGGTTTCGAGGCGATCGAACAGCGCGGTCAGGGTCTTCGCCTTGGCCGCCGTCCGGCCGTCGTGGACCAGCAGATGCGCCCGGTGCTGCTCGATGACACGGGCCGGCCGGCCGGTGACGGCGGCCAGCGCGGTGGCGGCGGCCGTGCACTGCGGGTTCCAGCCGATCGCGATCAGGGCGGGGAGGTCGGACAGGTCGATCAAGCGCAGGTCATCGCGGCGGAAGGTTCAGCGGAAGGCTCGGCGCATGGTAGCGGCTGGGCCGGGCGCCCGGCGGCGCGGCTATGCTGGCCGCCTTCGTCGATCGCCCGCTGACATGCCCGACCTGCTGCCCGACAAGCCGTTCTCGCCCGCCTGCGAGCGCAACCGCGAGCCCATCCTGGCACTGCTGCGCGATCACGTCGCCGACCGCCGGCAGGTGCTCGAGATCGGCAGCGGCACCGGCCAGCACGCCGTCCATTTCGCAGCGGCGCTGCCGCAGCTGCGCTGGCAGTGCGCCGACCGCCCGCCTTACCTGCCGGGCATTCGCCTGTGGCTCGATGACGCCGCGCTGCCGAACACGCCGGCGCCGATCGCGCTCGATGTCGGCGGCCGCTGGCCGCAGGCGCGCTTCGATGCCGTGTTCAGCGCCAACACGCTGCATATCATGAGCAGCGCCGAGGTCGAGACGCTGTTCGCCCGGCTGCCCGGCGTGCTGAACGAGGACGGGTTGCTGGTGATTTACGGTCCGTTCCGTTACCGCGGCGCCCACACCAGCGCCAGCAATGCCGACTTCGACGCCAGCCTGCGGGCCCGCGATCCGGCCAGCGGCATCCGCGATTTCGAGTGGGTCGATCAACTGGCGGCGGCGATCGGGCTGACGCTCGTCGAGGATCGTGCGATGCCGGCCAACAACCGCGGCCTGGTCTGGCGGCGGAGCCCCGGCCGATGACGCTCGCCGATAGCGATGCCTGTCCCTGCGGCAGCGGCACGCGTTTCGGCGGCTGCTGCGGCCGGCTGCACGACGGCTTCGTCGCCGACACTGCCGAGGCGCTGATGCGCTCGCGCTACAGCGCCTACGTGCTCGGCCGCGAGGACTACCTGCGCGCGACCTGGCACCCGCGCACCCGGCCGGACCGTCTCGATCTGGACCGGACACCGGCGACCCGCTGGCTGGGCCTGACCATCCGCGAGCACCGGATGACCGGCGACGACACGGCGATCGTCGAGTTCGTGGCGCGCTACAAGGTCGGCGGTGGCAGCGCCGTGCGGCTGCACGAAACCAGCCGCTTCATCCGCGAAGGCGGGCGCTGGTTCTACGTCGACGGCGACATCCGCTGATCCGGCCGGGTGCTCCACCAGACGTTGGCGAAGAACGCCGCCTGGATCACCAGCCGCAGCCACAGCAGCGCCACCGGAAACTGCGGAAAGCGCTCCGGCACCATCAGCATCCAGATGTGGACCGGCGTCACGGCGGCGATCAGCGCCAGCAGCGCATAGCCGGCCCAGCGCCGGGTGCGCAGCGGGATCAGCTGCAGGGCCAGCGCGATCTCGGCGATGCCGCTCAGCACGACCACCGCCAGCGGCTCCGGCACCCACGGCGGGCAGATCGACACGAAAAAGCCCGGCAGCAGGAAATGGCCGATGCCGCCGATCAGGAACCACAGGAACGTGAACAGGAGACCGGCGCGCTTCAGCGGCGCGGCAGGTAGGGAAAGGGTCATGGGCGTGGCCGGGGAGGGACGAGTCATGATTATAATGAACGTGTCAATCGTGTCGCCGGCACCAGGTGCCGGGCGATCTTCCACAGGCCAGTGAGGTGCAGCCATGTACGAACTCAAAGTCCGCGCCGTCGGTTCCTCCTCGGGCGTGCTGTTGCCGCGCGAGATGCTTGCCGAACTGGGGCTCAAGCAGGGCGATTCGGTGTTTGCCACCAAGGCGCCGGACGGCTCGTTCCGGATCACCCCGTTCGACGAGCGCTTCGCCCGGCAGATGGCGATCGCCGAGGAAGTCGCTACCGAGTACCGCGACGTGCTGCGCGCGCTCGCCAAGCGCTGATGGAATTCCTCGACAAGGATGTCGTGCTGGCCATGCACGATCACCAACTGGCTGCACACGGTGGGGCCAGCGGCGTCCGCGACGAGGGCCTGCTCGATTCGGCGCTCGCGCGGCCGCAGAACAAGCAGGCCTACGGTGATGATGATCCCTATTCGCTGGCGGCCGCGTACGCGTACGGCATTGCGCGCAACCATCCGTTCGTCGACGCCAACAAGCGCACCGGCCTGTTCGCGGCGCTGCTGTTCCTGCGCATGAACCGGGTGCCGACGCCGCCACCATCGCCGGCGATGGTTGAACAGATGGTCCTGCTCGCCGAAGGCCTGCTCGACGAAGCCGGCTTCGCGGCCTGGCTCGCCGGCCAGCCTCGGCGCTGAATTCTGCCGTCCCTCATCGAATCGTGAACGACCTTCTCGACTATCTCGGCAGTCTCGACCGCATCCTGGTCCGCAACCCGATCAGCGACTGGCTGATCGCGGTCTGCGGCGGGCTGGGCTTCGTGCTGGTGGTGTTCGCTGTGCAGCGGGCGATCATCCGCCGGCTGTCGAACAGCGAGCGGCCCAAGGCCACGCGCATGGACCGCGCGCTGATCAACGCCGTGGAGTCGACCAAGCTCTGGCTGATCGTGTTCGTGGCGGTCTACTTCGCCAGCCAGTACCTCGATCTCGGCAAGAAGGTCGAGGCGCGGCTCGATCACGTCATCACCGTCGCGATCCTGGTGCAGATCGGCCTGTGGATCGGCGCGCTGCTCGATTTCTGGGTCGCCAGTTCGCGGATGCGGGCGGAGCAGGGCAACCTCGCCGCCGCCACCAGCCTCGCGGCGCTGAACTTCATCGGCAAGCTGCTGCTGTGGCTGGTGATGCTGCTGTTCATCCTCGACAACCTCGGCATCAATGTCACCGCGCTGGTCGCCAGCCTCGGCATCGGCGGCATCGCGGTGGCACTGGCGGTGCAGAACATCCTTGGCGATCTGTTCGCCAGCCTGTCGATCGTCATCGACAAGCCGTTCGTGATCGGCGACGCGATCGTCGTCGACAGCTACTCGGGCACCGTCGAGCACGTCGGCCTGAAGACCACGCGGGTGCGCGCCGACACCGGCGAACAGCTGATCTTCTCCAACAGCGACCTGCTGAAGGCGCGGCTGCGCAACTACAAGCGCATGTACGAGCGGCGCGTGCTGCTGACGCTGGACGTCGAATTCAGCACGCCGCCGGAGGTGATCGAAGCGATTCCGGGGCTGCTGCGCGAGATCATCGCGGCGCAGCCGAAAACCCGCGTCGAACGCGCGCACCTGAAGGCGCTGGTCGGCGGCGCCTACCAGTTCGAGCTGGTCTACTGGATGGTCGATCCGGCGTTCGCGCTGTACATGGATACCCGTCAGCGGGTGCTGATCGCCATCGTTCGCCGCTTCGAGGCGGACGGCATCCGTTTCTCGTTCCCGTCCGTCGGCAGCCGCCGCGACGCCGCACTGCTGGCCGCCCCGGCGACCCAGGTCGGCGGCGGCAGCGACGCCCCGGAAAGCAAACCCGCCCGCGCCTGAGCGCCGATCCGCATGTCCACCGAATCCGCTGTTGCCGATCCCGCCGTCCGCCTGCGCGGCGAAATCATCCCGGTCACGTCGTTCCAGCAGAACTGCACGCTGATCTGGGACCCCACGACGATGCGCGGCGCGCTGGTCGATGCCGGCGGCGAGGCCGCGCGGCTGCTGGAGCGGGTCGCCCACCACGGCGTGCAGCTGGAAAAACTGCTGGTCACCCACGGTCATCTCGACCACGCCGGTGCGGTCGCCGAGATCGCCGAGCAGCTGAACCTGCCGATCGAAGGTCCGCACCAGGACGATGCCTTCTGGATCGACGGCATGCCCGACGCCGCCAAGCAGTACGGTTTCCCGCCGGCGCGCAGCTTCGTGCCGCAGCGCTGGCTCCAGCACGGCGACACGGTGACCGTCGGCAGCCTGACGCTCGACGTGCTGCACTGCCCCGGCCACACGCCGGGCCACGTCGTCTTTCATCACCCGGCCTCGCAACTGGCGATGGTCGGCGACGTGATCTTCCAGAACTCGATCGGCCGCACCGATTTCCCGAAAGGCAATCACGCCGACCTGATCCGCTCGATCCGCAGCCGGCTGTTCCCGCTCGGCGACGAGGTGAAGTTCATCCCCGGCCACGGCCCGATGTCGACTTTCGGCCGCGAGCGCCAGATCAACCCCTATGTCGCCGATTCGGTGGCCGGCGACTGATGCGCCGGCACCGCGCCGCGATGCCGATGAACCCTTGTTCCCCGGAGCGCCGATGAACCGTCTGCCCGCGCTGGTCTATCTGCTCGGCTATGCCGGGCTGCTGCCGTTCATCGCCGGTCCGCTGTGGTGGACCCTGCTGCCGGACAGCGTGCCGCCCTGGCTCGATGGCCTGTGGCTGCGCTACGCGGCGATGATCGCCAGCTTCATGGCCGGCACCCTGTGGGGGCTGGCACTGCCGACCGCAGAAGGCCCGAACGGCCTGATCGGCATGGCGCTGTCGACCGTGCTGATGCTGCTGGCCTGGCTGGCCGCCTCGCTGCCGTTCACGCCGGCGATCGTCGCGCTGGCGGCGGTGTTCGTGCTGCTGGTGGCGGCCGAGGTCTGGCGCGAGCGGGTGCTCGACCCCTTGAGCGGCTACTTCAGCTTGCGGCTGTCGCTGACCCTTGGCGTGCTGGTCTGCCTCGTCTGGCGCGGCCTGCTGAACTGAACGGCGGACGCGCCCCAGGATGGGGCAACGACGCCGACGATTGCGTACTCTTGCCGGCACCCCACGACCCGCGCTGCCCGATCGACCGCCATGAGCCGTTATCACGCCTCTTCCGCCCTGCTCGCCACCGGCTGGCATGACAACGTCCTGTTCGAGGTCGACGATGCCGGGCTGATCACCGCGCTCGCCACCGGCGTGGCGGCGGACGGGGCCGAGACGCTCAACGGCCCGGTGGTGCCGGGCATGCCCTGCCTGCACTCGACCTCGTTCCAGCGCGGCATGGCCGGGCTGACCGAAAAGGGCGGCCCGCAGGGCGACAGCTTCTGGTCGTGGCGGCGGCTGATGTACCGCTTCATCGAGCAGCTGCAGCCGGACGACATCGAAGTCATCGCCACCCAGCTGTACGTGGAGATGCTGCAGGCCGGCTATACCAGCGTTGCCGAGTTCCACTACCTGCACCACGACGTCAGCGGCGCGCCGTACGCCAACCGCGCCGAAACCAGCGAGCGGCTGCTGGCGGCGGCGCAGCGCACCGGCATCGCCCAGACGCTGCTGCCGGTGCTGTACGGCCACGACAATTTCGGCGGCACGCCGCCGACCAGCGGCCAGCGCCGCTTCATCAACACCGTGGCCGACTACGCCGGCATCGTCGAACGCCTGGTCGCCGCCACGCGCGGCAGCGCTGCCCAGCGCATCGGCATCGCCCCGCACAGCCTGCGCGCCGTCACCCCGGCGATGCTGGCCGATGCCGTCGCGCTGGCGGCCACGCTGGGGCCGGACACGCCGATCCACCTGAACCTGTCGGCGCAGCTCAAGGAAGTGAACGACTGCCTGGCCTGGTCCGGCCAGCGGCCGATCGCCTGGCTGCTCGACCACGCCGCCGTCGACGGCCGCTGGTGCGTGATCCACGCCACCCACACCGAGATCGGCGAGGCCGAGCGGCTGGCCCGCTCCGGCGTCGTCGCCGGCCTGTGCCCGACTTCCGAAGGCGACCTCGGCGACGGCTTCTTCAACGCCGTGCCCTACCTGCGCAACGGCGGCCGCATCGGCGTCGGCGCCGACAGCCATGTCTGCGTCGATCCGTTCCTGGAACTGAAGCTGTTCGAGTACGGCCAGCGCCTGCGTTTCGAGCGCCGCAACGTGCTGGCCAAGGGCATCGGCGATTCGCTCGGCGGCCACCTGTACCGAATCACCACCGCCGGTGGCGCGCAGGCGATGGCGCAGCCGGTCGGCAGCCTCGCGGTCGGCTTGCGCGCCGACTGGCTGGTGCTGAACCCGGACGATCCGGCGCTGGCCGAACAGCGCGGCGACGGCCTGCTCGATGCCGCCATCTTCGGCCCGGCCCGGCAGCCGGTGCGCGACGTGATGGTGGCCGGCCGCTGGGTGGTCCGCGACGGCCGTCACCCGCAGGCGGCGGCCAGCCTCGGTCGCTACCGCGCGGTGATGAAGCGGCTGCTGGGCTGACCGATGAGCGCGCCGCTGGCCTTGACGATTGCCGGCCGCGGGCCGCTGATCATCAACATCCCGCATGCCGGCACCGCGCTCAGCCCCGGTCTCGCCGAACGCCTGAGCCCCGGCGCGCGGCAGCTGCCGGACACCGACTGGCACCTGCCGTTCCTGTACCACTTTGCTGCCTACTGCGGCGCCACGCTGATCGCCGCCACCCATTCGCGCTACGTCGTCGACCTGAACCGCGACCGCGAGGGCCGGCCGCTGTACGACGGCGATCCCGACCCGGGCCTGTGCCCGCTGCTGCAGTTCGACGGCGCGCCGGTCTACCGGCCCGGCTGCGAGCCGACGGTGGCGGAGATCGACAGCCGCCGCGCCCGCTGGTGGGACCCGTACCACGACGAGCTGGCCCAGCGGGTGGCCGACACCCGCGCCCGCTGCGGCCACGTGGTGCTGCTCGATGCCCATTCGGTGCGCCGCGAGCTGCCCGGCCGATTCCCCGGCCGGCTGCCGGATTTCAGCCTCGCCACGCGTGACGGGCAGGCCTGCGCGCCGGCGCTGCAGGCCGAGGTCGAGACGGTGCTGGCCGCCACTGGCGGCGGCATCGCCAGCAACCAGCGCTTCAAGGGCGGCTACACCACCGTGCGCTATGGCCAGCCGGACCAGGGCCTGCACGCGCTGCAGCTGGAGCTGGCGCAGGACTGCTATCTCGACGACAGCGACCCTGCCTGCTGGACGCCGGGCCACCCGCAGGCCCAGGCCATCGGCCCGGTGCTGCGCCGGCTGATCGACACGCTGATCGCCTGGAAGCCGTAGACCGGCGGCTGGCGTCGCTTTTGCAAGCGCCTAGCCCCGACCGTTCAACCGGAGCCGCACGATGGCCAAAGTCCCCGCAGGTGTCGGGCCGCGCTTCCCGCAGGTGGTGGTGCTGGTCGGTGCCACCGGCGATCTGGCCCGCCGCAAGCTGCTGCCCGGCCTGTTCCATCTGGTCAACGCCGGCTTCATTCCGGACTGCCGGATCATCGGGCTGTCGCTCGACGAGCTCGACGCCGACGGCTTCCGCAGCATCGCCCGCAGCGCGCTCGACCAGTTCGGCATGCGCAAGCCGAACGACGCCGACTGGCAGCGCTTCGCCGCCCAGCTGGACTACCTGCCGCTGGCCGCCGGGGCGGCCGCGCTGAAGGCAGCGGTGACCGCCGCCGAGGCGGCGCTCGGCGCCGAAAGCCAGCGCCTGCACTACCTCAGCGTGCCGCCCAGCGCGGCGTTGCCGGTGGTGCGGATGCTCGGCGAGGCCGGGCTGGTGGAACGGGCGCGGATCATCATGGAAAAGCCGTTCGGCACCGACCTGGCCAGCGCCGTGCGGCTTAACGCCAAGCTGCACGAGGTGTTCGGCGAAGAGCAGATCTTTCGCATCGACCATTTCCTCGGCAAGGAACCGGCGCAGAACATCCTCGCGTTCCGCTTCGCCAATGGCCTGTTCGAGCCGATCTGGAACCGCAACTTCATCGACCACGTGCAGATCGACGTGCCGGAAACGCTCGGTCTTGGCAGCCGCGCCGGCTTCTACGAGCAGACCGGTGCCTACCGCGACATGGTGGTCACCCACCTGTTCCAGATCCTGGCGTTCATGGCGATGGAGCCGCCGACCTCGCTGGAGCCGGTGCCGATCAGCGAGGAGAAGAACAAGGTGTTCCGTAGCATGCTGCCGCTGGACCCGGCCAACGTCGTGCGCGGCCAGTACGCCGGCTATCGCGGCGAGGACGGTGTCGACCCGGCGTCCGACACCGAAACCTTCATCGCGCTGAAGTGCCTGATCGACAACTGGCGCTGGGCCGGCGTGCCGTTCTACCTGCGCACCGGCAAACGGCTGGCGGAAGGCCAGCGGATCATCTCGATCGCCTTCCGTGAGCCGCCCAAGAGCATGTTCCCGGCCGGCTCCGGCGTCGGCAGCCAGGGGCCGGACCACCTGACCTTCGATCTCGCCGACGCCTCCAAGATGTCCTTGAGCTTCTACGGCAAGCGCCCCGGTCCGGGCATGCGGCTGGACAAGCTGAGCCTGCAGTTCGCGATGCACGACACCGGCCTGGCCGGCGAGGTGCTGGAAGCCTACGAGCGGCTGATCCTCGACGCGATGCGCGGCGACCACACGCTGTTCACCACGGCCGAAGGCATCGAGCGGCTGTGGAAGGTGTCCGAGCCGCTGCTCGAGGCGCCGCCGCCGGTGCGCTTCTACGAGCCGGGCTCCTGGGGCCCGAAGGCGATCCACCAGCTGGTCGCGCCACGCGCCTGGCGGCTGCCGTTCGAGCGCGCCTGGCGCGCGCCCAATCCGCCGGGCGGCTGACGGCCGGCGAAGTCGCTTCGCCGCGCTGCTGGCCACGCAGCAGCCTCGCCAGCGGCCTGCTGCGCAGGCAGCAGCGGTGGCCGCCGCGCGGCGTCGCGGCAGCAGTCAGGGGCGAGACCGGACCGACGAGAGTCGACCGATAACCATCGTGATTTCAGGGGCTTGAACGGGCGCCGCGCAGCGCGTCCGGCGCCATCGGCCGGTGCCGCCGGGCTGGCGCGGTGATTGCGCGGCACGGCCTTCCAGCGTCGCCCGCCGGCTGGCCGGAATCGAGCAGCACCGGTCGGCGGCGGTGGCGTCATCCACCCCAGCCATCCCCGAGAGCCATGTCCAAGTCCCGTTTCCCTGCTGCTTCCCGTCGCCTGCCGCTGCGCCGCATCGTGCTCGGCGCCTGCGCGCTGGCGATCACGGCCGGCAGCCTGCCGCTGCTGGCCGCCGATCCGGCGCCGAACCCCAAGCCGGTCATCGAAGTGCGGCGCGCGCTGTTCACGCTGATCGGCAGCAACTTCCGCCCGGTCGGCGACACCCTGCAGGGCAAGCAGGCGTACGACGCCGCCGAGCTGCAGAAGCGCATCGCCCGGGTCGCCTTCCTGGCGCCGCAGCTCGGCGAAGTGTTCCCGGACTACTCCGCCAACGGCGACACCAAGGCCAAGCCGGAGATCTGGAGCAACCGCGCCGACTTCGATGCCCGGCTCAAGGATTTCCAGACCCACGTCGTCGCGCTGGCCCAGGTGATCGACAAGGAGCCCGGCAACGCCGATGCCTTCAAGGCCGCCGCCGCAGCGGTCGGCAAGGACTGCAAGGGCTGCCACGACGAGTACAAGTCGAAGTGACCGGCCATGTCGTCGACCTCATCCGCTGACGACGTCGCCGCGCCGCTGGCCGCTGCCGCGCCGGCGGCGGCCGGTCGCAAGGTCTGGGACCTGCCGGTGCGGATCGTCCACTGGGCGCTGGTGGCCGGCGTGCTGGCCAGCTACGTCACCAGCCGGATTGGCCCGGAGTACTTCCGGCTGCATCTCGCCGCCGGTTACCTGGTGACGGTGCTGGTGGTGTTCCGGCTGCTGTGGGGCCTGTTCGGCACCCGCCACGCGCGCTTCGCGAACTTCGTGCGCGGGCCGCGCGCGGTGCTGGCCCATGCCCGCCGCTGGCTGCGCGGCGAGCCTGCGCGTCACGCCGGCCACAATCCGCTGGGTGCCTGGATGGTGCTGGCGCTGCTGGCCGGGCTGGCCGTGCAGGCGGGGACCGGGCTGTTCGCCAACGACGAGATCTTCAACGTCGGCCCGCTGTACGGCTGGGTCAGCGACAGCCTCAGCCTGACGCTGACGGCGATCCACCAGTGGCTGTTCAACGCCCTGGCGGTGGCGATCGCCGTGCATGTGCTGGCGGTCCTCGCTCACCGGCTGCTGAGCCGCGAGCACTTGGTCCGCGCGCTGTGGACCGGCCGCAAGCCCGCCGATGCGGTGCCGGCCGACCAGGCGATCGGCTCGTCCCGGCTGGGTGTGGCCTTGCTGCTGCTGGCGATCGTGCTGGCGGCGCTGACGGCGCTGGTGCTGCTGGCGCCTGACGCCAGCCTGTCGTCGTTCGACAGCTGATCCCCCGGCGGCAGCCCGGCCGGCTGCCGCCGACTCCACTGACGGCTCCACGCGCCGCTGCGCAGCGGTCGCCGCTGTTGCCGATCCAGCAGCCGCTGCGGAATCCACAACAGCCTGTTTGCCGGCCTGCTGCGAAACCAGCATGCCGGCCCTGGCAGGACCGTCCGCAGTCCTGAATCCGATCCTTCGAGGTGTCTTGAAGAGGCTGGATTTGTTCAACTAATTCAGAAAGATACAAATCTTTACACAGGTCCTGCGGGCGATCCTCCGCAGTCTTCGCAGCGCTGGCGCAGGCGTTGCAATTCCTCCACTGCAGCACGCATTCCGCAGCGCCTCGACAGCGATCCGGAATGCCATGCCGGAATTCCACTCCAGGGTGGTCGCAGGTCAGAACACTTGATCAAGGGAACCGCTGAATGAAGAAGAAACACTCAACGCTCGCTTTCGCCGTCGGGCTCGGTCTCGGCCTGGCGATCGCCGTGCCCGGCGCCAGCGCCGCCGAGGCAGCCGATGCCGCCGCGCCGCGCAGCAACGCCGCCGCCGCTGCCCGGCCGAACGCGCTGTGGTCGTACCAGCCGGTGATTGCCGTCGCCGCGCCGAAGGTAAAGGCGGCGCGCTGGGTGCGTACGCCGATCGATGCCTTCGTGCTCGCCAAGCTTGAGGAGAAGGGCCTGAAGCCTTCGCCGGACGCCGATCGCGCGGCCTTCATCCGGCGCGCCACGCTGGATGTCTGGGGCGTGATTCCGACGCCGGAGGAGGTCCGGCAGTTCGTCTCCGATCGTTCTCCGGACGCCTACGAGAAGCTTGCCGACCGCCTGCTGGCCTCGCCGAAGTACGGCGAACGCCAGGCCCGCCGCTGGCTCGATCTGGCCCGCTACGCCGACAGCGCCGGCTTTCAGGGCGACCAGACGCGGCCGAACATGTGGCGCTACCGGGACTGGGTCATCAAGGCCTTCAACGCCGACAAGCCCTATGACCAGTTCATCCAGGAACAGCTGGCCGGCGACGAGATCAAGCCCGGCGACCAGGACGCGCTGGTGGCCACCGGCTTCCTGCGCGGCTTTCCGGACAACATCAATTCCCGCGATCTGGTGCAGAAGAAGTACCAGCACACCACCGACATGACCGACACCGTCGGCGAGGTGTTCCTGGCCCAGACCGTCGGCTGCGCCCGGTGCCACAACCACAAGGCCGATCGCATCTCGCAGAAGGAGTACTTCCAGCTGCAGGCGTTCTTCGCCAACACCAGCGCGGTCGATGACATTCCGGCCGCCAAGGGCGCGGCGGAACTGGCCTACGAACAGGCCGACGCCAAGTGGAAGGCAGCCACCGCGGAGATCCGCGCCAAGCAGAAGGCGATCATCGACAAGGTGCGCGAGCCGGCCAAGCACTACCTGCTCGACCGCTACTCGCAGGCCACCCAGGCCTCGCTGCGCAAGCTGTACTCGACGCCGGAAGCGCAGTGGACGCCGCATGACCGCTGGATCATCAACCGCTTCTCCGACTACGGCACCGATGACGTGCTGGCCGCCTACCTGCGCGACAACGCCGATCCGAGCGCCGAGCAGTACCAGCCCGAGTACGCGGCGCTGGCCGATGACTACCGCAAGCTCGGCGAGGAACTGCGCAAGTTCGACAAGCTGAAGCCGGCCGGCGGCTCGCTGGAAATCTCGGCGATGACCGAACTCGGCCAGACCCAGGCGCCGCCGACCCACCTGCTGTTCGGCGGTGATTTCGAGCGGCCGGTGGAAGAAGTGCAGCCGGGCTTCCCGGCGGCGATCACCTCGGAAAAGCCGGTCATCGTGCCGACCGAGAAGTCGTCCGGCCGCCGCACGGCGCTGGCCCGCTGGATCGCCAGCCCGGGCAATCCGCTGACCGCCCGCGTCTACGCCAACCGGGTCTGGGACCAGTACTTCGGCCGCGGCATCGTCGAAACGCTCAGCGACTTCGGCAAGGCCGGCCAGAAGCCGAGCCATCCGGAGCTGCTCGATCATCTGGCGTCGAGCTTCGTCGAGCACGGCTGGAGCGTGAAGCAGCTGCATCGCGAGATCCTGCTGTCCAGCGTCTACCGGCAGTCGTCGGCGTTCCGTCAGGACATCGCCAGCGCCGATCCGGAAAACCGGCTGCTGGCGGTGTTCCCGCGCCGCCGTCTCGACGCCGAGACGATCCGCGATTCGCTGCTGGTCGCCTCCGGTTCGCTGACCGAGAAGATCGGCGGACCCAGCGTGTTCCCGCCGGTGCCATCGAACCTCTACACCGGCAACGCCTGGAAGGTGTCGGCCGACAAGGACGACTGGAATCGCCGCAGCCTCTACATCTTCACGCGCCGCTCGATCCCGTATCCGCTGCTGCAGCCGTTCGACATCGCCAACACCCAGCAGGCGCATGCCAAGCGCGATATCACCACCACGCCGCTGCAGGCGCTGACGCTGTTCAACAGCGAGATCGTCTTCGACTGGTCGAAGGCGCTGGCCGGCCGGGTGCTGCGCGAACGGGGCGGTTCGGCGTCCGCCCAGCTCGATGGCCTGTTCGAGATCGCCTATGCCCGCAAGCCGGACAAGCAGGAGAAGACCACGCTGCTGGCCTTCCTCGACAGCCAGGAGAGGGTGCTGAAGGCGCAGGCCGCCAACGGCAAGTTCGCGGTCAACGTGCCGATCGGGCTGGAGAAGGCCGGGCCGCTCGATCCGATCCGGGCCGCCGCCTTCGTCGATCTCACCCACGCGGTCGTCAACTCCAACGAGTTCACCTACCGCTTCTGAACCCTGCACTGATCCCACCTTTTTTGGAGACATCGCATGACTGATTTCAACAATCCGACCTCGCGTCGCGACCTGCTGGCCCACGCCGCACTCGGCCTTGGCGGCGTGGCGCTCGGCGGCGCCTTCTTCCCGTCCGCCGCGACGGCCAGCGAGCCGGTCACCGGCCTCGTCGATCCGCTGGCCCCGAAGGCCACGCACTTCCCCGCCAAGGTGAAGTCGGTGATCTGGCTGCACATGGACGGCGCGCCGTCGACGCTGGACCTGTTCGACTACAAGCCGGAACTGGTCAAGCTGGCCGGGCAGGAAGTGCCGGCCTCGTTCATGAAGGGCATCAAGGAAGGCGTGCGCGGCACCTCCAACAAGCTGCTGGCGACCCAGCGCCAGTGGAAGCAGCACGGCGACAGCGGCGCCTGGTTTTCGGACCTGCTGCCGAACCTCGCGACCCAGGCCGACAAGATCGCCTGGGTGAAGTCCAGCACCACGATCGGCGCCACCCACGACATCTCCATTCTCAAGCTCAACACCGGCGACCTGAGCCCGGGCCGGCCGTCGCTCGGCGCCTGGGTGCAGTACGCGCTGGGCGCCGCCAATCCGGACCTGCCGGGCTACGTCGTGCTCTACAACGACAAGCGCGAGCCGCGCGGCGGCGCGATCAACTGGAGCTCCGGCTTCCTGCCGGCGGTCTACCAGGGCACCGCGTTCCGCCCGGGCGATTCGCCGATCCTGCATCTGAACCGCCCGGAGCTTGTCGCCGAAGGCGAGCAGGGCAGCACGCTGGATCTGCTCAACCGGCTGAACCGCAGCCATGCCCGCCACTACCCGGGCGACACCGAGCTGCAGGCGCGCATCCGCTCCTACGACCTCGCCGCGCGCATGGAAGTGACGGCGCCGGAAGCGGTCAGCCTGGCCAAGGAAAGCGAAGCCACCAAGGCGCTGTACGGCATCGATATCGAGGCCAGCAAGAGCTACGGCGAAACGCTGTTGCGCGCGCGCCGACTGGTCGAACGCGGCGTGCGTTTCATCCAGGTGGTGTCGGGCGAGATCGAGATCGAAGGCGAAGCCCGCAACTGGGACGGCCACAACAACATCGAATCCAACCATCGTGCGCATACCCGTGCCGTCGACAAGCCGATCGCCGGTCTGCTCGCCGATCTCGAAGCGCGTGGCCTGCTCGACTCCACGCTGGTGGTATGGACCTCCGAATTCGGCCGCACGCCATTCGGCCAGAGCGGCAACGGCCGCGACCACAACCCGTGGGGTTACACGCAGTGGCTGGCCGGTGGCGGCGTGAAGGCCGGCACCACGGTCGGCGGCACCGACGAGATCGGCATGCAGGCGGTCGGCCGCAAGGTCGACACCTACGACCTGCACGCCACCGTGCTGCAGCTGATGGGCCTCGATCACCTGAAGACCACCTTCCTGCACAACGGCCGGTCCGAACGGCCGACTGAACCGCCCCGTCTTTCTCGGAGGCTTCAAACCTTGAGAGGATGAAGCCATGAACAAGTTGACG
Source organism: Nevskia sp. (assembly GCF_051860985.1). NCBI lineage: Bacteria > Pseudomonadati > Pseudomonadota > Gammaproteobacteria > Nevskiales > Nevskiaceae > Nevskia > Nevskia sp. The sequence goes on along the minus strand of NZ_JBIMKV010000026.1, from coordinate 9 downwards.
CGTTACGCA
>NZ_JBIMKV010000025.1:0-46118 GCF_051860985.1 Nevskia sp. | reverse complement strand
GATTCCGGGTCAACTCCCACCATCCACACCGGTTCCAGCACCGGCGAGCGCCGCAGCTTGTACAACAGGTCCGTCCCGATGTTCCCGGGGCCGATGATCGCGCAGCGGATTTTCTTCATGTTCGGTTTCCTGATCTGGGCATGGTCCAGGGGCCGGAGTGCGCTGCCCAGATCCAGGTCGCGCGTCGGCTTCACATCAGGGCCCATCAGCGGCATCACCGCAGTCGGGCCATTGCTACGGGACTCGACGCCGGCCAGCTACGCCGCCCGGCGTCGAGTCCCCTGCCGCGTTTCTCCGGTCCGGCTCAGGCGGCCCGGCGGTCGTTCGGCGCGGCCAGCAGCGCCTGCTCGGCTGCCTTGGCTGCTTCGATGCTGCGCTGCTTGACGTGGCCGTAGCCGCGGATCTCGTCCGGGATGGAGGCCAGCGCCACGGCCGTGGTGTGGGTTGCCGGGCTCAGCGTGGCGAGGCTGCGATCCAGCTGCTGGATGTAGTCCTCGATCAGCTGGCGCTCCTGATGACGCTCCTCGGTCTTGCCGAAGACATCCAGCGCGCCGCCGCGCAGCCCCTTGAAGCGCTTCATCACGCCGAACGCGGTGCCCATCCACGCGCCGAACTGGCGCTTGACCAGATGGCCGGTGACCGGATCCTTCTTGGAGATCGCCGGCGGCGCAAGGTTGTACTTGACGCTGTAGCCCTGCGGGAACATGGCATCCAGCTGCGCCAGGAACGCCGGATCACGGTGCAGACGGGCGACCTCGTATTCGTCCTTGTAGGCCATCAGCTTGTACAGGTAGCGGGCCGCCGCTTCGGCCAGGCTGCTGTGGCCGGCCATCACGCGGCGTTCGGCATCGACCACGCGCTTGACGATCTCGGCATAGCGCCTGGCGTAGGCCGCGTCCTGGTAGGCGATCAGTTCCGGCACCCGCACTTCGACCAGACGACGCGTCTCGCCAACAGCGCCGATCGACTCGACGATCGCCTGCGCTTCCGTCGACAGCGACACCGCCACCTGCTTCGGCGCGTAGCGAGCGATTTCGGCTTCGACGAACGCGCGGTCGACCACCGTCATGCGGCCCCAGCGGAACGCGGCGAGGCTCTGCTCGACGCCGACGCCGGACTGGCTGATCGCCGCTTCGATCGACTCCGCCTTCAGCGGAATGGTGCCGGCCTGGAACGCCACGCCGACCATGAAGTTGTTGGTCGCCATGGCATCGCCGAACAGGCCTTCGGCGAACGCCTGGCCGTCGAGGAAAACGTTGTCGTCACGGCGCGTGACCTTGTTGATGCCGGCCGTCAGCGCCGTGATGTTCGGGAACAGCGCGTTTCGGTTCGACACCATCTGGCCGGTCGGCGTCTGGGTCGTCGAGACCACCGCGATGGTCCGTTCCGGCAGGCACTTGTCGAGGTTCTTCGGATCGGTGGCGTTGAGGATGTCGAAGCCGAGGAACAGGTCGGTGCGGCCGTCGGAAATCTTGCTCGAGCCATTGAACGGCTGGTGCGAGATCTTGATGTCGGAAATCACCGCCCCGCCCTTCTGCGCAAGCCCGGTCTGGTCGAGACCGATGACGTGCTTGCCTTCCAGACGCGCGGCATTCGCCAGCGTGGCCACGACCGTCACCGAACCGGTGCCGCCGATACCCATCACGTGGATGCCGACGCCCAGCGTGTCATCGACCTTCTTGACCGGCTCCGGCAGCGCCCGGTCGAGCACCGCGATGCGGCCCTTCTTTTTCTTCTTGACCAGGCCATCGGCCGCCGCCGGCTCGGCGTTCGGCGTGATGGTCAGGAACGACGGGCAGAAGCCCTTCACGCAGGAGAAATCCTTGTTGCAGGACGACTGGTGGATGCGGGTCTTGCGGCCGAACTCGGTCGCCACCGGCTCCACGCTCATGCAGTTGGCCTTGACGCCGCAGTCGCCGCAGCCTTCGCAGACGCGCTCGTTGATGACCGTGACTTCCACCGGCTCCTCGGCCTTGCCGCGGCTGCGTGCGCGACGCAGTTCGGCGGCGCATTCCTGGTCGTGGATCAGCACGGTGGTGCCGGGGATCGCCGCCAGCGCGCGCTGCGCCTCGTCGAGCCGGTCGCGGTGCCAGACCTCGGTGCCGCCGGCGAGGCTCACGCTCTGGTAGCGGCCCGGATCGTCGGTGGTGACGATGACCCGCTTGACGCCGTTGGCCAGCAGGTCGGCCACCACGTTGCCGACCGAGCGGATGCCCATGGCTTCCTGGCCGCCGGTCATCGACACGTGCGAGTTGTAGAGGAGCTTGTAGGTGATGTTGACGTTGGCCGCCGCCGCGTAGTGGATCGCCAGCACGCCGGAGTGGAAATAGGTGCCATCGCCGATGTTCTGGAAGATGTGCTTCTCGTCGGTGAACGGCGCCATGCCGATCCACTGCGTGCCTTCGGCACCCATGTGGGTGCCCATGACGACGTTGCGATTCATCCACATCGCCATCGTGTGGCAGCCGATGCCCGCCGACACGACGCTGCCTTCGACCGCCTGCGTGGAGCTGTTGTGGGGGCAGCCGGAGCAGTACCAGGCGGTGCGAGTTGCGGTCGGCAGCTTGTTGCGCGAATGGATCTCGTCGACACGCTGAAGCCAGGCTTCCGCCGACTCCACACGGGCGCGCTGCGACAGCCGCTTGACCAGCGCCCGGCCGATGACGTCCGGCTCGAACTCACCGTAGTGCGGCAGCAGCGTCTGCTCGCTCTGGTCGAACTTGCCGACGATGCGCGGCGCGTTGGCCATGCCGTACAGCACGTTCTTGGCAAACATCTCGAGGAACGGCCGCTTTTCCTCGATGACGAAGATCTCTTCCAGCCCGCGCGCGAAGTCGCGGACGATGGTCGGCTCCATCGGGAACAGCATGCCCATCTTCAGGATGCGGATGCCGTAGCGACGCAGTGCCGCATCGTCGAGACCCAATTCCAGGAACGCCTGCCGCAGGTCGTTGTAGGTCTTGCCGGCGGTGATGATGCCGAGCCAGGCGTCCGGGCAGTCGAACACCACATTGTTCAGCTTGTTCGCGGCCGCGTAGCGCTTCGCCACTTCCAGCCGGCGCGTGTACAGCGACTGCTCCATCTCCAGCGCTTCGGCGCGCACGTTCATGCCCAGGTTCATCCGCGGCGTGAACAGCTTGCCGTCGAACTCCATGTCCGGCGTCAGGAACTGCAGGCGGTCCGGCGAGACTTCGGCCGTGCCGGTGCCGTCGGCGATGTTGGTGACGAACTTCAGACCCATCCACAGGCCCGACAGGCGCGACATCTGGTAGCCGTGCAGGCCGTAGTCCAGCACTTCCTGGACGTTGGCCGGGTACAGCGACGGAATGCCGACGTGCATCAGCATCGGCTCCGACTGGCTGCACAGCGACGACGACTTGCAGCTCGGGTCATCGCCAACGATCGCCAGCACGCCGCCGTTCTTGTCGATGCCGGTGTAGTTGGCGTGCTTCAGCGCGTCGCCGGAACGATCGACACCCGGCGCCTTGCCGTACCACATGCCGGTCACGCCATCGAACTTCTGCTTGCCGACGGCATGCAGCATCTGCGTGCCCCAGACCGCCGTCGCCGCCAGGTCTTCGTTGAGACCATCGACGAAGTGGATGTTCTTCTCCAGCAGCGTCTTCTGCTGCTTCTGCAGCGCAGCGTCCAGCATGCCGAGCGGCGAACCGCGATAGCCGGAGATGAACATGCCGGTCTTCAGGCCGCGCCGGGCATCGGTGCGGACCTGGTCAAGGCTCAAGCGAACGAGTGCATCGACGCCCCCCAGATGAATCTGCCCTTCTTCCTGGGTGAACGGGTTGCTGCGGGGCGGCTTTGCGGACATGAAACGAGTGACCTTCCTGGCAATCAGACGAAACGCATCGACACGCTGCCCAGATCCTGGAAACGGACCTGGATCGAATCACCGGCGGCCACCGGAATCGCTTCCGTGGCACCGCCGCTCATGATGTAGGTGCCGGCCGGAATCTCTTCGCCGCGCGCGGCCAGATGGTTGGCCAGCTGGGCGATCGCTTCAGCCGGATGACCGAGCACCGAAGCGCCGGCCGCCATCGCCACCACTTCGCCGTTCTTCTCCATCACCATGCCCAGCGTGCGCAGGTCCAGCCCTTCGATGCCGCGGGCGACACTGCCGACCACGAAGCGCGACGACGAGGTGTTGTCGGCGACGACGCTGACCAGGTCGAAGCGGAAGTTCTCGTAGCGGGAATCGATGATCTCCACCGCCGGCACCACGAAATCGGTGGCCGCCAGCACCGCGCCGACATGGCAGCCCGGTCCGCGCAGCGGCGCCTTGAGAACGAAGGCGATCTCCGCCTCCACCTTCGGGTGGATCAGTTCGCTGGTCTTCACGTCACCGCCGTTGGCGATGCTCATGTAATCGAACAGCAGACCGAAGCACGGCACTTCCACGCCCATCTGCTTCATCTTGGCGCGCGAGGTCAGGCCGGCCTTGAGGCCCGCCACCTGGTTGCCGCGCGCTTCCTTGCGGGCGCGGATGGCGGCCTGGATGGCGTAGCCGTCATCGAGCGTCAGCTGCGGATGGGCGTCGGTGATCTTCACCACCTCGCGCGCTTCCAGCTCGGCGGATTCGAGGTACTCGGCGAGCGAGTCGAGGGTCTTCTGGTCGATGGTCATGATGGTGTTCAGGAGAAGCGGGCCGAGCAGCTGCCGAGGCCGCCGACCGAGCAAGTGAAGAAATCGCCGGCCTTGACCGGCATCAGCGGCGACTGCGAACCGGACAGGATCACTTCGCCGGCCTTCAGCGGAATGCCGAGCGCGCCGAGCGTGTTTGCCAGCCAGGCCACCGCGTTGACCGGCGAGCCCTGCACCGAGGCACCGGCGGAGGTGGACACGATCTCACCGTTCTTCTCGACGACCATGCCGGCCACCGAAAGGTCGAGCCCGCGCAGGCTGCGCGGCGTGCCGCCGAGCACGAAGACGCCGCAGGAGGCGTTGTCGGCGACGGTGTCCTGGATCTTGATCTTCCAGTCCTTGATCCGCGAGTCGACGATCTCGAAGCACGGCATCACGAAATCGGTGGCGCGCAGCACGTCGGCCGCAGTGACGCCGGGGCCGTCCAGATCGCGCTTCAGGATGAACGCCACTTCGGCTTCGGCGCGCGGCGCGATCATGCTGTCAGCCGGAATCGCCTGGCCTTCGGCGTAGACCATGCCCGACAGCAGCAGACCGAAATCCGGCTGGTAGACGTTCAGCATCTGCTGCACGGCCTTGGAGGTGACGCCGATCTTCTTGCCGATCACCGTCTCGCCCTTGGCCAGGCGGCGCTCGATCATCCGCAGCTGGATGCGGTAGGCATCGTCGATGGTGATGTCTGGCTCGCGCTCGGTCAGCGGCGCCAGCGGCTGGCGGTCGACGAGCGCCTGGTACAGCGCGTCGCCATGAAGCTTGATTTGTTCTGGAGTCATGTCGTGGGACTGGAGGCATCGGCCTCGGCAAGGAAGGAATCGACGAGCTTGGCAAAGCGCGCCGCGTGTTCGATCTGGGTCCAGTGCCCGCACTGGCCGAAGACGTGCAACTGGGCCTTCGGAATCAGCGAGGCCAGGCGCAGCGAGGTTTCAAGCGGAATCACCCGGTCCTCGCGACCGTGGATGACCAGCGTCTCGTTGCTCAGCGCGGCAATCTGCGCTTCATCGCTGGCCAGCCCGTCGACGCCGTTCTGACGCGGCGCCGGGAACATCGACGCGTAGGCGTCCTGCACGCCGGGCCGCAGGCTGGCCTCGTAGCGCAACTGCGCCAGCGCATCAGTGACCAGTCCGCGATCGAAGGCGAACAGGTCCATCATCGTGCGCATCGCCTCGAACGACGGCTGGTAGCCCCAGACCTGGTCAAGCGCCGGGGTCAGCGTGAAGCGCAGGCCGGCCGAGCCCATCAGCACCAGCCGGCGCACCCGCGTCGGATGGCGGATCGCCACCGCCAGCGCCAGCGCGCCGCCGAACGAGTTGCCGACCAGGTCGACCGTCGGCAGCGCCAGCGCATCGAGCAGGCCGACCGCGTGCTCCACCCAGCTGTCGAGGCCGTAACGGTGACCGGCCGGCCGGTCGCTGTAGCCGAAGCCGACCAGATCAGGGGCGATCACCCGCCGCTGGCTGGACAGCGTCGGCAGCACCGCACGCCAGTTGGCCCAAGCGCTGACGCCGGGGCCGGAGCCGTGCAGCAGCAGCACCGGACTGCCCTGGCCGAGGTCGTGATAGTTGGTGCGAATGCCAGCCGCGACGATGCTGCGGCCGACTTCCGGACTGGTGTTGACGTCGCTCATGCGTACTTGATGCAGACGTTGCGGAGTTCGGTGTAGAACTCCAGCGAGTGCACGCCGCCTTCGCGGCCGATGCCGCTCTGCTTGGAGCCGCCGAACGGTGTGCGCAGGTCGCGCAGGAACCAGGAATTGATCCAGCACAGGCCGACGTCGATGCGCTTGGCGATCCGGTGCGCGCGCGACAGGTCCTGCGTCCACACCGTGGTGCACAGGCCGTACGGCGTGTCGTTGGCGAGTGCCACCACCTCGTCCTCGGTATCGAACGGCGCGATGTGGCAGCACGGCCCGAAGATTTCCTCGCGGATCACCGTCGCCGTTTCCGGCAGGCCGGTCCAGATGGTCGGCTGCACCCAGCTGCCGCCCTTCAGTTCGGCCGGCATGTCGGGCACGCCGCCGCCGGTGACCAGAGTCGCGCCTTCGGCCTTGGCCTTGCCGTAGTACGACAGCACCTTGCCGAGGTGTTCCTGCGAGATCAGCGGGCCGATGCCGGTGGACTTCTCGTACGGCAGGCCAGGCTTCATCGCTTCCGCCTTCAGCTTCAGTGCGGCGACGAACTTCTCGAAGATCGGCCGCTGCACGTAGACGCGCTCGGTACCGAGGCAGACCTGACCGCAGTTGACGAACGCCGCACGGGCGATGCCCTCGACGGCGGCATCGAAATCGGCATCGGCGAACACCAGGCCGGCATTCTTGCCGCCGAGTTCAAACGACACCGGCCGCAGGCCCTTGGAGGCCGCGCCCATGATCGCTTCGCCGGTACGCGTCTCACCGGTGAAGGTGATGGCGTTGACGCCGCGATGGGAGGTCAGGAACTCGCCCGCCGAATTCGGGCCGAGGCCGTGGACGACGTTGTAGACGCCCTTCGGGATGCCGACCTTGTTCATCACTTCGCCGAGCAGCGTGGCGGTGGCCGGCGTCTCTTCCGACGGCTTGACCACCACCGCATTGCCGCAGGCCAGCGCCGGCCCGACCTTCCAGGTCATCAGCAGCAACGGCAGGTTCCACGGGCAGACCACGGCGATCACTCCGCGCGGCACGCGCACCGCGTAGTTCAGTGCCTCGCCGCCATCCGGTGTCGCCATCTCGAAGGTTTCGCTGGGGACGTTCTTGATGACGTCGGCGAAGATCTTGAAGTTGGCGGCACCGCGCGGGATGTCGATGTGGGCGGCCAGGCTCGCCGGCTTGCCGGTGTCGGCGATTTCCGCCGCCAGGAAGTCATCGAAGCGGCGGTTGATCTCGTCGGCCAGCGCGTACAGCAGCTCGACGCGCTTTGCGACCGGCATCTTGCCCCAGGGGCCGTCGAGCGCAGCGCGCGCGGCCGCCACGGCGGCATCGACTTCCGCCTTGCCGCCTTCAGAAACGAGCCCGATCAGCGAGCCGTCCAGCGGGCTGCGGTTCTCGAAGGTCTTGCCGCTGGCGGAGGGAACGAAGGCGCCGTTGATGAAATGCGGGAAGTCGCGCCGGACGTTGACCGCCGCAGCTGCAGTTGATGCATCAGTTGCCATGTTGTGCTCGTGCTTGGATAGGGGGGCCGGACTCAGGTCACCACCGATAGGAAAGCTTCGTTGAGCTTCCGGTCGTGGTAGAAGATCGCCGGGCCGAGCTGGTCGTCGGTCCAGGTGATCGTCGGCTTGTCGGGGTACCAGATGTAACCGCCGGAAAACACTTCGTTGCGGTTGCCGCTCGGGTCGAAGAAGTAGATGGTTTCGCCGCGCGTGATGCCGTGGCGCGTCGGGCCGAGGTCCAGCGACACCTTCTTCTTCGAGATGATGTCGGCCGCCTTCAGCACTTCGTTCCAGCTGCCGAGCAGGAACGAGCAATGGTGGAACTTGTTCTTCATCGGCTGGCGGATGAAGGCCACGTCGTGCGCCTTGTTCGAGCAGGTCAGGAAGGCGGCGATCTGCAGCTTGTCCGGACCGGCGACAACCTGCTCGGCCAGGTTGAAGCCCAGGATCTTGGTGAACAGCTCGACCGTGCCATCGAGATCATCGCCATACAGCAGGCAATGATCGAAGCGCGACGGCGCCATGCCGCGCAGGCCGTCCGGCCATGGCTCCGGATTGAGGTAACCGGTGGCGCAGCCGGTGACATCGCGATGGGCGTACAGCTCCATCACGTGGCCGGTCGGGATCGTGAAGCGGAAGCGGCGGCCGGTATGCGGATGCTCGCCGGCAGCGATCCAGCTGGTCTCGGTGGCCAGCGGGCTGGCTTCGAGCTCGCCAGCCAGGCGATCGAGCGTGGCGTCGGAATCCACGCGCCAGCCCATGTAGTCCATGCCGGCCTCATCGGCCTTGCGCAGCACCACGCTGTGGTGGTCGGCTTCGTCCCAGGCCTTGAAGAAGACGCGTCCCTGCGCATCGCGCATCACCTCGGCCAGGCCCAGGATCTCGGTGTAGTGGTGAACCGCCTGTTCCAGATCAAGCACTCGCAGTGCGACGTGCCCTGGACGCAGGACTCCAGTGATTGCCATGTTCTTCTCCTCTTGTTCTTCGCGTACTAGCTACGGTGAGGCGCCGTCGCCGGCGCCCCGTAAAAGTGGAATGCACCGCGTGAGATATCGAAGGAGCGCGCCATCTTGCCGATCACTCGCAGGCTCAGGTCGCTCTCGGGAATCAGCTTGCAGGCGAGGCTGTAGCCTTCCGCCTCTTCTTCGGTGCTCACGCAGGCGCGGCTGATCGCCTCGTTGCGGTAGCGGCCGTCCAGCACCTTGACCTTGCAGACGCCACAGCCGCCGCCCCGACAGCCGACCGGAATGCCGCGCCGACCCAGGCATTCCATGGCCCGCAGCACATTGCTGCCATCTGGGCAGGGAAAGCTGTCGTCACAGTTCTCGATGTGGATGCGGATCGACATCGCGACACTCAGATCGACCGGAACAGCGGGCTGCGCGCCGAGGCATTGGCGCCGTCGGCGGAGGTCAGGAACTTCTCGGTGAAGATGTCGCGCTCGAACAGGCGGCCCTGCATCAGTGTGCGGATGCAGGCTTCGATCATCACCGGCGGGCCGCAAAGATAAGCGCGCCAGCCGCGGAAATCGTTGCTGAAATGCGCCATCGCGGCGTCATGCACGAAGCCCTTGAAGCCATCCCAGGCACAGGCCTCGGTCGGTTCGTTGAGCGCCGGCACGTAGACGAAATTCGGATACTCGTGCGTGAGCGCCACGAATTCCTCGTGGTAGTACAGCTCGGCACGGTTGCGGGCACCGTAGACCAGCACGATGTCGCGCATTTCCTGCTGTTCCAGCAGGTCCAGGATCATCGAGCGCGGGCTCGACAGGCCCGAACCACCGGCCATGAACAGCAGCGGCTTCGGGTCCGACGCGCGCACGAAGAAGCGGCCGTACGGGCCCGACAGCTCGATGCGGTCGCCGACCTTGAGTCCATCGTGCAGCCAGGTCGTGCCCTTGCCGTTCGGCACCCGGCGCACGTTCAGCTCGATGCGCCGCCGTTCACTCGGCCGGTCGGCCAGCGAGAAAGCGCGCGGCTGTTCTTCGCCGGGAATCTTCACCTGTACGTACTGCCCGGCCTGGAAATCGATGCCTTCCGGGTCGTCGAGTTCGATGACGATGCCCTTGATGGTCGGCGACAGCGTTTCGTGCACGACCACGGTGCCGGCGAAGTCCCGGACCGGACAATGCCGCGCGTCCGGGTCTTCGTCGATGTCGGCCTCGATGGTGATGTCCGACTGCAAGGTCGCGCAGCAGGCCAGCGCCTTGCGCTCGTCACGCTCGAAATCCATCAGCGCGAACGGCGATGCATTGCCGTGCTCGTAATCACCATCGAGCACCTGCACCTTGCAGGTGGCGCACAGGCCATGACAGCAGGCATGCGGCAGCCAGACGCCAGCACGCAGGCAGGCATCCAGAATCGTCTGCCCTTCCGCGGCCTCGACGCTGTGGCCCAGCGGCTCGATGGTGATCCGATAGCTCATGGCGTCAGCTGCAGGTGTCGTGGATGCCGCGCAGGCCCGGAGTCCGGAAGCGGATCACGGCCTTGTGCCCGAGTCCGTTGTCGGTGACCGACTTGCTGGCATCCGGCGTGAACGGCTGGCCGGAGCGCAGCCATTCAACCTTGTTCCAGTCGATCTTTGCGGTATCCGGATGCTGGGCGTAGAGGTTCGGAATGATCTCCGCGGTCAGCGCGCCGAACGGCAGTTCCGGGGGTACCGGAATGCACAGCGGCGCGCAGAACAGCAGGTGATCTTCCCAGCCGATGTACAGCAGCTGCTTGCCGTGGAAGTTCTCGACGCGATCCTTGATCTCGCCGGTGTAGCCGGGTTTGATGGCAGTAACGCTCATGTTCGTCTCCTCAGCTGCTGACGCCGGGCTTGCCGGTCCAGGATTCCCAGTTCTTGCGATCCGGCGAATCCAGGTACTCGCCGCCGTCGTGGCCGGGCTTGAAGTTGTAGTAATGGAGCACTTCGACAAGCGGATCGAAGCCCGGCGCCGTCGGGTCGGCTTCCGGACGGAAGCAGTTGCCCTGGTAGATCTGGTGCACCGGCAGCCACGACTGCACGTACTTCTCCGGCTCGTAGTCGAAAACGTCCTTGCAGCCGTCGGAGCAGAAGTGGAATTTGTTGCCGCGATATTCCGACTCGCGGTAGCAGATCTTGGTCGGATCATCCGGTTCGGTGAAGAACATCGGGATCTGGCAGGTCTGGCACAGCATCGGCAAGGTCGGGTTGTAGAAGCGCTTGCCTTCCTTCTGCTGCTCGCGCCAGTACTCGAAGCGCGCGCGGTAGTGCTTGTCGAAGGTGGTCGGATATTTCTCCGACAGCCACTTCATCTCGCTCTCTTCCGGCACCCAGGTGTGGAACGCCGCCGCATGGCCGTAGTTGTAGAACGTCGCCCAGGCCTCGTGGCTCAGGCGATGCTTTTCCTTCGAGGCCACCTCGTGGTACTTCGGCATGCGGATGCCATAGCGGGCAAGATCGTTGAACAGCGCGCCGCCGTTCTGCTCGAAGTACATCTCCCAGGCTTCGGCCCAGGACATGACGCGCTTCGGCAGCATGTAGTCCATCATCATCGACACCAGCGTCAGCAGCCGATAGCCGCGCCAGAACCACTTGTCCAGCCAGCGCTGGACGATCGGCACGTTGCCCGGGTCCTGCTCGAGAATGAACTTGACGACTTCCAGGCCCAGCGTCATGTGCCGCGATTCGTCGCTCTGCGCCGAGAAGCCGAACGTCACCGTCGCCATATCGCCGTTGTAGGCCGCGCCGCTCATGAACGGCATGAACAGCAGGTTGGTCAGCACGTACTCGAAGGAGAACGAGATCGCGGTGACGAACTCGAACGGACCGGCCGACATCGCGTCCTCGAAGTACGACTTCGGCACGCTGAGGTACCAGACCCGGTCGTGCATGTGACCCGGATCATGGAGTCCATTGAAGAACTTGTTGTAGTGGCTGATCGTGTGCGCCTGGGTCTGCGCATGACGCAGTTCGTCGATCGCCTGCATCTGGCTGGCGATCCGCGCGCTGGTGCCGCGGAAGTTGCGGCCGGCCATCGCGAAACCGCGATGCGCGGCGTATTCCAGCGGCGATACGCCGGTCAGGAACAGCTTCAGCGTGTTGATGTAACGCGCGTCGACGATGTTGAACTGGCCGTTGTTCTGCTGGAATGCATCGACGATGGCGTAGAGCTTGCGCTCCTTCTCGCCCTGGTACTTCCAGTAGGCGTCCATGGTCAGACGGAACGGGTCTTCCCACTTGTCCCAGTCGTGGATCTTGATGCCTTCGAACTTGTCCTGCGGGAAGGCGCGGTCCATGTCGACATAGCTGGTTTCCCAGCCCAGGCCGCGCGTCAGCAGCGCATAGTTTTCCTTCAGGCTCAGCTTCTTTGCCGGCTTGGCCGTCAATGGCATGTTCATCGTGGTGCTCCTCGAATCGAAACGAATGAAAGAGAGGGGAAATTCAGTTCCAGTGCAGGACGAACTCGTCGTCCGACTCTTCGATGTTTCCGGAAAGCGAGATCAGGTTGACCTGCAGTTCGCGCAGGTCGTAAGCGCGGCCAACGCGCTCCTCGATGGACTCGCGCTTGACGACAAGCCGGCCCGGCACGTCGATCTTCACCATCGCCGGATAGCGATTGACCTTCGCTTCGGGGTTGTCGGCTTCGATCGCCTCGATGATCGGGCGCGTGTCGTCGTTGGTCTGGAAGGCAATGAAGACGTTGCTCATCACGCCTTCTCCGCCAGTGCCACGCCAAGCTTCTCGACGCGGGCGCCGAAGCTCTGATCGACCTGCGCCAGGACGGCTTCGGCGTGCTCGCCGAATACTTCCGCTGCATAGCCCTGCAGTGAGGCGAACACGGTGCCGCGCCAGCTGAGAATCCAGCTGCGAAGCAGCGCGCGGTTCTCTTCCGACTCGGTCGCGACCGTCTTGATCACGGCGTCAACCCAGCGCGACGTTTCGTCGTACCAGTTGTTCATGAACTCGGTCAGCAGGCTCAGCACCGGGCCGACTTCATCGCTCAGCAGGCGATCAAGGTGCTGATAGACCAGCGGATAGAGCAGCCCGTCGATCACCAGGTTCTGGGCCACGAAGACTTCCATGCAGTCTTCGGTGACCATCAGTGTTTCCACCGCCTTGCGCAGGCCCTGCCAGGCGGCATTTTCCATCCACAGCGTCTTGCCGCGCGCCAGCGAATCGCCGGAGTTGCCATCCAGCAACAGGCCGATGCGGCTCACATACTGGGCAAGGCCCAGACGGTCCATCGTGTGGTACATCGTCGCCTGCGTCAGCGCCGTGCCCCAGCCGTAGGCCGTGATGTAGCAGTTGTTGGTGTTGGCGCCCCACTCCAGATGGCGCAGCGGCACCAGCGCCATGATCAGGCGATCACGCAGCGCGTCCGGCAGGCTGCGCATCAGGCCACGCTTGTCGACGAACTCGATGTTCTTCTCCATCGCATCCTGCTGGCGGGCGCGGGCGATGGTGTAGGCACCGTAGTAGTACTGGCGCGGATCACGCAGCGCGTACCAGTTCTTCATCTCGATCTTGGTGCGGCGACGGTCGTAGACCTCCAGTTCCGGCTGCCACAGCGGTCGGTAGTGGAAGTTGACCTGCGGCTGCAGATCGTAGGTGGCCTCCTGGTAACGCGACGCCGGCTTGTCGCCACCGATATGGCGGGCCGTGTGCGAGAACGTCTGGCGGATTTGGGTGACCGTTTCGGTCCTGATATCGACTTGCATGAACTCCCCCTACTCTTGGATTCCGGGACGCCCGAACTGCCACTTCGATCGTTCGAAATCGATCGTGTCGGCCTGTTCGCGCGTCAGGTAGATCACGCCGCGTTCGCGGCAGAAGGCCTGATAGGCAGCCAGAGGGAGCATCAATTCCACCGCCAGTTCGGGATCGCCGATGGCGAAGTCGAACAGCACGTAGCCGTCATCGCGGATCTCGCGAAAACGCACGTAGTGCTTGGTGACGTCGAACCGCGGGCGAGCCTGCGGCAGCTGATGGAATGACACCGTTCTCCTCCGGTTGCTGCCCTGACAATTCGGTCGCCGGATGGCCACGCTTGTCAGGTACGCGGATCGCTCCATTGCAGCGGCCGTGCCATGACCGCGCCTGCTGCACTGCGTCATCGATGCAACAGACTGTGTGCAATCAGATTCTTTCTTTGTAACCGTCATCAAGCGCGCTGTTCGAGGCGCGCCCATCAGCGCGCGCGTTGATTGAAATCACGCAAATCAGGGTAGGCGCAGCCGCGGGTTTCGCTGAAAATCCGCAGGCCATCCGGCCTGCGTTTCAGACCGATGAGATCGACGGCCGATCACCGCCGCCGATGTGGCCATTCACCGGACAAGGGGGACCGCCTGACGGCGACCCGCTACAGTGCCGGCATAACGACGGGCATGACGGCGCAGCCGGACCTGCCGAAGAAGTGTGCTTTGCGAGGAGAAGCTTGATGCCGACCGATGCCCCTGCATCCGCGCCGTCGCGCGGCTGGACCCCTGGCGAAAACCAGGTCGACGACAGCACGCCGGATATCGACGATCTGCTGGCGCGGCTGCATTTCGCGCCGGCCGAGGGCCGCATCTGGCTGGACGATCAGCGGATGCAGCTCATCCACACCTCGGCGATGGGCGTGCTGCGCCGGGAACTGATCGAAAGCCTCGGCATCGAGCGCGCGCGCGGCCTGCTGACCCGCATGGGCTACAACTCCGGCGCTCACGATGCCGAACTGGCCCGCCGCCTGCGGCCGCAGGCAGCCGTCGGCGACATGTTCGCGGTCGGCCCGCAGCTGCATGCCCTCGAGGGCATGGTCAAGGTCGACCTGGTCCGCCAGGAGATGGATATCGCCCGCGGCCAATATCGCGGCGAATTCATCTGGCGCCATTCCTCCGAGGACGAGGTGCACGTGCACACCTACGGCATCGGCGTCGAACCGGTCTGCTGGATGCAGATCGGCTACGCGTCCGGATACACGAGCGTGTTCATGGGCCGTCCGGTGCTGTTCAGGGAAGTCGAATGCCGCGCCACCGGCAGCGATCACTGCCGGATCATCGGCAAGCCGGTCGAAGAATGGGACGATGCCGAGGACGACGTGCGCTACCTGCGCGCGCAGAGCTTCTCCAGCGGCCTGTCCACCGGCGGCCGCGGCCGGCGCGCCGCGCCGAATCCGGAAACCGCCGCGATGTTCGCCGACGACGAGATCGTCGGCGTATCGACCGGTTTCAATGCCGTCTGCCACATGCTGCGCTGTGTGGCCGACACCGATGCCACCGTGCTGTTCCTCGGCGAAAGCGGCGTCGGCAAGGAAGTGTTCGCCCGCACGCTGCACCGGATCAGCCCACGCGCCGACAAGCCGTTCATCGCCGTGAACTGCGCCGCGATTCCGGAGAACCTGGTCGAATCCGAGCTGTTCGGCGTCGAGAAAGGCGCATTCACCGGCGCCACCGCCTCACGCGAAGGCCGCTTCGAGCGCGCCAACGGCGGCACGCTGTTCCTCGACGAGATCGGCATCATGAATCTCACCGCGCAGGGCAAGCTGCTGCGCGCGCTGCAAGAGCGGGAGATCGAACGCGTCGGCGATACCCGGGTGCGCCACGTCAATGTCCGCGTGGTGGCCGCCACCAACCTGGACCTGAAGGCCGAAGTCCGCGCCGGCCGCTTCCGCGAGGACCTGTTCTACCGGCTCAACGTGTTCCCGGTGAAGGTTCCGCCGCTGCGCGAGCGCCGCGAAGACATCCCGGTGCTGATGAACCACTTCCTGCGCAAGTTCAGCGCCCGCCATCGCCGCGACGTCACCGGCTTCACGCCGCGCGCGATCAATGCGCTGCTGAGCTACGAACTGCCCGGCAACATCCGCGAACTCGAAAACATGATCGAGCGCGGCGTGATCCTGTCGCAGCACAGCGGCGCCATCGACGTTGGTCAGCTGTTCGTCAGCGGCGAACGCTGGGACACCGCCACCTTCGGCCTCGACCGCGACGGCCATGTGGCCGCCGACGACGCGCTGCAGGACAGCGCCCGGAAAGCCGGCGCCGACTGCGCGGACCGGGAAGCCGGCGCGGTTCGCGACGCCATCCGGCGCATCGAGGCGCTGCTGTCGGAGGACGATGCACCGCACGACTTCTCCCTCGACAAGGTCGCCGGCTCGCTGGAGCGGGCCTTGCTCGAACGGGCGATCGCCAAGGCCGACGGCAACCTGTCGGCTGCGGCGCGAACGCTGGGCATCACCCGCTCCCGGCTCGTTTACCGGCTCGGCAACCTCGGCATCACAACCAGCTGACGCCTGCCTCGACCGACCTCTCAAGGTCTGCACCCCGACGACCGTCGGGGTGCGACCGCTCAGCCTGCGATGCCGTAACGGTCGGACAACACCGTCAGGAAGATTTCGACGGCGGACAGCTCGCGGTTATAGATCCGAACCTCGTCAAGCGCGCCGTTCAGCGGGTAGCGGTACAGGTTGGGGCCGAACAACGGCGCCTGGGCACCGAGGAACAGCGGCAAGGCATTGGCGACGTCGAAGCTGTAGCCTGCGTTCTCGATCGTTCGCGCCAGCTTGCCGTTGACGTACAGCCGAAGGCGGTTGGGGTTCGACCGATGCGTGACGGTCACATGCAGCCACTTGCCAGTTTCAATCGGTGTCTGTGTATCGAAAAGCGCCCCCGCACCGTAATCGATGAAACCAACGTAAGCCGGGCTCGACGGCGGCGCCGGCGATACGTAGCTGAACAGGCCCTGGGCATCGTGACGCTTGGCCACCGCGATCTGCGTCGCGTACGGCACGAATTGGCCGAACGCATTCTCGCCAGCCGGATCGTCGACGCGCACCCAGTAGCTGATCGTGAACACGTTGCCGAACGACAACGACGGGCTCGACGGCACTTCAATCGAGCCGATGTTCTGATAGCCGCCGAACTTCGCAGCGGTGCCGAGGACGCCCGGAACCAATTGCACCGAGCCGCTGGGCGTTCCGTGGTTGCCGCCGCCGCTGCAATCGGCACTGGTGGTCTTGTTGAAGCAGTAATACGCGACGAGGCCGTTCTTAGGGCCTGCAGCGTGGCCGGCCCCCGATACCAGCGCGGCAGTCAACAGCAGCGGCGTGACGAACAGCGAAGCCGGCGTTTTCAGGAAAGTCATGAGCGTTCTCCGTGATGAGCGTTGTCGCGGCCGGCCCCAAATGCCGGCCGCCCGTGAGTCTTTCCGTTCCGACGCGCACATTCCTCGCGGAAAGCTCACGGAGTTCCAACCGAATTTCATCGGCCGGCTCGGCGAACACATGCAGGCCGAGATCAGCAGCCGTCCTGCTGGGCTGCATGACGGTGGACCGGCAGAAATTCCGCGCGACGCCCCGACCAGCCCCGCCAGCTTGTGCCGCACCGCATCGGCGCCGGCACCCCGACCTTGACGCTCGCTGTATCGCGGAAGGCAGAGCAGGCCCTAGCAGGCAGCGTCGGAAACGAAAAAGCCCCTGCTGGCAGGGGCTTTCACACTCGAAGCAGGAATGGCGGAGAGGGTGGGATTCGAACCCACGGTACCTTGCGGTACGCCTGATTTCGAATCAGGTACGTTCGACCACTCCGCCACCTCTCCGCGTTGCCAGGGCGCCGGTGCGCCGGAGGGTCGATTCCGGACGCGGGCTTTGTTGCCGCAGCCCGACTATTCTATCAACCCGCTTTTGGCTGCGCAGGACTTTTTTGCGGCGACGGCACTGTCAGCCGCAAGCCGCGCGAGCAGCCGACGCGATACCTGCATGATGGCCACCAGAACAATGCAGCGGCCGGACCCGCGAGGGTTCGAGCGGCTGCGGGCACGCGAGACCGACATGACGACGGATGCAGCTTCACGATGATGGCCGTGCGGGGCCAGGTCTGGGCGGTGCGCAGCGTGCTGGTGGTAGCCATCGCGCTGGTCGTGCTCACCACCTGCTCGCCGCATCCCGGCAGGCTCGAGAAGGTCCGCGGCAACGGCGTGCTGCGGGTGGCGACCACCAACAGCCCGACCACCTGCTTCGATGGCCCTTCGGGGCCGACCGGCTACGAATGCGACCTGCTGCGCACCTTCGCCGAGAAGCTGGGCGTGAAACTGGAACTGGTCTACCTCGCCAACGGCGCGCAGGTGCTCGACTACGTGGCCGGCGGCAAGGTCGACATCGGCGCGGCCGGCATCAATGTGACGGTGGCCCGCAGCGAGATGGTCCGCTTCACCAAGCCCGTGCAGACCGTGCGCCAGCAGCTGGTCTATCGCGCCGACCAGCGGAAGCCGCGCGATCCCGGCGATCTCGACGGCAAGCTGGCGGTGCCGCTCGGCAGTTCGATGGCCGAGCGGCTGGTGCAGCTGCGCGCCAGCCGCTACCCGACCCTGCAATGGCTGGAAGTGCCGGATGCCGGCGGCAACGACCTGCTGGCCCGGGTGGCGGACGGCGAACTGACTTACACGATCGCGAACTCCGACCTGGTAGCGCTGAACCGCCGCCATGCGCCGAAGCTGCGCGTGGCGTTCGATCTGTCCGGCAACGAGGACATCGCCTGGGCGCTGCCGGTTGGCCGCGACAGCAGCCTGTACGACGAGGTCCAGCAGTACCTGACCACGTATCCGAAAGAAGAGCTGGCGCGCCTGCGTGATCGCCATTTCGGCGTCGTCGAGAACGACGAGTACCTGGGCGTGGTGCGCTTCGTCGGCGACGTCAAGGCACTGCTGCCGAAGTACCAGCGCCACTTCGAGGATGCCGCCGAACGCTATGGCATCGACTGGCGCACGCTGGCGGCAGTGGGCTATCAGGAATCGAAATGGGACCCGGATGCGGTCAGCTACACCGGCGTGCGCGGCATCATGATGCTGACCACCGACACCGCCCAGCACATGGAGGTGAAGGACCGCGAGGACGCCGCGCAGAGCATCGAGGGCGGCGCCCGCTACCTGCAGCAGCTGCTGCGCAAGATGCCGGCGTCGATCGCCGAGCCGGACCGCACCTGGATGGCGCTGGCCGCCTACAACCAGGGACTCGGGCACCTGCACGACGCCCGCAAGCTGGCCCAGAAGCTCGGCAAGAACCCGAATCTCTGGCAGGACGTGCAGGACAGCCTGCGCCGGCTGTCACAGGAACAGTGGTATTCGCAGACCAAGCACGGCTACGCGCGCGGCGGCGAAGCCGTGCACTTCGTCACCAACGTGCGCAGCTATTACGACGTGCTGCTGTGGATGACCGGCGGCACCACCGTGGCGCCCAGCACCGAGGCGCAGGCCGCCGCGATCAAATCCGCAGCCGAGACACCGGCTGACCCTTGAGCAGGTGCTCGGCGACGATCTCGTCGACATCGGCCTCGCTGCCGTAGCGGTACCAGACCCCTTCCGGGTAGACCACCATCACCGGGCCCTGCTCGCAGCGATCGAGGCAGCCGGCCTGGTTGACCCGCGCGCGGCCGATGCCGGTGATCGCCGCCTTCTTGACCTTCTGCTTGCAGTAGTCGCGCAGTGCGCTGGCACCGTGATCCTCGCAGGAGGCGCGGCCGTCGCTGCGCTGGTTGCAGCAGAAGAACACGTGGTGCTTGAAGTACGGGTCCGGCAGCGGCCGGGAGTCTGCGTCGCTCATGGCGTTCCGAACGAATAACCGAGGTTGAGGGTGGAAATCTGGTCGATGTGCCGGGTTGCGGCCGGCACCTGCGAGTTGTAGCGGATTTCGTGGTTGAAGGTCGCGAACAGGTTGCCGACGATGGTCAGCTTCAGCGCCGTGATCGGATTCACGTAGACATTGGTCTGGCCCGCTTCGGTGCGCAGCGTCTGGCTGAACTCGGCGTTCGGCGAAATCACCCAGATGTACTTGCCGCCGAAGGTGGCGATCGCCGCCGTCTCGTAGACATCCTCCTGGTCCCGCGTGCGGTTGGCACCGACGCCGGTTTCGATGTCCAGCGTATGCGTCGGCCCGGTCAGCAGGTGACGGCCGTAGCCGATCGTGGCGGCGTAGCGCTCGGCGATACCGGCGAAGCGGTCGTTGTCGTAGGCCAGGTTGGTATACGCGTAGTTGCGCTCGTTGAACTGCAGGTCGGTCTTGTTGGCGGCCGAGTAGCGCTCGTCGGTGGTCAGGCCTTCGCGCGTGCCGCTGAACGCCAGCGCGCTGAAACGGTTGCGCCAGCGGTCGTGGCGATACTCGATGGCGCCGCGCGTGTTGACCGAACGGGTGCGAGTGTTGCCGGAGGTGTTGACCACGCCGATCGCAACATCGCCGCGCCAGGGCGACGTCGGTGGTGGTGGCGGTGGAGCCGGCGGCGCTTCTGCCGCTGCTTCTGACGCGGCCACGTCCGGCTGCGCTTCGGACCCGGGAACCGGATCGCGGATCGGCTCGGCCGTCTCGTCGAAGGCATCGGTGTCGGCGGCGGCATCCGCGGCGGGCGCGGCAGCCTCGGCCACTGGCGCCGCATCGGCCGCAGCGCGGGCACCTCCGGCCATCAGCAGCAGCGACAGCAGACTCACGGATAACGGCGAACGGGCGGGCGGCTTCACGGGCATCGAATCGGGTTCCTCTCGGGGTTGGGAGCAGCCGGCACTGGCAAGCGGGGCGGACGGCCGGCTGTGCTAGCGTCGTGGCCATCATGTCGACGCCAGAATCGCGCCCGTTTCCACTTGCCGACGCGGACCTTTGCGTGAAGTGCGGGCTGTGCCTGCCGCATTGCCCGACCTACGGGGCATCCGGCACAGAAGCGGATTCTCCGCGCGGCCGGATCATGCTGATGCAGGGGCTGGCGACCGGCCGCATTGTCCCGTCAAGCGCCACCGAACGCCACCTCGACGGCTGCCTCGGCTGCCGCGCCTGCGAGCGCGTCTGCCCGGCCCAGGTGCCCTACGGCAGCCTGATCGACGCCGGCCGCACGCTGCTGGCCGGCCAGCGCCCGGCCCGGCTGCGGCCATCGCGGGTGGTCAGCGCGGTGCTGTCGCGGCGCGTGCTGCGCCAGTGGCTCGCGACACTGCTGAGACTCCACGCGGCAAGCGGTCTGCAGCGGCTCATCCGCCGTTTCCGACTGCTCGGCAACGGCCGGCTGGCGCGGCTCGAATCCCTGCTGCCCACGCCGCTGCCGGCGTCGGCGGCATCCGCGCCACGGCCGTCCGCCGAAGCGCGCGGCGACGTCATGATCTTCAGCGGCTGCGTCGGCGACATCGTCGACCAGCCGCTGGCCGACGACCTGGCCCTCCTGCTGGCCGACTGCGGCTATCAGGCGCGCCGCCCGGCGGCGCAGACCTGCTGCGGGGCGATCGACCAGCATGCCGGTGATCCGGCGGGCCTGATGCGTCTGGCCGCGCGCAACCGGGCGGCCTTCGGAAACGGCGATGAAGCGATCCTGCCGCTGGCCACCGGCTGCGCGGCGACGCTGCGCGACTACCCGCAGTGGATCGACGGCGGCGACGCCTTTCGCCGGCGGCTGCAGGATCCGATCGCCTTCCTGCTCGAACACGGCACGGCCCTGCGCTTCCGTGCCACGCCGATGACCGTCGCCATCCACGAGCCCTGCACGCAGCACAACGTGATCCGCCAGGGCGCAGCGCTGCGGACGCTGCTGGCGCGGGTGCCGGCGCTGAAGGTGGTGGAACTCGACGCCGGCGGCCGCTGCTGCGGCGCGGCCGGAACGCATTTCATCCACCATCCGGACGCTGCCGATGCGCTGCTGCAGCCGAAGCTCGATGCGGTAAAGCGGCTGCAGCCGGAGGTGATCGTCAGCGCCAACGTCGGCTGCGCGCTGCATCTGGCCGGCGGCCTGCGCCGGGCCGGCGGGATCAGCCCGGCGGTGCTGCATCCGGTGCAGCTACTGGCACGATGCCGGGCTTGAGGTCCGGCGCGTCCGGATCGGCCGTCGCCAGCCGCGCCTCGACCCGCAGCAGCACCCGCTCCGCCAGTTCGTCCTGGATGTAGCGGCGCAGGCGCGCTTCTTCGGCTTCCTTGGCCAGGATCTGCTGGGCGCTGAAGCTGTAGTCGCGCGACACCGTCTGCGACTCCGGTGCGATCAGCACTTCGGCCTTGCCATCGACGACCCGGCGCATCTCGAAGGTCACGCGGGTCACCAGCCGGTACTCGATGGCCCGGCCATCGGTGCCGATCGACAGCACCTCCTGCGCTTCCCGCAGGTCGGACAGCCGCAGCACGGTAGCGGCGTCATCGGCCTTGGAGATCACTTCGCCGCCGCCGCGGACGATGCGCGCCTTCAGCGCCTCCTCGACCGGCGGCGTGGTGACGCGATACGGGTCCACCAGTTCGACATGCACCGCGCGCAGCGCCTTCGGCAGCGGCCGGCTGCCGACCGGATGGAAGCCGCAGGCGGCGAGCGCCAGCGTGGCGAGCGAGATGCCGATCGGTCGAACGAGATTCATGCGCGGATCACACCACGAAATTGACCAGCTTGCCCGGCACCACGACCTGCTTCTTGATCGGCGCCCCGGCCAGGAAACGCTGCACGCCTTCGTCGGCCAGCGCGGCGGCGATGATCAGATCCTGCGCGGCGCCGGCCGGCACGCTGATCTGGCCTCTGAGCTTGCCGTTGATCTGCACGACCATCGCGATCTGGTCCGACACCCGCGCCTCTGCTTCCGGCTCCGGCCAGTCGGCGTCGATCACCGGCGTGGCATGGCCCAGCGCCTGCCACAGCGTGTGCGCAACGTGCGGCACGATCGGCGACAGCACGCGCACCAGCGCGTCCAGCGCCTCGCCGAGCACTGCCCGGCCCTGCGGGCTGCGGTCATCGAACTTCGCCAGCGCGTTGACCAGCTCCATGCAGGCGGCGACCGCCGTGTTGTAGTTGTGGCGACGGCCGAAGTCGTCGCTGATCCGCGCCAGCATGTCGTGCAGCTTGCGGCGCAGGTCCTTCTGCGCGGCGTTCAGCACCGCGCGGTCCAGCGGCTCGGTGGCACCGAGCGCGACATGCTCGGCCACCAGCTTCCAGACCCGCTTCAGGAAGCGCAGCGCGCCGTCGATGCCGGCATCGCTCCATTCCAGCGTCTGCTCGGGCGGTGCGGTGAACATCATGAACAGGCGCACGGCATCGGCACCGTGCGAGTCGATGATCGCCGCCGGATCGACACCGTTGTTCTTCGACTTCGACATGGTGCCGAGGCCGACCGCCGTCACCGGCTCGCCGCTCGCCTTCAGCGTGTAGCTGCCATCGGCGGCCCGCTCGACATCCTTCGGATTGATCCAGTCGCGGCCGCCGGCCTCGGTGGTGCGATAGAAGCCTTCGGCCAGCACCATGCCCTGGGTCAGCAGGCGCTTGAACGGCTCGGCGACCGCCGGCAGGCCGCAGTCGCGCATCAGCTTGGAGAAGAAGCGCGCGTAAAGCAGATGCAGGATCGCGTGCTCGATGCCGCCGATGTACTGATCCACCGGCAGCCAGTAGGCGGCGCGCTCGTCGACCATGCCGGTCTGCGCACCGGCACTGGCGAAGCGGGCGTAGTACCAAGACGAATCGACGAAGGTGTCGAAGGTGTCGGTCTCGCGCCGCGCCGGCTTGCCGCACTGCGGGCAGGGCACGTTGACGAAGCTGTCGAGGCGCAAGAGCGGGTTGCCGCGGCCATCCGGCACCAGGTCTTCCGGCAGGCGCACCGGCAGCTGATCGGCCGGCACCGGCACCGCGTCGCAGGTCTCGCAATAGATCACCGGGATCGGGCAGCCCCAGTAGCGCTGGCGCGAGACGCCCCAGTCGCGCAGCCGGTAGTTGACCCGGCGGCGGCCGGCGTTCTGCGCTTCGAGCTTGGCGGCGATGCCGTCGAAGGCGTCCTTGAACGCCAGGCCGGAGAACTCGGCGGAGTTGATCGTGAAGGCCTTTTCGGTGAACGCGCTCGCCGACAGGTCCGGCGCCGGGCCGTCGACAGCAGCGGCAATCACCGCCTTGATCGGCAGCCCGTACTTGGTCGCGAATTCCCAGTCGCGCTGATCGTGGCCGGGCACCGCCATCACTGCGCCGGAGCCGTAGCCCATCAGCACGAAGTTGGCGGCATAGACCGGAATGCGCGCGCCGGTCAGTGGATGGATGACCTCGATGCCGAGCGCGACACCGCGCTTCTCCATCGTTTCCATCGCCGCTTCGGTGACGTCACCCCGGCTGGCTTCCTCGACAAACGCGGCCACGGTGGCATCCCGCGCGGCGGCTTCCAGCGCCAGTGGATGCTGGGCGGCGACGCTGACGAAAGTGACGCCGTACAGCGTGTCCGGGCGCGTCGTGAAGACGGTCAGCTTCTCGTCTCGGCCGGCCACCGTGAAATCGATCTCCAGACCTTCGGAGCGGCCGATCCAGTTTTCCTGCATGCGCCGCACGGCTTCCGGCCAGTGCTCCAGCTGCTTCACTTCTTCCAGCAACTCATCGGCGTAGGCGGTGATCTTCAGGAACCACTGCGGGATCTCGCGCTGCTCGACGATCGCGCCACTGCGCCAGCCGCGGCCGTCGATGACCTGCTCGTTGGCAAGCACGGTCTGGTCAACCGGGTCCCAGTTGACTCTCGAGTTGCGGCGGTAGATCAGGCCGCGCTTCAGCAGCTCGGTGAAGAACCACTGCTGCCAGCGGTAGTAGTCCGGCTCGCAGGTGGCCAACTTGCGGTCCCAGTCGTAGCCGATGCCGAGCTGCTTCAGCTGCCCGCACATGGTGTCGATGTTCGAGTAGGTCCACTGGGCCGGCGGCACGCCGTTCTTGATCGCCGCGTTCTCGGCCGGCAGGCCGAAGGCGTCGAAGCCAATCGGCTGCAGCACGTTCCTGCCCTTCATCCGCTGGTAGCGACTGATCACGTCGCCGATCGTGTAGTTGCGCACATGGCCCATGTGCAGCTTGCCGCTCGGGTACGGGAACATCGACAGGCAGTAGAACTTCTCCGCCCCCGGCTTCTCGATGGCCTTGAAGCACTGGTTGGCTGCCCAGAACGCCTGGGCGCTGGACTCGACTTCGACGGGGCTGTAATCGGCTTTCATGAGGCGGCAGGCGGTGGCGCGCGTCGGGACGACGGGCTTGCGGGGGCGAACAGTTTACAGGCTGGTTCCGCGCGACCTGCGCACCGGGCATCGACGGACAACGACCCGCAGGTGCGTCCCGCGCGGACCGACGTTTTTTGTCAGCTTGCGACCCGGATCGGCCACGGCGTGTCAGTCGCCACCGGTCGCCGCTTGTAGAGCCACCCTGATTTTTCTCGCTTTTTCTCGCCCGTCGCGAGTGGCACAGCGGTTGCTCCCCGTTCGTTGCGCAGCATCCCGAATCCGCCGTTCCTGCCTACACACCCGGAGCACACCCATGAAGAAGGTCCAGCAAGGTTTCACCCTGATCGAACTGATGATCGTCATCGCGATCATCGGCATCCTCGCCGCCATCGCCCTGCCGGCTTACCAGGACTACGCGAACCGCGCCAAGGTCAGCGAAGTGGTCGTCGCGGCCGATGCCTGCAAATCGGCGGTCACCGAATCGTTCGCCTCGTCGGGCGCGCTGCCGGCAAATATTTCGGCAGCCGGCTGCGTCAGCGACACGACCAGATATGTTGAAAAGCTGGAGGTTGCGAATGGGGTTATCACCGTAACGGCGCAGGGTACCGGGCAGCCCACAATTGACACTAAGACGCTGGTCTTTACGCCGACTGCTTCGAGCAGTGGCACGCTAACCTGGGCCTGCAACGCCGCCGCCGGCTCCACGATCCCGGGCAAGTACCTGCCGCAGGCCTGCCGCTGATCGGAACAGCTCAGGCCGGCTGAGCGGATTCCGCGGCCAGCCTGAGTTGCACTTTCGCGAGAACGCCGCCGTCAAGGCGGCGTTTTCGTTGGTTCTCCGGAGCGCGCCGTGACACCTGCCACCTATCCTGCATCGGCCCTGCTGCTGGCACTGGCGATGGCCGCCGCGCTGCGGCATGTCGGCGGCCCTGAAACCGTTTCGCTGGCGCTTGCCCTGCTGCTGATGCTGGCACTGCTGCTGCCGACGACTGCGCGCGAGGACGGCGGGGTGGTGGCCGATACGTCGCCGACAGTGCCGGTGACGCTGGCCAGCGGCAGCCTGCTGGCCTTGTCGGCCTGGCTGCTGCTGATGCCGCGCTTCAGCGAACTGCCCGGCACCAGCGCGACGGTCGGCTGGATCATCGCGGCGCTGCCGCTCGGCTACCTGGCCGCGCAGCGCTTCCGCGATGCCGCCGACTGGGAGGCCGCCCTGTCGCTGCTGCGGGTGGTGGCGACACTGGTGCTGGCGATCGGCCTGGTCGATTTCCTGCTGCTGCGCAGCCGCCCGTTCTCGGTGTTCGAGGACGTCAACGCCTTCGCGGCGTTCTGCAATGTCTTCGCCGTCACCGCCATCGCCGGGCTGGAAACGCGCCGCCGCGCTGACGGCCTGGGCCCGGCGCTGCGCTCCGGCACCGCCGCCTTCGCGCTGCTGGCGCTGGCCTGCCTGGCCGCCACCGCCTCGCGCGGCGGGCAGCTGAGCTTTGCGCTCGGCATCACCGTGCTGGGGCTGCTGCTGATCCGCCGCGATCGCCGCGCGTGGACGACGCTGGCGGCTAGCCTGCTGGCCTTCGTCGCGCTGCTGGCGCTGATCGCGCCGCTGCAGCAGCACACCAGCGCACTGTCCCGACTGGCCGCGATCGAGGGCGACGGCTCCACGCGCGACCGGCTGGAAATGCTCAAGTCGACCTGGCGGATGGTCGAGGACGGCCCGTGGTACGGCAGCGGGCTGGGCACCTACAAGATCCGCTACCTGATGTACCGCAGCCCGGACGAGCAATCGACGACCGGCGATCTCGCCCACAACGATTACCTGCAGATGCTGGCCGAGGGCGGCCCGCTGCTGGCCGGCCTGCTGGTGCTGCTGGGCCTGAGCGCGGTGGCGGCGGCTATCCGGCTGTGGCGCAACGCGGCCGGTGGTGCAGCCACTTTCGGCGAAGCAGCCGGCTGGGTCGCGGCGCTGGCCTGCCTGTTCGGTCACGCAGCGCTGAATTTCATTTTCTACGTGCTGCCGCTGTCGCTGCTGGCGGGGCTGGCGCTCGGCCGGCTCGATGCGCTGCGCGACGATGTTGCCCGGATCGATCCGGGCCGTTACCTGTCGGGGCCGATGCAGCGGACGCTGATCGGCGTGCTGGCCCTGTGGCTGGCCGGCACGCAGGGCCTGCAGGGCGTCTATCAGGCGATGACCACCGGCCGCTGTCCGTTGCGCCTGTGCACCCAGCTGGCCGGCGACGAGCCGTTCTTCGGCCGCTACTCGGCGCTGCTGGTGGCCACCCAGCCCGACTACCTGCCGGCCCGCGAATGGTTGGTCAACGCCTACAGCGCGGCAGCCGACAAGCCGGCGGCAGCGCCCCCGGCGCGCGCGGCCGCCGCCCGGCAGGCCGCGCAGGAACTGGCCGAGCAGATCGCCCGTTTCCCGGCGGTGCCCTACCTGTACCGCGATCTCGCCAGCCTGCTGATCCGGCATCCGGATGCAGCGGCTGCGCTGCCGGCCGGCATCGAACGCCAGCCGATCGCCCTGCTGCGCGAAGCGGTACGGCGCAATCCGCTGGACATGCGCGCCCGCACGATGCTGGCCGAGCGGCTCGATGCCGATGGCCAGACAGCAGCGGCGTTCACGCTGCTGGACGAGGACGGCATGCGCTGGTGGAACGTCCAGGCCCTGCCGGACAGCGGCCGCATCGAGCTGCTGAAAACGGCGATCCCGCTGGCGCTGAAGCTGCGCCGCTGCAGCGATGCCGCCGAGATGGCACGCGGGCTGGCGGTGTTCCAGCCGGGCGAACCGCTGGCACAGCCGATCGCCGGGGACGGGCCGGACTGCGACCCGCCGGCGACACCCGCCGCGCCGCACTGACCTGGCTTGCGTCGCTGTTTCGTCACCGGCTACGGTCGCTTCATCTCCCGATTCCGGTCCGCCCGATGAGCGCCACCGTCACCCCGCTTCCCGATGCCGTTCCAGCGCCCGCCCTGCCGGCCGCACCGAAGACCGGCTTTGCCCAGACGCCCGGCTATCTGTTCGGTCCGTGGACCGATTTCTTCTGCCTCGGCGGGGCGACGCTGCTGATCATCCCGTGGTTCGCGCTGCTGCCGGACGACTGGAAGCAGTATGCGGACGTGCTGGTGATCACCACGGCGATCGCCCACTTCATCAACAACCCGCACTTCGCGCATTCCTACCATCTGTTCTATCGCGGCTTCACCGAGCGCGGCTTCTCCGCCGAATACCCGCGCGAGTGGCGCATCCGCTACCTGATCGCCGGTGTGGCGGTGCCGCTGGCGCTGGTCGGCTTCTTCCTGTGGTGCCTGCTGACCAAGAACGCGCGCGCGCTGGGCTTGAGCGTCAACCTGATGTTCTTCACCGTCGGCTGGCATTACGTGAAGCAGGGCTACGGCATGCTGATGCTGGATGCCGTGCTGAAGCGGCGCTTCTTCGACGAGCGCGAAAAGCGGCTGCTGCTATGGAACGCCTACGGCGTCTGGTTCCTGTCGTGGCTGCTCGGCAACGCCATGGCCTACAAGGCCGACTACTGGGGTATCGCCTACTACACGTTCGCCACGCCGGCGCCGATCCTGACCGCGCTGGAAGTGATCGCCGGCCTGAGCTCGGCCGCCGTGCTGGCGATGCTGGGCCGGAAGTGGTGGCTGACCCGGCAGCTGCCGCCGATCAATGGCCTGGTCGGCTACGCGGTGGCGCTGTACCTGTGGCTGCTGTACCGCGATCCGGTGCTGACCCTGGTGTTCCCGGCGCTGCATTCGATCCAGTACATGATCGTGGTCTGGCGTTACGAGCTGAACTACCAGCAGGCCCAGACCGGCGGCACCCGCCAGCCACTGCAGTTCGGCGCGAGGATGGCGATCTTCTACACGCTGGCGCTCGGCCTCGGCTATCTCGGTTTCTGGATGGCGCCGAAATGGCTGGCGACCGTCGCGCCATCGCTGATCGCAGGGGTTGGCGACTACGCCTTCCTGCTGGCGGCGTGGATCTTCATCAACGTGCACCACTACTTCCTCGACAGCGTGGTCTGGCGCAAGGGCAATCCGGAAACCGGCCGCTACCTGTTCCGCTGACACTCGGCCAGCGCGGTGCGGAATCGGTCAGAATCCGGCGGCGGCACGCGCCGGCGCGACACGGCACTGGCCGCGCCGGCACCGCCGGTGTAGCGTCCGGCAACCGGCCGCACGGCGCACCGAGTGCGCGAAAGGGTCCATCGTTTCAAGGCGAGATTCGTGGTCACCAACGTCCAGAGTGTTCCGTTCAGCACCTTCATCGGCGGCCTGCCGCGGCGCCTGATCAACGACGGCCTGCTGACCGAGGAACAGGCGCGCGAAGCGCTGGGCAAGGCCGCCAAGACCGGCTCCCATTTCGTGTCGGTGGTCGTCGAATCGAAACTGATCAACGCCGGCCGGCTGGCCGAAATCGCCAGCATCGAGTTCGGCACACCGCTGATCGATCTTTCGACCTTGACCATCGAAGCGCCGCTGGCGCGCGAGATCAACGAAAAGCTGATGCGCAAGCATCACGTGCTGCCGATCTACAAGCGCGATCGCAAGCTGTTCGTCGCGTTGTCCGATCCCACGCGCCTGCAGGCGCTGGACGAGGTCAAGTTCGCCACCGGCTATCTGGTCGAAGGCATCCTGGTGGAGGAAGACAAGCTCACCAAGGGGATCGAGGCCGCGGTCGCCGCCGTGCAGGCCACGGCGCTGCAGGGCGGTGACGAGGATCTGGAGAATCTCGAAGTCGAAGGCGGCGAAGCCGATCCGGCAGCGGACACGGGCACCGGCGGCGATACCGACGACGCGCCGATCATCCGCTACGTCAACAAGGTGCTGATCGACGCGATCAACCGCAGCGCCTCCGACATCCACTTCGAGCCCTACGAGAAGAAGTACCGGATCCGCTATCGCATGGACGGCGAACTGCGCGAGATCGCCACCCCGCCGGTGCAGATGGGCGGCCGCCTGGCTGCGCGCCTGAAAGTCATGGCGCGGCTCGATCTGGCCGAACGCCGGGTGCCGCAGGATGGCCGCATCAAGCTGAAGCTGTCGGTCAACAAGGCGATCGATTTCCGCGTTTCCACCTGCCCGACCCTGTGGGGCGAAAAGGTGGTGATGCGTATTCTCGATGCCTCCAGCGCGATGCTCGGCATCGACGCGCTGGGCTACGAACCGGACCAGAAGGAGCTGTACCTGAAGGCGCTGTCGAAGCCGCAGGGCATGATCCTGGTCACCGGCCCGACCGGCTCCGGCAAGACCGTGTCGCTGTACACCGGCCTGAACATCCTCAACACCGACGACTGCAACATCTCCACCGCCGAGGACCCCTGCGAAATCAACCTGCCGGGGATCAACCAGGTCAACGTCAACGTCAAGCAGGGCCTGACCTTCGCCGCTGCGCTGAAGGCCTTCCTGCGCCAGGACCCGGACGTGATCATGGTCGGCGAGGTCCGTGATCTGGAAACCGCCGAGATCGCGATCAAGGCGGCGCAGACCGGCCATCTGGTGCTGTCGACCCTGCACACCAACGATGCGCCGCAGACCCTGACCCGCCTGCTGAACATGGGCGTGCCGGCCTACAACGTGGCGAGCTGCGTGACCCTGATCATCGCCCAGCGTCTGGCCCGCAAGCTGTGCAAGTTCTGCCGCCGGCCGGACCGGGTGCCGAAGGAAGAGCTACTGCGCGAAGGCTTCACGCCGGAGCAGATCGCCGCACCGGGCTTCACGCTGTTCAAGGCGGTGGGCTGCGACCAGTGCAACGGTGGCTACAAGGGCCGTACCGGCATCTACCAGGTGATGCCGGTCACCGAGTCGATTTCGCGGGTGATCATGGAAGGCGGCAATGCCATCGACATCGCCGACCAGGCCCAGCGCGAAGGCATCCGCACGCTGCGCCAATCGGCGCTGCGCAAAGTGCTGGACGGCACCATCGACCTGACTGAAGCGAATCGCGTCACGACCGATTAGCGGTATTCTTCAAGCCGTTTTCCAGCGCTGTCCGTTGCCCGGCAGGCGCTGGATGCAAGAGCCGAAATCGTGCCGCCGGCGCGTCCGCACGCCTTGCTGCGGCGTCGGCCACTCACCCGGAATGGCCATGGCAAGCGCGAACGCACAACCCAAGGATTCGACCTTCAAGTGGGAAGGCCGCGACCGCAAGGGCGCGATCGTGAAGGGCGTTTCCGAAGGGCCGAGCGAGGCGGCGATCAAGCTGCAGCTGCGCAAGCAGGGCATCAATCCGACCCGCGTCAACAAGCAGCTTTCGCTGTTCGGCAAGCAGAAGAAGCCGATCAAGGGCCAGGACATCGCCGTGTTCAGCCGCCAGCTGGCGACCATGATGTCGGCCGGCGTGCCGCTGGTGCAGTCGCTGGAGATCGTTGGCCGCGGCCACGCCAATCCGTCGATGGGCGAGATGGTGCTGGGCATCAAGTCGAACATCGAGGGCGGCGCCACGCTGGCGGAATCACTGGCCAAGTACCCGCGCCAGTTCGACGACCTGTTCGTCAATCTGGTCGACGCCGGCGAGCGCTCGGGCGCGCTGGAAGCGCTGCTCGACAAGATCGCCACCTACAAGGAAAAGACCGAGTCGCTGAAGAAGAAGGTCAAAAAGGCCCTGACCTACCCGGCGGCGGTGATCGTCGTCGCCTTCATCGTCACCGGCATCCTGCTGTACTTCGTCGTGCCGCAGTTCGCGTCGCTGTTCCAGGGTTTCGGCGCCGACCTGCCGGCATTCACCAAGATGGTGGTCGCACTGTCGGACTTCATCCAGGAAGACTGGTGGATGATCCTGCTGGGCGGCCTGGGCAGCTTCTTCGGCCTGCGCGAGGCGCATGTCCGATCACCGAAGGTGCGGCGCTTCACCGACCGGCTGATGCTGCGGCTGCCGGTGGTTGGCGACATCCTCTACAAGTCCGCCGTCGCCCGCTTCGCTCGCACGCTGTCAACCATGTTCGCGGCCGGCGTGCCGCTGGTGGAAGCGATGGAATCGGTCGCCAAGGCAGCCGGCAACATCGTGTTCACCGAAGCGATCCTGCAGATGCGCGACCAGGTGTCGACCGGCCAGCAGCTGCAGCTGACGATGCAGCAGAGCGGCCTGTTCCCGCCGATGGCGCAGCAGATGGTGGCGATCGGCGAGGAATCCGGCTCGCTCGACCACATGTGCGCCAAGCTCGCCGATTTCTACGAGGAGGAAGTCGATTCGCTGGTCGACAACCTGACCGCGCTGCTGGAGCCAATGATCATGGTCGTGCTCGGCGTGCTGGTCGGTGGCCTGGTGGTGGCGATGTATCTGCCGATCTTCAAGATCGGCCAGGCGATCTGAGCCGCCACCCGGTTCGATCGGACGCTGTGCGCGATCAATCGGCGCGCCGGACGCCGCCGCCGTCTACTGGTTGCGCTTGATCGACAGTCGCACTTCGGAGCGGCCGCCGAGATACCAGAACTCGTACTGCCGCCACGATACCTTCGGGGTATGCGGGCTGAGCACGATCTCCTGCTGCCGGTGGCGGGTGATCAGCAGGATGCGGGCGCGGGGAATGACGCGTCGGTCCGGCTCCGGGGTCAGCCACTTGTCGACCAGTTCGGTGACCAG
The DNA here is from genome assembly GCF_051860985.1 of Nevskia sp. NCBI lineage: Bacteria > Pseudomonadati > Pseudomonadota > Gammaproteobacteria > Nevskiales > Nevskiaceae > Nevskia > Nevskia sp. The sequence continues at coordinate 13,872 of NZ_JBIMKV010000025.1, read as the reverse complement.
CAAGGTCAGTCGCGCGTTCAGGTCGAACGGCACATCGGGCCTCAACGTGATGGCGATCTGTGTGCCCATGAAAGGCTCCGGCGATGGCAGCAGGCTGTTCGTATATTCGCGTATCGATGGGCGTCCGTCACCCGCCTTCTCTACCGCAAGAACCCCGCCGGGCAACCGTGGATCGGCCGGTCGCCACTACTGCAGTGCGGACAGCAAAACGTGAGTGCTGCGCCGTGTCTCGCGACGCGACACGTCGTTGCGAATCGTCGCCATAGAACGATGATCGCTCCTCATCGCGCCCCGATTCGCACCGCGATCCATCGCCGCGCCACTCACGCTTCGTCGTGGGCGCTGTACTCGCCGATCGCCGCCGGTTTCACCGCCCGGTGGAAGCCTTCGAACGGCCGGGTGTTGCCATTGCCGGCCAGCGGAAACGCTTTCGGCGACAGGCTGGTGCCGCCGTCGATCCGCAGGCAGGTGCCGGTCACGAAGGCAGCGGCCGGCGACAGCAGGTAGACGATGGCGCTGGCGACTTCGCTTTCGGTGCCCATCCGCTTCAGCGGTGCGACGTCCGCCATCTTCGAGATCACCTCGGCGCGGAAACGGGCGTCGTAATGATCCATGCCGCTCGAGGCGATGTAGCCCGGCGCCACGGCATTCACCCGGACACCAGCGGCTGCCCATTCCAATGCGGCGGTCTCGGTCAGATTCATCATTCCGGCACGCGCCGCACCACTGTGCGCCATGCCGGGCATGCCGCCCCACATGTCGGCAATCATGTTGACGATCGCCCCGCCGTGGGCCTGCATGCTCTGCAGGTAGACCTCGCGGCTGATCAGGAAACCGCCGGTGAGATTGTTGGCAACCACCGCGTCCCAGCCCTTCTTGCCGATGCTCGCCAGCGGCGCCGGATACTGGCCGCCGGCGTTGTTGACCAGCCCGTGGATCACGCCGTGCTCGGCGACGATCGCCGCCACCGCCGCCTTCACCGCCTCCTCGTCGCGGATATCGAAGCTGGCGCAGCTCGCCGTGCCTCCGTCCTCGCGGATCTCGGCGACCGTGCGGTCGAGCTTGTCCTGCTTGCGGCCGGTCAGCACCAGTCGCGCGCCCAGCGCCGCCAGTTCATGCGCGGTGCAGCGGCCGATGCCGGAACCGCCGCCGGTGACAACGATGGTCTGCCCCTTGAACAGGTCCTTCGCGAAGATCGACTGGTACGCCATGTGGGTTCCTGCTGCGGAAAAGACGAAGGCCGGTTGCCCGGCCTTCGTGGATCAGCGTTGCGGACCGTTCGGTCCGGTCGGGCCGATGAGCCCTGGCGGCCGTTAGGCCTTGGCTTCGAGTTCCGGCACCAGCTGGAACAGGTCGCCGACCAGACCGTAGTCGGCCACTTCGAAGATCGGCGCTTCCGGATCCTTGTTGATGGCGACGATGGTGCGGGCGTCCTTGATGCCGGCCAGATGCTGGATCGCGCCCGAGATGCCGATCGCGAAGTACAGCTCCGGCGCGATGATCTTGCCGGTCTGGCCGACCTGCATGTCGTTCGGCACGTAGCCCGAGTCCACCGCGGCGCGCGAGGCGCCGACACCGGCCTTCAGCTTGTCGGCCAGCGAGTAGATGATCGAGAAGTTCTCGCTGGAACCCAGCGCACGGCCGCCGGAGACGACGCGGTTGGCCGACTGCAGTTCCGGACGCTCGCTCTTCTGGGCTTCCAGCTTCACGAAGCGGGTATGGGTCGGGATCGCGGCGTCGACGCTGATCTTCTCGACCGGCGCGGCGGCAGCGGCGGCGCCGGTGGCCTGGAACGAGGCCAGACGGATGGTCGCGACGATCGCCGGGGCGGCCGGCGCTTCGACGGTCAGGATCGCGTTGCCGGCGTAGATCGGGCGGTCGAACGAGGTCGCCGAATGCACGGCCATCACGTCCGACACCTGCTGCACGCCGAGCTTGGCGGCCACGCGCGGCAGGAAGTCCTTGCCGCTGGTGGTGCCGGCGGCCAGCACATGGCTGTAGCCGCCGCTCTGGGTCAGGGCGACGATCTGCGGGGCGATGGCGCTGGCGACGTAGTCGTCGTTGCCGGCGCGGTCGACGACCAGCACCTTGGCCACACCGTCCAGCGCGGCGGCCTGGGCGGCGACGGCCGCGCCGTCGTTGGCGAAGATGGCAACGTGGATGTCGCCGCCGATGGCCTTGGCGGCGTTGACGACCTTGGCGATACCGCTGTTCAGCTTGCCGTCGGCGTGCTGGCCGATGACGAGAATCTTGCTCATGGAAATCTCCTAATGGGGGAAGACGGTTAGATCAGGCCCTTGGCCTTGAGCGCGGTGACCAGCTCGTCGACCGTCTTGACCATCACGCCCTTCGAGCGCTTCGGCGGGTTGGCCGTCTTCACCGACTTCAGGCCGGCGGTGGCGGTGACACCGAGGTCGGCGAGACCCACCACTTCGATCGGCTTCTTCTTCGCCTTCATGATGTCCGGCAGCTTGAGATAACGCGGCTCGTTCAGGCGCAGGTCGGTGGTGATGATGCCCGGCAGGTCGAATTCCAGCGTTTCGAGGCCGGCGTCGACTTCACGGGTGACCGTGGCCTTGCCGCCGTCGATTTCCACCTTGGAGGCGAACGTCGCCTGCGGCAGGTCGAGCAGCGCTGCGACCATCTGGCCAGTCTGGGCGGCGTCGTCATCGATCGCCTGCTTGCCGAGGAAGAACAGGTCCACGCCTTCCTTCTTGAACACAGCGGCGAGCGCCTGCGCGGCGGTCAGCGGCTGGATCTCGTCGTCGACCTTGACGTGCACGGCGCGGTCGGCACCGAAGGCCAGCGCGGTGCGCAGGGTTTCCTCGCACTTCGCGCCGCCGACGGTCACGGCGATGATTTCGGTCAGCTTGCCCTTTTCCTTCAGGCGCACCGCCTCTTCCATCGCGATCTCGTCAAACGGGTTGACGCTGTGCTTCACACCGTCGACCACCACGCCCGAGCCGTCCGGCTTGACCTGGATGCGAACGTTGTAGTCGATCACTCTCTTGACGCTGACCAGTGCTTTCATCTTCTCTCTCTAGCGAACCACAGTAGTTGATTGACAGTTCTTCAAGCGCCTTCGCCGAACAGGCCATCCCTGCGCAGCTGGTTGAACTCGGCCACGCTGCCGATGCTGACGCCGGTCTCGTGGATCAGGCCGTCCTTCAGGCCGTAGACCCAGGCGTGCACCTTGACCGGCTGGCCGCGCTCCCAGGCGTCGCGGATGATCGTCGTTTCGCAGACGTGCGCCGCCTGCGAGATCGCGTTGAACTCGCACAGCAGGTCGCCGCGCTTGACCGCGTCAGGCTCCGCATCGAGCTTGCCGCGATAGCGCTCGATGACATCGCGAACGTGCTGCAGCCAGTTGTCGGCCAGCCCGACGCGGGTGCCGTTGAGCGCCGCCAGCACACCGCCGCAGCCGTAATGGCCCACCACCAGGATGTGCTTCACCTTCAGCACGTCGACCGAGTACTGCAGCACCGACAGGCAGTTGAGGTCGGTATGCACGACCACGTTGGCAATGTTGCGATGGACGAACACGCCGCCCGGCGGCAGGCCGATGATCTCGTTGGCCGGCACGCGGCTGTCGGCGCAGCCGATCCACAGGTATTCGGGCACCTGCTGCTTCGACAGCCGCTCGAAGAAGCCCGGCTGGGCTTCCTCGATGCTGCGCGACCAGGCGCGGTTCTGCTCCAGCAGTTTCTTCAGTTCGGGCATGTGCTGCTCGCGATCGGGCTGTTACAGGACGGGGCGGCAGATTACATCGCGGCGTAGTTCGGGCCGCCCGAACCTTCCGGCGCGATCCAGGTGATGTTCTGCGCCGGGTCCTTGATGTCGCAGGTCTTGCAGTGCACGCAGTTCTGGGCGTTGATCTGGAAGCGCTTGTCGGCGCCCTCGCCGATCACTTCGTAGACGCCGGCCGGGCAGTAGCGCTGCGCCGGTTCGTCGTACAGCGGCAGATTCTTCGCGATCGGGATCGTCGCGTCGGCCAGCTTCAGATGCACCGGCTGCTCTTCCTCGTGGTTGGTCGAGGACAGGAACACCGACGACAGCTTGTCGAAGCTCAGCTTGCCATCCGGCTTGCGATAGGCCGGCTTCACGCTCTGCGCCGCCGGCTTCAGCGTGGCGTGATCGGGCGTGGTGTCATGCAAGGTCACCGGGATCTTGCCGCCGAACAGGTTCTGGTCGACCCAGTTGAAGGCGCCGCCGAACAGGACGCCGAACTTGTGGATCGCCGGACCGAAATTGCGGCTGCGGTACAGCTCGTCGTACAGCCAGCTGGCCCGGAAATCGGTGGTGTAGCCGGTCAGCTCGTCACCGCCCTCGGCACCGGCCAGCAGCACCTTGGCGGCCGCTTCGGCGGCGAGCATGCCGCTCTTCATCGCCGTGTGGCTGCCCTTGATCTTCGAGAAATTCATGGTGCCGAGATCGCAGCCGACCAGCACGCCGCCCGGGAAGCTCATCTTCGGCAGCGAGTTGAAGCCGCCCTTGGCGATCGCGCGCGCGCCGTAGGAAAGCCGCGTGCCGCCTTCGAGGTGCTCGGCGATCTTCGGGTGATGCTTGAAGCGCTGGAATTCGTCGAACGGCGACAGATAGGGGTTCGAGTACGACAGGTCGACGATCAGGCCGACCGCCACCTGGTTGTCCTCGAGGTGATACAGGAACGAGCCGCCAGTCGCTTCCGAGCCGAGGCCCAGCGGCCAGCCGGCACCGTGGATGACGAGGCCGGGCTGGGCCTTGGCCGGATCGACTTTCCAGAGTTCCTTGATGCCGATGCCGTAATGCTGCGGGTCGGCGTCCTTGTCGAGCTGGAATTCGCGCAGCAGGCGCTTGCCGATGTGGCCGCGGCAGCCTTCGGCGAAGAAGGTGTACTTGGCGCGGATTTCCGGACCCGGCGCGAAGTTCTCGGTCTGTTCACCGTGGCGGTCAACGCCCTTGTCGCCGATGGTGATGCCCTTGACCACGCCGTCTTCGATGATGACGTCCTGGGCGGCGAACTCGGGAATGATGTCGACGCCGAGACCTTCTGCCTGCGCACCCAGCCAGCGCACCAGCTTCCCGAGGGAAATGATGTAGTTGCCTTCGTTGTGCATCGGCTTCGGGACGAACAGGCCGGGCAGCTTCACGGCCGCCGTCTCGCTGCGGAACAGGTAGATGTCGTCGCGCACGACCGGCGTTTCCAGCGGCGCACCCAGCTCCTTCCAGTTCGGGAACAGCTCGGTCAGCGCGCGCGGCTCGAACACCGCGCCGGACAGGATGTGGGCACCGACTTCCGAGCCCTTCTCGACCACACAGACGGAAATCTCGCCGCCCGCTTCGGCCGCTTTCTGTTTCAGGCGGCAGGCTGCGGACAGGCCGGCGGGGCCGGCACCGACGATGACAACGTCGTACTCCATCACATCGCGTTCAACGGACATGGCGCACTCGAAGGACCAGGAAAACGGGACAATACTTTACCGTATTGTAACGCGGGTATTGCACTGCACCATCCCACGCGGCTCCAAGCGGGATGGTCTATGTAGTACGGTACCATATCAATATGCCGGACGCGGCAGCGACCCTTCCGGACCGGAAGGCGCAGCCTTGCAGCCGGCCTGCCATCAGCCCGCCAGCACCAGGCCGAACGCCAGCACGGCAGCGGCAAACAGTCCGGCCACCAGGTCGTCGACCATGATGCCGACGCCGCCCTGCAGGCGCCGATCAAGCCAGCCGATCGGCCAAGGCTTCCAGATGTCGAAGATCCGGAACAGCACGAAGGCCGCCGCCAGCCCGGCCGGCAGCCCGTGTCGGTTCAGCGCGAACGCCGGCAGCAGCGGCGTCGCCGCCACCACGTAGCCGACGATCTCGTCGAACACGATGCCGCCGTAGTCGTGCACGCCCAGCTGCCGCGCCGAGGCGCCGCACAGCCAGCAACCGAACAGGCTCAGCGCCAGCAGCAGCACCACGAAAGCCGGCAGCGGCATCGCCATCATCGCCAGAAACAGCGGGATGCCGACCAGCGTACCCGCCGTGCCGGGCCCTTTCGGCGCGAGCCCGGTGCCGAAGCCGAACGCCAGCAGATGGACCGGCGAGCGCAGGATCACCGACGCGGCCGGTCGCCAGGCGTGACGGGCGGATGGCTGCGGGCCGCTCATGCCGGACCCGGCATCGCCGGCCACAGCGCCGCATTCGGACGACCGGCGATCAGCACGGGAACCGGCTCAGCGGCGGTAGCTACGCACGAACAGCCACAGCAGGCCGGTGGCCTGGATGTCGCGCGTGGTGACGCCGAACAGCGAGGCTTCGCCGCCGGGCCAGGCGTGGCCACCGCCATTGATGGTGAACAGTTCCAGACGGGTGTCGCCACGGCAGCCGCCGTAGACGGTGCGCGTCACGCGGGTGCCGTCGGCGGCCCGATCGGGCAACTGCGCCGAGACTACCGGCCCGTCGCAGCCCTGCTGGCCGGCCCAGAACGCCATCGTGCCGTCCGCCGAACGCTGACCGTTCGGCAGCTCGGGAAACACACCGTTGTAGGCGACGATGAGGTCGGCGGTGCCGAGGAAGTACAGCTTCGGCCGCTGAACGCTCGGGCTGGCGCAGGTGGCGACCATCGGATTGCGCATGGTCGCGGCATCGACTGCGAACGCCGCGATCTTGTCCGGCAGGCTGCAGGCCAGCCGCTGGGTCATGAAGCCGCCGCTGGAGAAACCGGTCGCGTAGATCCGCTGCGGGTCGACGCTGCCCTGGGCGACCAGCGTATCGATCAGCTGCGAGATGAACTGCACGTCGTCGTCGCGGCTGCTCACCTGGTCATCGTTCCAGCCACCGGCCTGCGCCTGAGGCAGCACCACCCAGAAGCCCTGGGTCAGCGCGTAGTCGGAAACGTTGGTGGTGTTGGCCATCGTTTCGGATGAGGTGAACGACGGATGCAGCATCACCAGCAGCGGCGGATTGGACAACGCCGCCGCCGGCCGCAGCAGCACATAGCGACGGCTGACGCCGGCAACGGTGATCGTCTGCGAGGTCGCCGTCGTGCCGACCGCGATGCGGATCGGGGCAAAGCCGGAAGTGGTGTTCTGCTGCGCAATCGGCGTGCTGGTGTTGAGGAAGCCGCTGACCGGATCGATGGTCACCGTCGGCTCCGGTCCCGGCGTCGGCCCTGGGCTCGGGGTTGGACCTGGGCCCGGCCCCGGACCTGGCCCGGGTCCCACGTCGACCGCCGAACTGCCGTTGCAGGCCACCAACATGGCCACGATCGACGCGGCGAAGATCACTTGCAAAGATTTCACGCCCTACCCCTGAACAGTTCTGGTGATGCCGCGCGGGTCCATCAACGGCGCGCGGTCTGGAGGCACAACAACAGGCGCGGTCCCCGCCGCCTGCGAAACGGAAGCGCGCAACGGTACTGCATTGTGCTCAGCTACCCAATGGCTGCGCCGCCAGTGGCGCACCCCACAGTCGACTGCCGACGGCGCTGATCTGCCCCGGATCGCCACTGGTGTACCAGCGGCGGGCAGCAGGCTGCAGCCCGCTGGCCGAGGCAGGCGGCGGCGCGGCAGGCAGCAGGCTGTCGACCCGCCGCGCCACCGCCTCGCCAGTATCCAGCAGGGTCACCCCCGGCCCGACGAGGTCCGCCAGCGTCGCGCGCAGGAAAGGGTAATGCGTGCAGCCCAGCACCAGCACGTCGGCACCGGCGGCGACCAGCGGCTGCGCGTAACGCGCCAGCAGTGCGCGGGTCTGCGGGCCATCGAGATCGCCGCGCTCGACCTGCTCGACCAGCCCCGGGCACGGCTGGGTGATCACCCGGACGGTGCCGCGATGCCGGTCGATCAGCCGATGCAGCTTGTCGCCGGCCAGCGCCGCGCCGGTGGCCAGCACGCCGATCACGCCGGAACGGGTGGCCGCCACCGCCGGCTTCACCGCCGGCTCCATGCCAACGAACGGCACCGAGTAATTGGCGCGCAGGTATTCCACCGCCGCGATGGTCGCCGTGTTGCAGGCCACGACGATCAGCTGCGCGCCCTGCCCCAGCAGGAACTCGGTGATCGCATCGGCGCGGGCGATGATCTGGTCGGCCGGCTTGTTGCCGTACGGACAATGGCCGGAATCGGCGACATAGAACGTCGACAGCGCCGGCCGCCGGGCCACGATCTCGCGCAGCACCGACAGGCCGCCGAGCCCGGAATCGAAGACGCCGATCAGGCCCGGCTCAGCCATGGGCGGCGGCCGACTCGAAATGCCGATAGCCGTGCTGCGGACCGGCGATCACCTGCCCCGCGCGCTGCCAGCGCAGGCCAGGAAGGTCATCGATGCAGCCGATCACGGTCAGCCGGCAGCCGCTGGCGGCCACCGCCGCCTGCGCCTCCGCGAGTTGCGCCGGCGGCAGGCAGACGCAGAGTTCGTAGTCGTCGCCACCGGCCGCCTGCAAGGCCAGCCGCTGGTCGTCCTCGGCCTGCTGGGCGAAAGCGTTCGACATCGGCAGAAGGTCGGCGTCGATCACGGCGCCGACGCCGCTGGCGGCCAGCAGGTGGCCGAGATCGCCGGCCAGGCCGTCGGACAGATCGATCGCTGCCGTCGCCAGGCCGCGCAGCGCAAGCCCGGCGGCCACTCTCGGCGTCGGACGGTCCAGCCGCGCGCGCAGCGCGGCGATGTCGTGGACGGTCTGGGCGCAGGCCGACGGCGCGGCCGGCGCCAGCCGCCGCAGGCCGAGTGCGGCATCGCCAAGCGTGCCGGTGACACAGACGACATCGCCGACCCGCGCGCCCGAGCGCCGCAGCGCCGTGCCGGCCGGTGCGCTGCCAACGGCGGTGACGGTGATCGAAAGCGCGCCGCGCGTGGTGTCGCCCCCGACCAGCGCGATACCGTGCGCCTGCGCCAGCGCCGCGAAGCCTTCGGTGAAGCCGGCCAGCCAGCCGTCATCCGAAGCCGGCAGGGTCAGCGCCAGCAGACACCACAGCGGCTTGGCACCCATAGCGGCGAGGTCCGACAGGTTGACCGCCAGCGCCTTCCAGCCAATGTCGGCTGCGGCGGTCTGCAGCGGGAAATGGCGGCCGGCCACCAGGGTGTCGCTGGTCATCAGCAGCTCGTGGCCGGGCGGCGGCGCGAGGATCGCCGCATCGTCGCCGATGCCCAGCCGGACGCCCGGCGCGCCGGCCGGCGTCAGGCCGGAAAAATGGCGGCGGATGAGTGCGAACTCATCCATCGCTCAACCGGCGGCGTTGATCTCGTGCACCCGCGTCTGGCGGGCGATCTTGTCGAGCACGCCGTTGACGAACTTGTAGCCGTCCTCGGCGCCGAACACCTTGGCGAGATTCACCGCCTCGTTGACGACCACGCGGTACGGCACTTCCGGCCGGTGGTTCAGCTCGAACGCGCCCATCAGCAGCACCGAGTACTCCACCGGGTCGAGCTGGTTCAGCGGCCGGTCGAGGTGCGGCACGATCTGGGTGGTCAGCACCGCCGCCTCGTTGACGGTGCCGTGCAGCAGCTCGCCGAAGTACTGCGGATCGGCGCGGCCGAAGCCGTCCGGCATCTCGCGGAACTCCTTGATCAGCGTGTCCGGCGCGGTCTGGTTGAGAATCCACTGGTACAGCGCCTGCACGGTCAGCCGGCGGGCGAGGCCGCGACGGCTGGTCGGATGAACGCCCTGCCCGGCCTGCGGGCTACCCGGCTCAGCCACCGACTTCATCCAGCAGCGCGATCATTTCCAGCATCGCGGCTGCCGCCTCGTAGCCCTTGTTGGTCTTGCCCGGTTTGCAGCGTTCGAAAGCCTGCTCGGCGGTGTTCACCGTCAGCACGCCGAAGCCGAGCGCGGTCTTGTAGATCTGCGAGGCCTCGCGCAGGCCGCGCGAGCATTCGCCGGCCACGAAATCGAAGTGCGGCGTGTCGCCGCGGATCACCGCACCAAGCGCCACCACGCCATCGAACTGGTCGCTGTCCATCAGCGCCGACACCGCCAGCGGCAGCTCGAAGGCGCCCGGCGCATGGAAGTGCCGGACGTTGGCCGGCGCCACGCCCCAGTCCTTCAGGCACTTGACGACACCCTCGGTCAGCGCATCGACGATCTCGACATTCCAGCGCGTCTTGATGATGGCGATCCGCTTGTGGCGGAAGCGGCCCTTCTCCGGCTTCGGCGGGGCGGCATAACCGCTCTTGTGCGCGCTCGGGGCGGCGGCGGACGGCGACTTCTTCGGGGCGGCTTTCGGCACGTAATGGCTCTGATGAATGATTTACTGGGTGTGAACGTATTCGACGACTTCCAGGCCGAAGCCGGACAGCGCCTGCATGCGGTACGACGAGCCGGACAGCACGCGCATCCGGCGCACGCCGAGGTCGATCAGGATCTGCGCGCCAATACCGTAGGTGCGCAGGCTCTGGGCGTCGTCGCTGCTCGCCGCCGCCGGGCTGGCGGGCGTGGCGTGCGGCGTCGATAGCGCCAGGATCTGCTTGACCAGATCGCGCGGCGATGCAGTCTTGCGCAGCAGCACGACGACGCCGCTGCCTTCCTCGGCCACCCGCTGCAGCGCCTTGCGCAGCGGCCAGGAGAAATCCGGGTGCTCGACGCACAGCACGTCGGACAGGATGTTGCCGACATGGACCCGGACCAGCGTCGGCCGATCGGCCTCGACGTTGCCACGCACCAGCGCCAGATGCAGGGTGTTCTCGACCGCGTCCTGGTAGGTCACCAGCCGGAAATCACCGAACTCGGTGCGCACCGTGGTTTCGGCGACCCGCTCGATGGTGTGCTCGTTGTGCAGGCGGTAGCGGATCAGGTCGGCGATGGTGCCGATCTTGAGATTGTGCTCGCGGGCGAACACTTCCAGATCCGGCCGGCGTGCCATCGTGCCGTCGTCGTTGAGGATCTCGACGATCACCGACGCCGGCTCCAGTCCGGCCAGACGGGCCAGGTCGCAGCCCGCCTCGGTATGGCCGGCGCGGGTCAGCACGCCGCCCGGCTGCGCCATCAGCGGGAAGATGTGGCCGGGCTGGACCAGGTCTTCGGGGCGCGCATCGGCCTTCACTGCCGCCCGCACGGTGACCGCGCGGTCGTGCGCCGAAATGCCGGTGGTGACGCCCTGGGACGCCTCGATCGACACCGTGAACGCGGTCTGATGCAGGTCATCGCCATAGGCCACCATCGGCGGCAGGCGCAGCTGGCGGCAGCGGTCGGCAGTCAGGGTCAGGCAGATCAGGCCGCGACCGTAGCGGGCCATGAAGTTGATGTCTTCCGGCCGGCAGTGCACGGCGGCCATGATCAGATCGCCTTCGTTCTCGCGATCCTCGTCATCCATGATGACGACCATCTTGCCGGCCTTGATGTCGGCGATGATCTCCTCGGTCGAATCGAGGCCACGGCCCCGCGCGTCGGCGATCGGCTGGACCTTACTCATGATGCGGACTCACTGCGGGCCTCCAGCAGGCGTTCGAGGTAGCGGGCGATCAGGTCGACTTCGAGGTTCACCGCATCGCCGGGGGACAGGCCGCCGAGCGTCGTGTTTTCCCAGGTATGCGGCACGATGTTGACCTCGAACCGGCACTTGTCGACCGCGTTGACCGTCAAGCTTACTCCGTCGATCGCCACCGAGCCCTTGCGGGCGATGTAGCGGGCGATCGCCGGCGGCGCTTCGAAGCCCAGCCGCCACGAGCGGGCATCGACGTGCTTGTCGACCAGATGGCCGACACCATCGACATGACCGGACATCATGTGGCCACCGAGCGGCTTGTGCGGCGTCAGCGCCCGTTCCAGATTCAGCCGGGTGCCGACCTGCCAGCGGCGGGCGGTGGTGGCATCCAGCGTTTCCACCGAGACATCGGCGACGAAGGCCTTCGGCGGCAGCGCCACGGCGGTCAGGCAGACGCCGTTGCTGGCGATCGAATCGCCCAGATTGACGCCGTCGAGATAGCCGCCATCGGTAGCGATGGTCAGGCGGACGTCGCCGCCGACGGCTTCGATGCGATCGATGCGCCCGAGCGCTTCGACGATTCCGGTAAACATGGCTAGCCATTCCTGCCCGCGATGCGGGCGGTGATTTTGAGATCGGGGCCGAGCAGTTCGGCCGAGGTGAATTGCAGCGCGATGTGGTCGGCCAGCCGCTCCAGGCCGGGCAGTTCGGCCAGCCCGCGCGCCGCGCTGCCGAGCAGCTTCGGCGCCGCGTAGACCACCAGTTCATCGACCAGCCCGGCGCGCAGCAGGCTGCCGGCCAGCTTCGGCCCGCATTCCGCCAGCACTTCGTTGACGTCGCGCGTGGCGAGCCAGGCCAGCGCCGCCGGCAGCGACAGGCGATCGTCGGCCTCGAGCGGCACGGTGGCGACCTCGACGCCGGCCGGCGCCTGCACGGCCGCTGCGGTCAGCCAGAACCGTCGCGCGGCGCCGTGCCAGACCCGTGCCGATGCCGGCACCCGGCCACGGCTGTCGAGCACGATGCGGTCCGGCTGGCGCCAGCCTTCCGCGTCGGCCTGCGGCAGACGGACGCTGAGTTCGGGCTCATCCGCCAGCACGGTGTCGCTGCTGGTCAGCACGGCGCCGGCTTCGGCGCGCAGGCGGTGCACGTCGGCGCGCGACTCGGCGCTGGTGATCCAGCGGCTTTCGCCACTGGCCATCGCGGTACGGCCGTCGAGGCTCATCGCCAGCTTCAGCGTGACGAACGGCCGCCGGCGCTCGATGCGCGACAGGAAGCCACGGCTCAAGGCGCGCGCCTCGGCTTCCAGCAACCCGGATTGGCAGGGGATGCCGGCCGCGCGCAGCTTCGCGAAACCGGCGCCGGCGACCTGCTCGAAGGGGTCGCCGACGGCGGCGAACACCCGGCCGACACCGGCGGCGATCAGGGCATCGGCGCAGGGCGGCGTGCGGCCGTGGTGGGCGCAGGGCTCCAGGGTCACATAGGCATCGGCGCCACGGGCGCGCTCGCCGGCCATGCGCAGCGCGAACACTTCGGCATGCGGTTCGCCGGCTCGCTGGTGCCAGCCTTCGCCGACGACCTCGCCGTCGCGCACCAGCACGCAGCCGACTCTCGGATTGGGCTGGGTGGTGCACTTGCCGCGTGCCGCGAGCGCCAGCGCGCGGCGCATGTACGACGGATCAGGAGCGCTCACTTGACCCGCTTGGTGGCTTTGGCGGGCTTGTCGTGTTCGGCCGCCAGCCGTTGCGCCGGCGCCGTCTGGGCGGCAGCCGCAGCGGCTGCCTGATCGGTCTCGATCAGCAGCATCTGGCTGCGCCGGGCTTCCGGCGTCGGCAGCTGTTCGAGGCGATTGATTTCCTCGCGGAAAGCATTGACGTCGGAAAACGCGCGGTAGATCGACGCGAAGCGGACGTAGGCCACATGGTCGAGATCGCGCAGTTCGTCCATCACCCATTCGCCGATCCGCATCGACGGCACTTCGCGCTCGCTGACGGCGCGCACACGGCGCATGACGTTCTCGATCGCGTGGTCGACCTTTTCCGGCAGCACCGGCCGCTTGAAGATCGCGTGCTCGATGCCACGCCGCAGCTTGTCCTCGTCGAACGGCTCCGGCGTGCCGCTGCGCTTGAGCACATACGGCATTTGCAACTGGGCGCGCTCGAAGGTCGTGAAGCGGGCGTCGCACTGCGGGCATTCTCGACGCCGGCGGACCTGGGTGCCGTCCTCGAACAAGCGCGAGTCGATGACCCGGGTGTCCGGCGTCTTGCAGAACGGGCATTGCACGGCCGCCGCCTCAGAGCGTCGGAGACCGGCCGCCGCGCTGCGCCGCCGGCATCGCCTAGGCCGCCGCCTTGCGCGCGGCGGTGTAGACCGGGAAGCGGGCGGTCAGCTTCGCCACGTCGGCGCTGACCCGAGCGATCACGCCGTCGAGGTCGCTGCCGGCCGCCATCGCGTCGACGATGTCGGCGATCCAGGTCGCCACCTGCACCAT